>JAICKA010000003.1 GCA_025928185.1 Gemmatimonadaceae bacterium
CGTCGTGACGCTGCCTCTGCTCGGCGCGCCGTGGTACGCGCGCGAGATGCAGCGGCGATATGGTCTCGTCGGCGACAGCGCGATGCCGGATTTCGATGCGCTGCCGCAACGCATCGCTCAACGCGCACGCGAGCTGGGTCGTCCGGTCGCGGTCGCGGTCAGCGTCGCCGCGTCCGATCGCGATCGCATCGGCAGTCGCTGGCGAATGACGGGAGCCATTCTGGTTGCCGATTCGGGGTCGGCGTCGCGGTCTGCTGCCGGCGCCGCCCGGGTCGTCATCGATACGCCGGCGGTGCGTCGGGCCGCGGTGGACATCGGCGCGTGGCAACGCGGCCGATCGGTGCATCCGTCGCTCGATCCCGTCAACGACTACTTTCTGGATGTGTTGTCGTGTCCGCGATGGACGCTCGCTCCAAACCCCTCCGCGGCAGTGGCCGCTTCCCTTGATTCGCTCTGTAACCTCCGGTAAGTTGGTGCGTTATGCCGTTTCCTGAGCTCGCGGACCGGCTGCTCCAGGTACGTGAACGGATTGATTCGGCGGTGAGGCGCGGCGGTCATGGCCAGACGGTCAGGATCATCGCCGTCACGAAGACCCACGGTCCCGATTCGGTGCAGGCGGCGGTCGATGCGGGGCTCGAGGACGTCGGGGAAAATCGGGTCCAGGAAGCGCTCTCCAAGATGGACGCCGTGTCGGTGCCGGTGCGGTGGCATCTGATCGGCCATCTGCAGCGGAACAAGGTGAAGTCCCTCCTTCGGTTCAACCTCTTCCACGCCCTCGACAGCAGCCGGTTGGCCGACGCGGTCAACGAGATGGGACGCGCGGCAGATCGCACCGTCGACGCGCTGCTGCAGGTGAACGTGGCAGGAGAGGAGAGCAAGGGCGGATTCGCTGAACCGGACTGGCGCGGCGAGGCGGAACGACTGAAGGCGCTCGACTCGATTCGTGTACGCGGCGTCATGACCATCGCGCCGCTCGACGCGGACGAGCGCACGCTGCGGTCGGTGTTCGCCGGGGCGCGCGCCGCGCGTGACGTGCTGATCGCGGCGGGGCACGAGGCAACGGAGCTGTCGATGGGCATGTCGAACGACTACGAGATCGCGGTGGAGGAAGGGGCGACCTTCGTCCGGCTCGGAACGATTCTCTTCGGAGCGAGACCCGCATGATCGACGAGACCTTTCATCTCACGCCCCTCGATGTTCGGCGCTACGACTTCGGACGCGCGTTGCGCGGCTACGATCCGGAGCGCGTCGATCAGTTTCGCGAGCAGGTGGCCGAGGAGCTCGAGCGGCTCGCACGATTGAATCAGGAGCTCGACGCAAAGGCCCGCGGCTTTCACGAGCAGCTGCGCGCGTTTCGCGAGCGCGACAAGGCGATCAACGAAGCGCTCGTGTCGGCGCAGCAGCTGCGCGGCGAAATTCGCGAACAGGTCGAGAAGGAAGCGCAGCTCATACTGCGGGAGGCGCGCGCCGACGCCGAGCGCATGATCGAGGACGCGCGGGCGGAGATCCGCCGCATGGAGGACCAGCTGGCGAGTCTCGATCGGGCTCGCCGCGCGTATCTGTCTCAAATCCGCACGATGGTCGAACGGCAATTGGCGGAGATTTCGGCCGCCGAACAGATTGCGCCGCCGCCGTCGGCGGAGAATGCGCGCACCGAGCCGGACGGATCGCCGGCGTGGCTCGGATCGCTGCTCAAGGAATGAGCTCGGGAACTTCAACCGTGCCGTCCGCGTCGCCTCGCGCCGCGGAGGCGATGCCTCCGTTGCACACGGCGGAAGCTGCGGCGCGCGCCGCCGACGTGATTCGCGCCCGTTTCGGCGCACGTCCGGACGCCGCGATCATTCTCGGAACGGGCCTCGGAGAGCTCGCGAAGGAGATCGACGCCGCGACGACGATCGACTATGCGGACATTCCCGGTTTTCCGCTGTCGACAGTCGAGTCGCATGCGGGCCGATTGTTATGCGGCACGCTCGGCGGCAAGCACGTCGTGGCGATGCGGGGCCGCTTTCACCGCTACGAGGGTTACACCCTGCAGCAGGTGACCTTTCCGGTGCGCGTGATGCGTTCGCTCGGGGCGCGCACGCTGATCGTGTCGAACGCGTGCGGTACGGTGAACCCGTTCTGGGCGCCGGGCGACCTGATGCTGATGGCCGATCATCTCAACCTGCTCGGCGACAGCCCGCTGATCGGACCGAACGATGATCGGCTGGGTCCGCGCTTTCCCGATCTCTCGGCGCCGTACGACGCGGAGCTGCGAGCGGTGGCGCGCGAGCTCGCGCTGCACGAAGGCATTCCGCTGCGCGAGGGCGTGTACGCCTGCGTTACCGGACCGAATCTCGAAACGCGCGCCGAGTATCGCTTTCTGCGGACGATCGGCGCCGACGTCGTGGGCATGTCGACCGTGCCGGAGGTTCTCGTGGCCGTGCACGCGGGCATGCGCGTGCTCGGACTGTCGATCATCACGGACATGTGTCTGCCGGATGCCCTGGAGCCGCTCACGGTGGAGCGCGTGATCGCGGTGGCGAATCGCACGGAGCCGATGCTGACGCGTCTGGTTCGCGGCGTGCTGGAACGGCTATGACGGCGCCGAGCATGACACGCTATCGCCCGCTGCCGCCCGATCGGCCCGCCGACGACATGGAGCTGGAGCTGCTCGCTCGATGGGAGGAGGAGCGGCTGTTCGAGCAGACGCTCGCGGCGCGCGAGGGCGCGCCGCCATTCGTGTTCTTTGAAGGTCCGCCGACCGCCAACGGCCGGCCAGGCATTCACCACGTGTTCGCGCGCACGATCAAGGATCTCTTCTGCCGGCATCGGGCCATGAAGGGTTTTCGCGTGGCGCGGAAGGCCGGGTGGGATACGCACGGCCTGCCGGTCGAGATCGAGGTGGAGAAGCAGCTCGGCATCAGCGGCAAGCAGCAGATCGAGGCGCTCGGTGTGGCGGAGTTCAACCGGCGGTGCCGCGACAGCGTGTTCACCTATCGCGCCGACTGGGAGCGCTTGAGCGCGCGGATCGGCTACTGGCTGGACTACGAGCATCCGTACGTCACGTACAGCAACGATTACGTGGAGAGCGTGTGGTGGGCGCTCCACACGATGTTCGACAAGGGGCTGCTGTACCGCGGGCACAAGATCCTGCCGTATTGCTCGCGCTGCGGCACGGCGCTGTCGAGCCACGAGTTGGCGCAAGGCTACGAGGACGTCGAGGATCCGAGCGTGTACGTGGCGTTGGAGTTGGAGGATAGTGACGAGAGGAGAGGGGAGACGCCGGCAGGGGCTGTTCTTTCTCCACCATCCTCTTATCGCGCGCGACGCATCCTCGTCTGGACCACCACGCCGTGGACGCTCGTATCGAACGTGGCGCTGGCGGTGCATCCGGATCTCGAGTACGTCGAGCTCGTGCGCCGGGAGAAGGACAAGGATCAGAGGACGCTCATTCTCGCGTCCTCACGCGTCCACGCCGTGCTCGGCGACGATTACGACAATCGCTGGCAGCACGTGCGTACCATGCGCGGCGCCGAGCTGGTCGGCCTCCGCTACCGGCGTCCGTTCGACTGGCTGCCGTATCCGGAAGGCGCCGAGCACGAGGTGATCGTCGGCGAGGAATTCGTCTCCGCGGAGGACGGGAGCGGTGTCGTCCACATGGCGCCGGCGTTCGGCGCGGACGACTACGCGGCCGGCAAGCGGCACGGCCTTGCATTCCTGCAGCCGGTGGACACGCGCGGTGAATTTCCGGCGTCGCTGCCGGTGGTCGGGGGGTTGTTCGTCAAGGACGCCGACGCGCTGCTCATCGAGGAGCTCAAGCGGCGGGGCGTGTTGTGGAAGTCGTTGCGCATCACGCACTCGTATCCGCACTGCTGGCGGTGCGGTACGCCGCTGATCTACTACGCGCGCACGTCGTGGTTCGTGCGCACCACCGCCGTGCGCGACGCGATGCTGGCGCGCAACGCGCGGGTCGATTGGCATCCGCCGGCGACCGGCGCCGGTCGCTTTGGCGAGTGGCTCGAGAACAACATCGACTGGGCGATCTCGCGCGACCGGTACTGGGGCTCGCCCTTGCCCGTGTGGATTTGCGACGCCGACAGTGCGCACGTCGAATGCATCGGCAGCTACGCCGCGCTCGCCGAACGGACGGGACAGCCGCTGCCGCGCGACTTCGATCCGCACCGGCCGGGCATCGACGCCTATACGTGGGGCTGCCGCGTGCCCGGGTGCGGCGGCACGATGCGCCGCACGCCGGAAGTCATCGACACCTGGTTCGACTCCGGCTCGATGCCATTCGCGCAGTGGCACTATCCATTCGAGAATCGTGATCGCGTGTCGGCGCAGTATCCGGCCGATTTCATCGCCGAAGGCGTCGACCAGACGCGCGGCTGGTTCTACTCGCTGCTGGCGATCGCCACGGCGGTCGGCGATGCGCTGCCGAACAACGCCGGCCACGGCATTGCGGCGCCGTATCGCGCCGTGGTGGTGAACGATCAGGTGCTCGACGAGAACGGGCTCAAGATGTCGAAGAGCCGCGGCAACATCGTCGATCCATGGGCGGTGATCAGCCGGCATGGCGTGGACGCCGTGCGGCTGTTCTTCATGGCCTCCAGCAATGTCTGGGTGCCGCGTGCATTCGACGAGCGCGTGCTCGCCGAGCAGGCGGGGCGCTTTCTGCGGACGTTCAAGAACATCTATACAGGCATCTTCGCGCAGTACGCGAACTTCGGCTGGTCGCCGTCGGCCGACGATCCGGCGCCCGCGGAACGGCCGGTGATCGACCGCTGGATGCTCAGCCGCGTTGCGCTGCTCGAGCGCACGGTCGACGAATCGCTCGGCGCGTACGACGCGACCACGGCGGCGCGCGCGATCATCGAATTCGTCGACGACGATCTGGCGAACTGGTACGTGCGGCTCAATCGGTCGCGGTTCTACGACGTGGACGGCGACGACAATCGCGCGGCGTTCGCCACGCTGCACGAGGTGCTGGTGGCCGTATGCCGCCTGCTCGCCCCCATCGCGCCGTTCGTGAGCGACTGGGTCCACCGCGAGCTCACGGGCGAGTCGGTGCATCTGGCTCCGTACATCGATCCCATGCGCGAGCGTGGCGATGCCGGACTCGATGCGGCCATGCAGGCGATCCGCACGTTGGCGCGGCTTGGCCGCGCCGTGCGCGAGGAGGTCGGGATCAAGGTTCGGCAGCCGCTGTCGCGTCTCGTGTGCGTCGCGCCGCACGTGGACGAGACCGTGCTGGCGTCGCTCGTGCCGCTGCTCCAGATGGAGCTCAACGTGAAGGAGGTCAGCTTCGCCTCGTCGGGCGACGCGCTGGTCACGCTCGAGGCGAAACCAAATTTTCGTTCGCTGGGTAAGAAGTTCGGCAAGAGCACGCCGCTCGCGGCGCAGGCGGTCGGGGCATTTACCAGCGAGCATTTGCGCGGGTTTCTGCACGGCGAGCCGCTCGCCGTTACCGTTGGGGGGGAATCACACGTCCTGGGCCCGGACGATTTGACGATCGTTCGTCGTTCGGCGGGACGACTGGCCGTTCAGGAGGATGGCGGGTATTTCGTGGCGATCGATCCGGCGATCACACCGGAGCTCGAGCGGGAAGGCCGGGCTCGGGAGCTCATCAGCCGGGTACAACGTATGCGAAAGGAGTCCGGGTTCGCGGTCAGCGACCGGATCGTGTTGATCGTCGGCGGGGCCGACGAGGTGCATGCGATCGTGCAGGCGCATGGCGCCTGGATCGCGGAGGAAGTGTTGGCGGCCGAGCTCGTGTTGGCGAGCGACGGCGACGCACGAATGCAGGGCAGCCAGGCCATCGAACTCGACGGGATCACGGCCCACGTGGCCATCACCAGGATACAGTAGCAATGCCGACGACGACCAACGCAGTCAAGAAGCCGAAGGCCATGCCCAAGAAGTCGCTGCAGCATTTCGAGAAGCGGCTGATCGAGGAACGGCGCCGCGTGCTCAAGGAGTTGGGGCGCGCCGACGAAGCGTTCGGTGCGACCCCGCAGTCGGCGGACGGGGACTTGAGCAGTTACTCATTTCACATGGCGGATCAGGGCACCGACGCCATGGAACGGGAAAAGGCATTCCTGTTCGCCAGCCAGGAGGGCCGGTTCCTCTGGCACATCGACGAGGCGCTGCGCCGCCTCTATCGTTCGCCCGAAACGTTCGGCAAATGCCACCAGTGCGGAAACGACATCGCGTTCGAGCGCCTCGACGCGCTGCCCCATGCCCGCTACTGCATCGACTGCAAGCAGCGTGAGGAAGATGCAAAGAAGTAACGGAAGGCTCTTCTGGCCGATCGTCGTTCTCGTTGCCGCGGTCGATTACTGGACGAAGAATCTCGCCGCGCTCCGGCTGCTGCCGGAGCGCTTTCCCCACGAGATGTATGGCGAGTGGGTGCGATTCACGCTCGTCCACAACACCGGCGCGGCGTTCGGCCTGCACGTGGGCGATCACTCGCGCTGGATCTTCATGGCGCTCACGGTCGTGGCGCTCGTGATTCTCGGCTGGCTGTACGCATCGACCCGGCCGGGCGATGTGTTGCGGACGTTGTCGCTCGCGCTCGTGTGCGGCGGCGCGGTGGGCAATCTCGTCGACCGCATCCGCAGCCCGTTCGGCGTCGTCGATTTCATCGACATCGGCTTCGGCGACTCTCGCTGGCCCACGTTCAACGTCGCCGACATGGCGGTGAGCATCGGCGCCGTGCTGTTGGCGTGGGTGCTGTGGGACGAGGACACGCGGACCGCGCGCGTACCCGAGAGCGCGCCGTCGTCGATCGCCGCATCGAGCACGGTGACCGCCGACTCGCGCGAGCTCTCGTAAGGCCCGCCGCAATGCGCACGTCTCGCGGGAACGGCCGCGTCTTCTGGAGCGCGGCCGCGATCGTCGTCGTGGTCGACGCGATCACCAAATCGATCGCCGTCAACAAGCTGATGCCGGAGCTGCCGCACCGGGTGATCGGCAACGTCGTGCGGTTCACGCTCGCCTTCAACCCGGGAGCGGCGTTCAGCATGTACCTCGGCGAATACTCGCGAGTCATTTTCGGGGCGTTCGCCGTCATCGCGCTTGTCGTGCTCTGGTGGCTGTATCGGAGCGGGCCGGCGAGCGACCGGCTGCGGGCGCTCGCACTCGGACTGGCCTGGGGCGGCGCGGCCGGCAATCTGCTCGACCGCTTTCAAGGCGCGCGCGGGGTGGTGGACTTCATCGACATCGGCGTCGGGAACGTGCGCTTCTGGACGTTCAACGTCGCGGATTCGGCCGTGACGGTCGGCGCCATCCTGCTCGCCTGGGTGCTCTGGCGCGAAGATCGGGACCGCGTCGCGGTGGCAGCTCGAGACGAGCAGGCGCACGAACATTCCTGATGCCATCGGGCGAGTTCCAGCTCACCGCTCCGGATGATGCACCCCGGCTGGACGTCTTCGTGGCGTCCCAGCTCGAGCTGTCGAGAAACCACGCGGCAACGCTGATCGCGCAGGGCCACGTGCTCGTCGACGGACGGCGCGAGCGCGCCAGCTACAAGGCGCGCGCCGGCGAAACGATCGCCATCGACGTTCCGCCGCCGCCAGGGCGCGAAGTACACGGCGAGGACATTCCGCTGTCGATCGTGTACGAGGACGACGAGGTTCTCGTCGTCGACAAGGCCGCCGGAATGGTGGTGCACCCCGCGCCCGGGAACTGGTCGGGTACCCTGGCGAACGCGCTCAAGGGCCGCGGCGGGCCGCTGGCGCCGTCCGACGAAGCGGGGCGCGAGGGCATCGTGCACCGGCTGGACAAGGAGACGTCGGGACTCCTGCTCGTCGCGAAAACCGATCGGGCTCACCGCGTGCTCGGCGCGGCGCTTCAGGCCAGGCAGATCGTGCGGCGCTACGCCGCTTTGTCCTGGGGACATCTGACCGAAGACCGGATCACGATCGAGCGGCCCATCGCCCGCGATCCGCGAGACCGAAAGCGCATGGCAGTCGTCAGTACCGGACGGCCGGCGCGGACTGATCTCACCCGGCTTGCTCGCTTCGACTCCGCCGATCTGCTTCGTGCGCACCTGTTCACCGGACGCACGCATCAGATTCGCGTGCACCTCGCCTCGATCGGACATCCGGTCGTCGGCGACGACACGTATGGCGGTGGCGGCGCGCGCAAGCTGATGGGACTTCCACCGCGTCGGCATTTCCTGCACGCGGCATGGCTGATCTTTCGCCACCCGGCTTCCGGGGAGCTGATCGATCTGCGGTCGCCGTTGCCGGAAGAGCTGCACCACACGCTCGTCGCGGCTGCCGGTCCCGATGTTCCGCTCGCCGACACCAACCCTCTCGAGCTCTTTGGCTTCTACCGAGTCGACGCCTGAGTTGTTGACGCTCCCCACGCTGCTGTTTCGCGTGGGGACGACGCTGTACGGCTGCGACGTTCGTGATGCCCGGGAGATCCTGCCACTGCGCGAATCCACCCGCCTGCCGGGGGCGGCCGCCTACGTGCGCGGGTTGATCAACGTTCGTGGAACGATCGTCACCGTCATCGATCTCGGCGTCCGGCTGGATTCCAGTCGGGCGCCGACGCGCACCGGGTCCATTCTGCTCGTACGCCGGCGCGACCGGCTGGTCGGCTTGATCGTCGACAGCGTAGCCGACGTGCGGCCGCTCGAGATCGACGAATCGATTGGCGCGGAAGCGGGCGGCGCCATCGTTCGCGGCCTGGCGTCGCTCGGAGGCGCGCCAGTCGTCGTGCTCGATCTCGACGCACTCATTGCGCAGGTCCTGCTCTCTTAAGCGAGGAATTTCGTGAGTCATTCGGTTCTCATCTGTGACGATGCCATCTTCATGCGGACGATGGTCGGCGACATCCTCACCCAGGCGGGCTTCGAGATCGTGGGCGAGGCGGAAACCGGCGTCCAGGCGGTCGAACAGTATCAGCGCCTGCGACCCGATCTCGTGACGATGGACATCGTGATGCCGGACATGGGCGGCATCGACGCGGTGCGCGAGATCTGCAAGCTCGACCCCAATGCGAAAATCCTCATGTGCAGCGCGATGGGGCAGCAGGCGCTCGTCGTCGAAGCGATCCAGGCGGGAGCCAAGGACTTCGTCGTCAAGCCGTTCCAGCCCAGCCGCGTGCTCGAGGCCGTGCAGCGCGTGCTCGGATAACTCGAGGTCCGCGAGCCGCCGCCATGGACAGCCGCCAGTACGCGGAGCTCTTCCTCACCGAAAGTCGCGAGCACATCGCGGCGGTGAATCGCGCGTTGCTCGAGCTGGAGCGCGACGCGACGAGCGCCGGCGCGCCGGGTGCCGTCGGCGCGATCTTTCGCGCGGTGCACACGATCAAGGGCATGGCCGGCACGATGGGCTATACCGTCGTCGCAGAGCTTGCCCACGAGCTGGAAACGGCGCTCGACGGCGTGCGGCGCCAGGAGCTCGCGATCGACGGCGGACTGATCGACCTGTTGTTTCGCGCGGCCGACGTGCTCGAGCGGTGCGCGGAAGCCGCCGTCGCCGGTGAGCAAGCCGATCCGGGCGCCGAGGAGCTGCTGGCGCGCTTGCGCGTGCTGACCGCGCGGACGCCGGATGCGCAGCCGACATCAGGCTCACTCGCGGGTGCAAACCTCGATGCGCCGGGACGGCTGGTGCGCATCCGCCTCCGTCCAAACACGCCCCTCCGCGGCGTGCGGGCGTACATCGTCGTTCAGGCGCTTGGCGCGATTGGTCAGGTCACGGCCTCGGATCCGCCGCTCGACGCGCTTCAGGCGGAGAGCTTCGACGACACCTTCGCGCTGCGACTGGTCAGTGCGGCGGACACCACGGAAATCGAGCAGGTCATTCGCGGCGCGGGCGATGTCGCGGATGTGCAGGTGGTGGCGGAGCGCACGCCGCCGGCGATGGACGCGGTCGTCGCCACATCGCGCGAAGGCTCGCGCATGTCGTCGACGCCGCCGGCCGATGCCGCCGTTCCGGATGCGCGCGCTGGCGCTGGCCGTCGAAACGTGCGCATCGACGTCAAGCGTCTGGACAATCTGATGAATCTGATCGGGGAGCTGGTGGTCGCGCGCGGCCGTTTGACCCAGCTCGCGTCCGAGCTGGGAAGCCCGGCCCTCGAGGAGACGGTGGCCAGCTCGTCGCGGCTCATCACCGAGTTGCGCGACGAGATTACCGCCAGCCGCATGGTGCCGGCCTCGCAGGTGTTCGATCGGTTTCCGCGGGTGGTGCGCGACGCGGCGCGCGCGGTCGGCAAACAGGTCGACTTCGTGATCGAGGGCAGCGACATCGAGCTGGATCGCTCGATGCTCGACGAGATCGCCGACGCGCTGGTGCACCTGCTGCGGAACGCGGTCGACCATGGCATCGAGCGACCCGAGGCGCGCGAGCGCGCCGGCAAGCCGGCGTCCGGCCGAATAGTGCTGAGCGCGGCGCGCGACCGCTCCGCCGTCGTGATCAAGGTGAGCGACGACGGCAAGGGCATCGATCGCGAGCGCGTGCTGGCGCGCGCGAAGGCAGACGGCCTGGTCGACGAGACGAAGCCCGACCTCACCGAGGACGAGCTGCTACGGCTGCTCGCACGGCCGGGCTTCTCGACGGCCGAAAGCGTGACGAACCTGTCGGGCCGCGGTGTGGGCGTGGACGCGGTGTACACGCGCGTGCGCTCGCTCGGCGGCGCGATGGACATCCGGTCGGTGCCGGGGCAGGGCACGACGATGGTGCTGCGATTGCCGCTCACGCTCGCGATCGTGCGCGCGCTGCTGGCGCGCGTGGCCGACGAGACGTACGCGATTCCACTGGCGCACGTGGCGGAAACGGTCGAGCTGGCGCCGGAGACGGTGCGCACGATCAAGGGACGGGAAGTGCTGCTCGCTCGCGAGGACGTATTGCCGCTGCTGCGATTGCGGTCGCTGGTCGGACTGCCGGCGTTCGCCGGCGAGGCGAATGCGCCGGATGCGGCGCTCGAGCAGGTGGTGGTGATCGACGTGGGCGACCGGCGCGCGGCGCTGGTGATCGACGAGCTCACCGGACAGGACGAGATCGTGGTGAAGCAGTACGATGCGGTGCGCGACGGGCTGCCGTTCTTCGGCGGCGCGACGCTGCTCGGCGACGGACGCCCGTCGCTCATCGTCGACGTCAGCAGTCTCCTCTGAGAATCCTCATGAACGACCTCCGCGGCCTCTCCACGAAGCAGCTCGATGCGCTGCGCGAAGTAGCCAACATCGGCGCAGGCCATGCGGCCACCGCGCTCTCGCAGATGATCGGTGAAACGATCATGATCACCGTCCCGACGATCAGCGTCGCGCGCCTGGAAGAGGTCCCGCCGGCGCTCGCGGCCCCGGACGAGATAGTGGCCGCGGTGCTGATGCACATGCAGGGCGATCTGTCCGGCCGCACGCTGCTCGTGTTCCCGCAGCGCACGGCGATCCGGCTCGCGCAGCTGCTCCTCCGGCGCGACCATCCATCCGCGGACTTCGGCGACATGGAACGCTCGGCCATCAAGGAGGCCGGCAACATTCTCAGCTCCGCGTACATGAACGCGCTGAGCGATTTCATGGGCATGATGCTGCTGCCGTCGCCGCCGGGACTCGCGGTCGACATGTCGGCCGCGGTGCTGACGACGGCGTACCTGCAGTTCGGCACCGACAAGGATTACGTGTTCTGCGTCGAGAGCGACTTTCTCGTCAACGACGGCGGCGAGCGGCTGCGCGGATTCTTTCTCCTGCTGCCCGATGCGGAGTCGCTCCAGGCAATTCTCGAGGCCGTGCACCTCGCGTGAGCGCCGTCCTCACCTCCGAGCGTGATCGGGAGGTTCTCCGTTCCTTTTCCCGGCGGATCGATCCGTCGGACGCCGGGGCGCACAACAATCTCGGCGTGCTGTACTTCAACAAGGGCCTGTACGAGGACGCCGTCGCCGCCTTCATGAAGGCGCTCGAGCTCGACCCGAAGATGGAGGTGTCGCAGCGCAACCTCGAGATTGCCTACTTCAACACCGGCTATTACGACACCAGAATTCCAGAGCTCAAAGAGCGGCTGCGCCTCAAGCCGGACGACCGGGATGCGCGCTGGGAGCTCGGCCGGACCTTCTCGCTGCTCGGCCATCAGGACGAGGCGGTCGAGGCCTTCACCGCGCTGCTTCAGTTCAACCCGAACGATGTCGGTGCGCTGCTGCAGCTCGCGCTCGCCGAAAAGCAGTCAGGCGACATCGAGCGGGCGCAGGACTGTCTCGAGCGCGCGCTGCGGCTGGATCCCGACAGCTCGCTGCTCCAGTTCACGCTCGGCGAGGTCCTCTATCATCGCGGACTGAACGACGAGGCGTTGCGCGCGCTCGAACAGGCGATCGAGCTCAATCCCGAGAACCACGACGCGCTGTACCTGATGGGCTTCGTGCTCGGCGACATCGGGCGTCACGAAGACGCGCGCGAGGTCACGCGACGCGCAATCAAGTTGAATCCGGCGCTGTCGCGCGCGCACGCCAATCTCGCCATCGACCCGCAGCGCGTCAGCCGGCCGGACATGGCGACCGTGCCGGAAACGCGGCGCGAATTGCAGGTCTCCGGCGAAGGCCAGCTCGCCCACTACAACCTCGGGCTCGCGTTCCGCAGCAAAGGGTACTACGCGGAAGCCATGCGCGAGTACAGCGTCGCACTCGACCGCGGCGAGGAGCGCGATCTCGTGCTCCAGGCCATGGCCGAGGTGCAGCTGCTGATGCACCACCCCAAGGAAGCGCTGCCGCTGTACGACGATCTGCTGCAACGCCAGCCCACGAGCCCCAAGCTGTGGAGCGAGCGCGGCGTCGCGCTGCATCAGGACGGCCGGCTGCCGGACGCGGAGGCGAGCTACCGCCACGCGCTGGAGATCGAGCCGGCGTACGCGATCGCCCACAACAACCTCGGCGTCGCGCTCTATCATCGTGGCGCATCCGATGAGGCGATCGCGGCTTTTCGGGCCGCGCTCGAAACGGAGGGCGGGTTCGTCAAGGCGCGACTCAATCTCGCGCTGCTGCTCAGCCGGCGAAAACTGTTTCCGCCGGCGCTCGACGCGTTCCGACAGGTGCTTGCCACGCAGCCGGAACACCCGGTCGCGTGGAACGGTGTCGGCCTGGTGTTGAGCGAGCTGCGAAAGTACGACGATGCAAGGAATGCCTTCGCACGATCCATTCAGTCGAAGCCGGACTTCGCCGAAGCGCACTACAACATGAGCTTCACGCTGTCCAACCTCGGCGACTTCGAGGGCGCGTTGCGCGAGACCAAGCGCGCCCTCGAGCTGGATCCGTACTACGTGGCGCAGAAGTTCGAGCTGGCAATGGACGTCGAGTACGAGGATCCGGATCTCTCCATCCAGCCCGACCTCGGCGGCGAGCGCGCGGCCGACACGTCGATCGCCGATTTCAACTTCGATCCGAAGTCGCTCGATACGCTGTTCACGCAGCTCACGCCGGTGCTGTCGATGCCGGCGGTCGGCGCGGCGAAGTCCACGGATTCGTCGCCATTCGCCATGGCAACGGATTACCTATCGAAGGGACTGTACGACCGCGCATCGGCCGAGATCACGCGCGCGATGGCGCGCGGCAACGCGCGCGCCGAAGGTCTGTCGCTGCACGGCGACGTGTTTGCGCGGCAGGGACTGTACGGCGAAGCGCTCGATCGGTATCGCGACGCGCTGCGTCTGGATCCCGAGCTGCACAGTGCGCTCATGGGCGAAGCGTGGTCGCTGGTGCGGCTCGGTCGGGCGGGCGAGGCCCGGCCGATTGCGCAGCGGCTCGTCAAGAAATCGCCGAACGACGTCGACGCGCTCATGCTCGCAGCGACGACGTGCGCCGAGGGCGGCGATCCGGCGGGCGCGCTCGCCGCGCTGGATGCCGCACGCCGTGCCGCTCCGATGCGGGCCGACATTCAGCAGAAGATCGGCGACATTGCTCGCTCACTCGGCGACAACGAGGGCGCGATCGCGGCGTATCGTCACGCGCTGCAGCTCGACCACGATTTCGCGGTCGTGCGGTTCCAGCTCGCCGTGCTGCTCCAGGCGAAAGGCCAGAACGCCGACGCCGAACACGAGTTGGTAGCGGCGCTCGACGCCGTGCCGACGTACGGCGAAGCGACGCTGGAGCTGGCGACGCTGCGCCGCCGCCTGGGACGTCCAGCCGAAGCCATCTCGCTGCTCGTCGAATTGCTGCAACGAGATCCGTATCACTTCGACGCCTTGCTCGCGCTCGGCGAGGCATTGCTGGCCGTCGGCAGAAAGCGCGACGCGATTCACGCGTTTGCGCGCGTCCTGCGCTTCGACCCGGCGCACGTCGGCGCACTGTTTCACGAAGGCATGGTATTGGCCGAACAGCACCGCTTCCGCGACGCAATCGAACGCTGGCGGAAAGTGATCGAGCTTGGCCCGACGACGGACTACGCGCACCGCGCCCGGCGCGAGATCCGTACGGCCGGAGATCTACAGCGCATCCTCGGCGCACGGGAGAAGAGCTGACGCATGGCGATCGAAGGCCCGCTTCGCGAGCTTGGCATCCACGACGTCTTCCAGCTGCTCGATCTGAGCCGGAAGACGGGGCTGCTGCGCGTCTCATCCAAGCTCCGCGAGGACGAGGGCGTCGTGTTCTTCGACAGCGGCAGCGTCGTCCAGGCTGCGATTCGCAGCAAGATGATGCCGATCGAGGCCGTCCTGCTGCAGGCCGGCCGCGTGAGCGAGGCCGACATCGAGGAGGCGCGCGCCCGACAGACGAACGGGCGTGCATCGCACCACATCGTCGATCTGCTCGTCGAAATCGGTGCGATCACCACGCGCGAGCTCGAGCGTCAGCTGCGCTTGCAGCTCGAGAGCGTGGTATTCGAGCTCATGTCGTGGCGCGAGGGATTCTTTTCGTTCGAGGAACGCGAGCGCGCGGAGCTCCCGCGCGATTCGCGCATCGCCGTCTCGACCGAATCGCTGCTCATGGAGGGCGCCCGGCGCATCGACGAATGGTCTCGCATCGCGGATCTGATCCCCGACGTCACCGTGATTCCCGAGCTCGCGCCGGTGGAAGCGGATCGCGACGGGGCGATGCTCGATCTGTTGCCGCACGAATGGCAGGTGTTGACGATGATCGACGGCGATCGCGACCTGCGCGCGATCGCGACGGCGCTGTCGCGCGACGAGTTCGAGACCGCGAAGATCGCCTACGGTCTGGCGACGACCGGCATCATCAGCGTGCATCCGGCGCCGCCGCCGCCCACGGCACAACCGCAACCGCTCACGCCGCGCGCGCATCTCGATCTCGCATTCGCCGCGGCTCGCCATGGCGATCTCGTGTCCGCGCGCGCGGGATGGGAGGCGTTCCTCCGGCTGGCACCGCACGATGGAGCCGCCGCGCGAGCGCGCGAGGCGCTCGAGGCGACGATTCGTCTGCAGCACGCGATCGAGGCGCACGTCAATGAGTGACGACATCCACCGCTGGAGCGACGAGCTCGCGCGTGATCCGTCGAGTCTCGTCTTCCTGCAGCTCGCCGAGGCGCTTCGTCGCCAGGGACAGCTCGGGGTCGCACTCAAGATTGCGCTGCGCGGCGTCGAGCGGCACGTGAAGCACGTCGATGCGCACGATCTGGTCGCGCGGATCGCCGTGGATCAACGTGATTTCGATCGCGCCGTTGCCGCATGGGAGACGGTGCTCATGCTGCAGCCGGAGCACGTCGGCGCCATGAAGGGACTCGGGTACGTGCATTTCCAGCAGCAGCGATTCGACGACGCGGAGCGGTATCTGAGCCAGGCCGCCGAAGTGGGCGGAGGTGCGGACGTGACCGCCGCACTCGAGGCCGTGCGGCGTTCGTCGGGCGGTGTGCCGATCGCCGAAGTCGAAGGCGTGCCGTTGTCCGACGCGCACCGCTTGTTCGCCGATCTGTTGATCGACGAAGGACAGACCGCGATGCTGCTCGACGGAAATGGCTACGTGCTCGCTGGATTGTACCTCGACTCGACGGGCCACGATGTGGCGCAGGAGATCGGCGCGCAGCTGAGCGGCATCTCGGACGAAGTCGTGCGGTCCACCCGGCATCTCGACCTGGGAGACTGGCGCTCGATCGTGTTCGAGACGAACGCCGCGGTCATCGCGATGGCGCCGGCCACGGACAGCAGCCTGCTCGTCGTCGCCGCCTCGCGGGCCACGCCACTCGGCCTGCTTCGGCGGCTGCTGGACCGGTGCGCCGAGCGGGCCGCGGGCTGGTTGAGCGACGGAGGCGGCCGGTGAGCGCGCCATTCGGGACCGTACTCGAAACATTGACCCGCCAGCGTGGCGTGCGGGCGAGCTTGATCGTCTCTGAGAGCGACGGACTGGTGGTCGATTCCAATCTCCGGTTCGGCCAGGACGGCGCACGCGTGGCGGCGCTGGCCGCGTCGATGTACCGCAAGGCGCGGTTGTCGGCGGGGGCAGCCCACCTCGGCGCCGTCGCCTTTCTGCAACTGGACGCCGAGCGTGGACGCATCTGCGCGGTCGGCGGCCGCAGTGATCTCGTGATTGTCGTCGTCTCCGATGCGTCGGCCAACGTGGGATTGATACGCGTGGAACTGCTCAAGGCACTGGAGTCGCTCGCATGATCATCGCGTCCGTCGAACCGTGGATCGAAGCGCCGCTGCGCCGGTACGTCGATGACGCCCGGGCGCGCATCGCGCTGCTGCTGCATCCGTCCGGGCAGGTCGTGGCCCAGGCGGGATTCACGCGCGCGGTGGACGTGATGACGGCGTGCGCGCTGGCGGCGGCAGTCCACGCGACGGCGGGCGAGCTTGGACGCCAGCTCGATGGACGCCCGTTCCGGGCGCTGCACCACGCCGGCGTCGAGCAACAGTTTCACCTCGCTGTGACCGAGACCGCGCGTGGGGCCTACATTTGTCTCACCGTCTTCGATCAGGAGAGCTCACTCGGGCTCGTCCAGATGTATTTCGAAGAGTTATGCCGCGAGCTCGCCGCGGCGGCGCCGCCGCTGGCCAGTCTTCGCGCACCGGCGCTCGGTCTGGATTTCGAGCGCGATCTGAACGCGAATCTCGCCGCGATGTTTGGGCGAGAGGAGAGAGGATAGAGGGGAGAGGATACAACCCTCTCGCTCACTACTCACTTCTCATGACTCTCTCTCCTCTCTCCTCTCTCCACTCTCCTCTCTCATAAAGTGTCCCTCGTCAACTACGCCACCCGCGAGATTACGTGCAAGATCGTCTACTACGGACCTGGTCGGTCCGGAAAGACGACGAACTTGCATTACATCTACGGGCAGGTGCCGGAGGACCGGCGAGGGAAGATGGTGTCGCTCGCCACCCAGACGGATCGCACGCTGTTCTTCGATTTTCTGCCGCTCGACCTCGGCACGATCTCCGGCTTCACTACGAAGTTCCAGCTCTACACCGTGCCGGGCCAGGTGTATTACCAGACGACGCGCAAGCTCGTGCTGCAGGGAACCGACGGCGTCGTGTTCGTGGCCGACAGCCAGGCGCGCCAACTCGAGGAGAACATCGAGAGCTTCCAGGACCTGCACGCCAATCTCGCCGAGCAGGGCGTCGATGCTCGCACCGTGCCGCTCGTGATCCAGTACAACAAGCAGGACCTGCCGCAGGATCTGATTCTCAGCGCCCACGAATTGTCGGAGGCGCTCAACTTCCGCGGCGTTCCCGAATTCTCGGCCGATGCGCTGCATGGTCCAGGCGTGTTCGAGACCCTGCGCGCGATCTCGGAGCTCGTGCTCAAGCGGCTGAGCGCGGGCGCGGCGCCGAGCGCGGCGGCGGTGCGCTGAGCCATGCACGTCGAAACGCGACTCCGGTTCGACAACTTCGTCGTCGGCTCGGCCAACCGCCTGGCCGTCGCCGCGGCGCATGCGGTCGCCGAAGCGCCGGGCACCGTGTACAACCCGCTGTTCATGTACAGCAGCTCCGGCCTGGGGAAAACGCACCTGATGAGCGCGATCGGCAATCAGGTGATGGTCAAGCACAAGGGACTCGTCGTCGATTTCGTGACGCTCGACGATTTCGTCGAGGAGCTGCACGCGGCGATCGCCGCCGGCGAGAGCGAGAAGTTCAAGGAGCGCTACCTGCAGGTTGGCGTGCTGCTGATCGACGACATGCAGTTCCTCACCGGCCATCGCGAAACGCAGTCGGAGCTGCTGCGCATCTTCAACGCGCTCACCGCCGACGGCCGTCAGATCGTGATGACGAGCGACCGCCCGCCGTCCGAGATCGCAGATGTCGACGCACGTCTGCTGACGCGGCTCGCCGGCGGCCTGATCGTCGACATCAGCGCGCCGGATTACGAAACGCGCATGGCCATTCTCCGAGCGAAATGCGAAGAGCGCGGCGTTCGCTTTCGCGCCGGCGTCGTCGACGAAGTGGGGCGGCTCGAATTCAAGAACGTGCGCGAGCTGCAGGGTGCGCTCAACCGCCTGATCGCGTTCCAGACGCTCGGCGGCGAACAGATCGAGCCCGAGGCCGTCCTGACGATTCTCGGCGACCTCGCCGAGCAGCAGGTGCAGCCGGCGCGACCACGGCCGAGCGGCGAGTTTCAGAGTTTCCTCACGGACATCGCCTCGGCGGTGGCGCAGCACGTGGAGCAGTGGCAGACGCGGCTCACCGAGGCGATTGCCTACTGGAACAGCGAAGGCTATCGCACCGGCGCGCTGGAGCGTGTGCTGAACGGCTCCGCGGCGCCGGCGAGCGTCGAGAGCGTGCTACGCGCCTTCGAGGCCGACGTCACCAAGCTTCGTGAGCTCGAGCAGCAGTTGCTGCGGCTCGACAAGGAGCTGGCGGCGCATCCATCGTTTCACGATCCCGACCGACTGCGCGAGGCGGAGCAGTTGCTGGAGCGTGCACTGCGCACGGCGTCGCCGCCACCGGGGCCGTCGGCGGCGTTCACGCGCGCGGGTTTCGAGGTGAGCGGGAGCAACCAGCTCGCCGTCCGTGCCGCGGACGCAATCGTGAGCGTTCCCGCCAGCCGATACAATCCGCTGTTCATTCATGGGCCGAGCGGCGTCGGCAAGACGCACCTGCTCAACGCGGTTGGCAACGGCCTCATGGAAGCGACGAACGGCGGCGTCGCATGCGTGCCCGCGCAGTTGTTCGTCGACGAGTTGATCGCCGCGCTTCAGGAAGGCACGGTGGACCGCTGGCGCGCGCGCTACCGGGCCGCCAACGCGCTCCTGCTCGACGACGTGCAGTTCGTCGCCGGCAAGGAGCGTACGCAGGAAGAGCTGTTTCACGTCTTCAACGCGCTGCACTCCGATGGCAAGCAGCTCGTGTTCGCCAGCGATCGCGCTCCCCGCGAGCTGACCGGCCTGGAAGATCGCCTCCGCTCGAGGTTCGAGGGCGGGCTGGTGGTCGAGATGCAGTCGCCGGATCGCGCGCTGCGCGAACGCCTGTATGCACGCTTTCTCCGCGACTCCGGCATCGAACCCACGGGCGAGATGGTGAGCTATCTCGCCGAGCGAGCCGTGTCGAGCGTGCGGGAAGTGATCGGCACCGTGAATCGTGTCGTCGCCTCCGCGGAAGTCGCGGCCGTTCCCGTGACGCTCGGCTTCATGCGCGCGCAGCTCGAGCCCGATGAAGGCGCGACGTCGCGCGCCGCAGCGATGCGTACGGCGGCGGACACGTACTTCCTCGACGCCGAGAAGATCGTCTGGCACTGGCCGGATGCGTCCGCGCGGCTGATCGAGGAACCGCGATGACGAGGCGCGTCTAAATGGCCATTCGCGGAAGTCTCAAGGAGGCGAGCCTCCCCGACGTGCTCCAGCTCCTGTCGATGGGCAAGAAGACGGGCTGCTTGAGCGTCACGCACCGGAACAGCTTCGGCTACATCTACTTCGACAAGGGCCGCATCTGCTACGCATCGATCGTCAATCGGCGCGACCGTCTTGGTGACCGGCTGCTGAAGAGCGGCGCCATCACGCAGGAGCAGCTCGACGCCGGCATTGCGCTGCAGGACCGCCGGCGCGACAAGCGCCTCGGCGAGCTGCTCGTGGAGCAGGGCGCGCTGACGCTCGAGCAGTTGCACAACGCCATTCACGTGCAGATTCAGGAAGCGGTCTATTTCCTGTTCACGTGGACGGCCGGCACGTTCAACTTCGAGGCCGACGTTGCGCCCGATGCGCACGACTACGTGGTGTCGATCAATCCGGAGTCGCTGCTGCTCGAGGGCGCGCGGCGCGTGGACGAGTGGGAGCTGATCGAAAAGAAGATCGCCAGCTTCGATCTCGTGTTCGAGATGAACCGCGGCAAGGTGATGTCGAGCGACGTGGAGCTGACGGCGGAGCAGCGCGTCGTGCTCGATCTCGTCGACGGCTCGCGCGACGTGCAGGCGATCATCGACGCCTCGGGGCTGGTCGAGTTCGAGGTCGGCAAGGCGCTGTACGGTCTGCTCAACGCGAGCTTCATCCATCGCATCGGCAAGTCGGCGGGCCCGGCCCAGCCGCTCGCCGAGGGCCGGGTGGAGGAGCATCGGAACCTCGGCGTCGCGTTTTATAAAACCAGCATGCTCGAGGAAGCGCTCCGGGAGTTCCGGCGCGTGCTCGAGCTGCGGGCGACCGACACCGTGGCGCGATTCTACGTGGGCCTGGTGCTCGCACGCCAGCAGAAATGGGAAGAGGCCGTGACGGCACTCACCGAGGCCTCGGCGCAACCGGGGGCCAAGGTCGCGGTGTTTCACAATCTCGCATACGTGCTCGAGCAGCAGAACCGCCACACCGACGCCAAGGTCGCGCTCGAGGAGGCCGTGCGGCGCGGCGGCGCGAGCGATCCGCGCGTGCAGACCTCGCTCGGTGTCGTGTCGCTGCTCGTCGGCGATCTGCCGGCGGCGGACGCCGCGCTGCTCGCGGCGCGACCGCTGTTCGGCACGCGTGCGCCCACGCCGGCGTGGTATCACTACATGGCGCTCGCGGCGGCGCTGCTCGGCGACGTGAATCGCGCGACGGCGGTGCTGCAGGAAGGCGTCGCGGCCTATCCGCATGCACCGGCGCTGCTCAACAACCTCGCCGCGGTCCTGGAGCGCACGGGCGATTTCGACGGGGCCCGCGGCATCGCCGACCAGGGCGTGCACGAAGACGCCGGTCTGCCGCAGTTGCACAAGAATCTCGGCGATCTGCACTATCGCGCCGGCCGGTACGATGAAGCGCTCGAGGCGTACCTGCGCGCGACCAAGGCGAATCCGGAGCTCGGCGCCGACGTCTACCTCAAGCTCGGCAACATCCGCCTGCGCCGGCAGGAGCGCGACGACGCGGTGCGCTGCTGGGAACGCGCACTCGAGCTCGACCCGGACAACGCGCTCGTCCGCACCAATCTGGAATCCGTTCGCCAGGTTACCTGATGCCGGAAGCACAGAACGGTGAATTCCTCGCGCTCACACACAAGATCGCGACCGAGCGGGGCTTTGGTTGCGCGAGCTACAAGGAGAAGTGCCTGCGGCGCCGTATCGCGGTGCGCATGCGCGCGCGCGGGGCGCACACCTACGCCGACTACGCCCGCATCCTCGACGACGACGCGACCGAGTACGATCGCCTGATCGACGCGCTGACCATCAACGTCACGAAGCTGTTTCGCAACTGGGACGTCTACGCCGCGATTGCGGCGAACGTCGTGCCCGCGCTCTGGCACCGCGAGACGCCGCAGATCCGTGTCTGGAGCGCCGGCTGCTCCTCGGGCGACGAACCGTATTCGCTGGCGATCCTGTTCCATCGCTACGCCGCGACGAACGGCATGCTCTCGCAGATCGGCCGCGTTTCGATCCTCGGCACGGACATCGACGACCGGTGTCTGGACGCCGCGCGCCGCGGCGAGTTCGAGGAGGGCGATTTCGCCGACACGCCCGACGAGCTGCGGCAGCGCTACTTCGCACCCGAAATGCCGTTCGGAGTCGCGCCGGCGATCCGCCGCATGGCGACCTTCGAACGCCAGGATCTGCTCCGCGACCCGGCCCCGTCGGCGCCGTACGATCTGATCGTCTGCCGCAACGTGCTGATCTACTTCGATCGCGACACCCAGGAACGCTTATTCGAGAAGTTTCGTTCCGCGCTGGCGCCGGGCGGCTTTCTCGTGCTGGGCAAGGTCGAAACCCTGCTTGGCGTGGCGCGGACCCGCTTCACCGCGGTCGACGCGCGCGAGCGCATCTTCCGGCGCCCATGAGCGACGACGCGCCGGATATTCGCGTTCGCGTCGCCGACTTTGCGGTCGCCGATGCTGGCACGATCTCCACGATCGGCCTCGGCTCGTGCGTGGCCATCGCGCTGTACGATGACGTCGCCGGCGTGGGAGGGCTGGCGCACGTCCTCCTGCCGAACGAGTCGATGTCCCGCGACCGCTCGAACCCCGCCAAGTTCTCGACGACGGCGGTGCCGCTGCTCCTCGCGGAAATGGATCGGCTGGGCGCGAAGCTCGGGCGCATTCGCGCCAAGATCGTCGGCGGCGCGAGCATGTTCGGCGCGCTCGTGCCGAACGGCGGCATGAACATCGGCGAGCGGAACGTGGCAGCGGTCCGCTGCGCGCTGGCCGAAGCGCGCGTGCCGATCGTGGGCGAAGATACGGGCAGCGACTACGGCCGCAGCGTCTATCTCTTTCTGGAGGACGGCCGTGTCGAGGTGCGCTCGTTGCGGCGGGGCTCGCATGTCCTCTAACCGACCGCGCGTCCTCGTCGTCGACGACAGCGCGTTCATGCGCAGCATCACGTCACGCATCATCGATGATTCCGGCGAGTTCACCGTCGCGGGAACGGCGAGCAACGGACTCGAGGCGCTGTCGCAGATCCATGCGCTCGAGCCGGACATCGTCACGCTCGATATCGACATGCCGGAGCTCGATGGCCTGAGCGCGCTCGGCTACATCATGAACGACATGCCGCGCCCGGTCGTGATGCTGAGCGCCGGCACCACGGCGAGCGGACAGGAAGCGACGCTGCGCGCATTGGAGCTCGGGGCGGTGGACTTCGTGCTCAAGCCATCCGGCGCGGTGAGCCTCGACCTGCATCTGGTATCCGAGCGTTTGATCGAGGCGCTGCGCGCGGCGGCGGCGGCGAACCTGGCGGGAATGCGAACCACCGCGCGGCATACGCCGAGTACCGGCACGACCGACGCGGCCGTTCGACAAACATGGAAAGTGGTGGTGATCGCGTCGTCGACCGGCGGCCCGCGCGCGCTCGCCGCCGTAGTACCGCACCTGCCGGCGAAGCTCGATGCGGCCGTGCTCATCGTGCAGCACATGCCGGCCGGATTCACGCGCAGCCTGGCGCGTCGGCTCGATGCCGTGTGTCCGCTGCCGGTGTGTGAAGCGGAGGACGGACAAATGGTGGTGCATGGCCGCGTGTACGTCGCTCCGGGTGGACGGCACATGGCAGTCGTGCGGCGCGTGGCCGGCGTCGCCATTGCGCTCGAGGACAGCCCGCCACTCTGGGGCGTGCGTCCCGCCGCGGACATTCTGTTTTCTTCGGCGTCGCGCGTGTTCGGCGCGTCGACTACCGCCGTCGTGCTCACCGGCATGGGCCGCGACGCGGCCGAAGGCACGCGACTCATTCGCGCAAACGGCGGCCGCGCCATTCTGCAGGACCGGGAGACCGCCACCATTTATGGAATGCCGCACGCGGCGCTCCAACACGCCGGCGCGGATTGCGTTGCGCCGCTGCACGAGATTGGTCCGGCGATCGCTGACTTCGTGGCAGCGGTGGCACATGCCGAGTGACGGCGCGATGCGCCTCCTCGTCTTTCGCCTGGGCAGCGAGCGGTTCGCGGTCGCGCTGGGCGGCGTGGACGAGGTGATCGACGCACCGGTGCCGCGGCAAATGCCCGACGCGCCCGCAGCGGTGCTCGGCGTCATCAACGTGCACGACGTGCTCGTCACATTGTACGATCCTCGTCCGGTGCTCAACGTGGCACGCGACCAGACGCGCGACTCCGATGGCGGCGACGCACGTGTCGGGTCGGTGCTGGTGTTTCGGTGGTGCGGACGCCGGGTCGGGCTGGTCGTGGATGACGTGTACGACGCGATGCCGACGGAGCCGGGTGAAGTGCGCGGTGCTCCGGGATCGACGGCGAGCGATGGCGTGCTGCTCGGCGTGATTCGGCGCGACGGCGATCTGATCGCCGTTCTCGACGCGGCCGCGCTGCTTACGGCCGCAACGATGGCCACTGAAGGAGAGACCGCATGAAGTCGGACATGGTGAAGCTCGTCACCTTTCGCCTCGGCCAGGAGATCTTCGCCGCGGAAGTCGCGTCGGTCGAACGCGTGCTGCGGTACACCGTGCCGAGCAGCGTGCCCGACGTGCCGGACTGGATTGCCGGCGTGCTCGAACATCATTCGGGTGTCATGCCGGTCGTCGACCTTCGCCGGCGCGTGGAGCTGCCCGACGTGACCGTCACGGCCGAGACGCGCATTCTGATTTTCTCAACGAACGCGGGCGCGATTGGCGCGGTGGTCGACGCGGTACTCGCGGTGGCGAGCGTGCCGGCCGGCTCGATCTCCGCGCCGCCGCCGCTGTTCCGCGGACTCGCCGCCGAGTTCGTGCGCGGCATCGCGAAGCTCGACGATCGTCTCGCCGTGATCCTCGACGTCGATCGCGTGCTATCGAGCGCGGATCGCATCGTGCTCGAGCAGGCGCTGCAGGGAGCCGCGACGCGTGGGTGAGCGATCGTCACAGTCGTATCCCGTGCGGCTGGCCGAGCTGGAGACGCGGGTGGCTGCGGCGCAGGGCGACGCAGCGAAGCTCGAAGCGCTGAAGTCCGACATTGGCGCGCTGTTCAAGGAAGTGGAAACGGAGCTCGCCACGCTCACCGCCACGCGCGGCTCGGTGCTCCAGCTCGTGGAGCGCTGGAAGGATGCGCGCACGGCGCAGCCCTCGCTCGCACCACACTTCGGCGGCGAAAAGCCGGTCGTGTACGCCGACCACATCGGCGCGTCGACGTTCATCGAGAAGGGCTGGAGCAAGATCTCGCTCGGCGAGTACGCGAGCGCCGAACAGGATCTGCTCAAGGCGCTCAAGCTCTCGCCGAACGATCCGCAGGCCGAGTCGCTGCTCGGCTGGGCGCAGATGCTGCAGGACAAGTTCGACGACGCGCTGATGAACTTTCAGAAAGTGCTCGTGCGCGAGCCGCAGAACGCGCTGGCGCGGATCAACGTCGGCTACATCTGTCTGAAGAAGGGCATCTTTGGCGAAGCGATCGAACACCTGTCGCGCGCCATCCGGCTGGACAACGACAAGAAGGCGACGCTCTATGCGCACTTCTATCTCGGCCTGGTGTATCTCGACAGGGACATGTTCGAGGACGCGCAGACGTTCTTTCGCAAAACGCTCGCGCTCGGCCCCAATCTGATCGAAGCGTATTACGAGCTTGGACGCGCCTACTGGTTCAACGGACAGCGATCCGAGGCGGTGGACGCGTGGAAGGCCGGCCACCAGACGAATAAGTTCAATCCGTGGGGAAAGCGCTGCGCGGACGTGCTGAAGACCGTGGAGGCAGGCGGCGAGCCGTAGCGCGCTCGGTGCTGCTTGGCCTTGCGCTGTGCATTGGCGCGGTGCGGGCGAATGCTCAGGTCGAAGCGCCGGAGCGGCTGGATCGCGGGCGCTTTACCGCCGTGTATTTTCCCAGCGAGCGCCTGCTCGCACACTCGCTGCTCGACGAAGCGGTGCGAACGGACACGTTTCCCGGCTTGCCGCGGCCGGTCGAGCACGTGCTGATTGCCCTCGCGCCGGACCGCGCGCGCTTTCGGGACTGGGTCGGCCCCGACGCGCCGGAGTGGGGCGCGGCGATCACCTTTCCGGATTCCCGTCGGATCGTGATGCAGGGCCGCTACGCGGGCGCCGACGCGGCCGATCCGCGCGAAGTGATCCGCCACGAGCTGGCACACCTGGCGCTGCACGAGTACCTCGGCGATCTGCCGCCGCGGTGGTTCGATGAGGGGTATGCGAGCTACGCCGGCGGAGAGTGGGGACGGAACGACGCGCTGGCGGCGAACGTCGCGATCGCATTGCGCGGCACGCCGTCGTTCGACCAACTGGATGAAGACCTGAGCGGCGGGTCGTCGCGGGCGCGCGACGCATATGCGCTCGCGTATCGCGCCGTGTCGGACCTCGCGGCGCTCGATCCGGCCCATGGATTATCGCGGTTCTTCGCCGCGTGGCGGGGCACCGGCAGCATCGACAAGGCGATGCGGAGCACGTACGGCATCACGTTCGACGCCTACGAGTCGCGTTGGCGGGCGAGCGTGCGTCGCCGGTACGGCGCACTGGCGCTGATCGGCGATCTCTCGGTGGGCGGCGTGCTGCTGCTCGTGCTGATCATGCCGCTGTACGTCGCCCGGCGCCGGCGCGAGCGAGCGCGATTGGCGACGCTGCTTGCGGCGGACGAGGCCGCGGAGCGCGCGGCCCGACGCGGCGCAATCGAAGCTCTGCTGCGTGGGGATGACGTGGATGATTTCGGGGGCGATCCGCCGGCCGCGCCGCAATCCTAATCGTCTCGTCATCTTGCGGTAACGGGTGTGTAACTTCGCGTCACCACGTTGCTTGACACCCCTACAGGCGCGGTCTACACTACATCGCTTATGGCACAGGTCGAGACGTCGCCGCGTACGCGGGGCTGGTTGTGGTGGGGGATTTCGCTGGTCGTCATCATCGCTGGATTCGCCGATCTGGCGCGTGGTGGCGATACGATTGCGCCGATTCTGCTCGCCATCGGCTACTGCGTCCTCGTGCCGATTGCCATCCTGAAATAGCGCACGTGGGAAGCTCGCCCGGCCGGGCGAATAGCTCAGTTGGTTAGAGCGCCTGCCTTACACGCAGGATGTCGGGGGTTCGAGTCCCTCTTCGCCCATCGACAGGTTGTGAACAAATCACGAACCCGAGTGCAGTTGCGGGGTACTTCAGTTCAACGTTTGGGAGGCTAGAACCGTGAAGTCAACGCATCGCCATGCGGCTGCGGCCGCTGGTTTTCTTGCGCTATCCTTGGCGGGTGCGCCGCTGCTGGCTCAGAATCGAGACATTCAGCGCGGTGGCCCGCCGAATACGGACACTCCGTATATACTGATCGCGACGTTCCACAGCCCGGATCCAAAGCTCGCCGTCGAGATGTCGGACGAGATGCGGCACCGGGTCCAGGACGAGCACTCGGCCAAGGAGCTGTACGTAATTCCGAAGGCGAGCATCAACGCCACGCTCACGGCGTCCGGGTACAAGCCCGACTCCGCTCTGAGTGCCGGCGACGTGATGGAGCTCGCCAAGCAGTTGCGCGGCGAGCGGGTGCTCGACGGCACCGTCACGAAGACGCCGACCGGTGTGCACGTCGAATCGCGTCTGATGATTCGTACCGGCCAGCAGACTTTCACGCAGCCGCTGCCGGCGGTGGACGCGAAGGATCCGGGCGACGCCGCGAAGACGATCGACAAGGAGCTCACGGCGGCGAGCAAGGCGCTCCCGTCCTATACCGCGTGCACGAACGACCTGCGCGCCGCCAAGTACGACCAGGCGGTGACTGACGCGCGGGCTGGACTCACTGCGTACCCGCAATCGACGTTCGCGCGTCTCTGCCTGCTCAGCGCGTACACCGCGAGCAAGACAGCGCCCCAGGACTCGATCATCAGCGCGGCCAACGCCGTGCTGGCGGTGGACTCGACGAGCATCATCGCGCTCAGCAATGCCGCCGACGCGTACAAGGCCAAGGGCGACACGGCCAAGTCGATCGACTACATGCTGCGCATTTACCGCGCGGACCCGACGAACACGACAATTGGCCGTCAGATCGTGCAAATCATTGCGCAAACGAATCCTGCGGCCGCGATTCCCATCATCGACCAGTTGCTCAAGGAGAATCCGTCGGATCCGGAAATGTTGCGGACGAAATGGCTGCTGCAGTTGAATGCCAAGCAGTACAAGGCTGCGATTGCTTCCGGTGACGCCTACGTCCGCGCCGACTCGGCTGCCGCGACGGTAGATTATTACCAGCGACAGATCGGCGCCGCCCAGTCCGACAGCAATGCGGCAATGGTGCAGACGCTCGCGGCCAAGGCGGCGCAGAAATTCCCGAACGAAGCGTCGTTCCAACTGCTACTCGCGCAGAGCTATTACAAGGCCGGACAGCTTCAGCAGGCGCTCGATGCCGCACGCCGCGCCGCGCAGATCGATCCGAAGAACACGAACGGCTGGCTATTCGTGATCGTCACGCAGAATGCGCTGAATCAGTCTGATAGCGCGCTGGCTACGGCGCAGAGAGCGGTCGCGTCCGGCGCGAACAAGGATTCGCTGGCGACGGCGTTGCTCGGCAGCGTCGCCGGTCCCGCCATGAAGAAGGCGCAGGACACCAAAGCACGTGCGGATTGGGAAGCAGCACTCAAAGCTTCACAGGCCGTCGATGCGGTTGCGTCGTCGCCGCAGAGCAAGTTCTATGTAGGCGTGGCCGCCTATCAGGTGGGCGCCGACGCGGTGAACAACGTGCAGAAGCTCTATAAAGGCAACAAGGCAGAAAGAGCCCAGGCGTGCGCAGAGGACAAGGTCGCCGAGGATGCGTTCTCCACGGCCGCCATTGCGTTGCCGGCTGGCGGATCGGTGAGCCCCGAAACCGCCGGACAGATCATGAACGCGCTCGGCCAGTACGGCGAATTCGTCTCGCAGGTAAAGGCCGCGCTCAAGTGCAAGTGAGCCCTCGCTCAGCCTGACATTGCAACGCCCGCCGTGCTCTCACGGCGGGCGTTGTGCTATTCGCCCTCCTCGCCGGGCAGATGCGCGACGTGCACCCACAAATCGCGCGCGCGGGCGTGATACGTCAGCCGTCGCGCGTTCGAGATCTCGCCGTCGACGTTGACCGCGATCGGTTCGCGCCCTTCGATCGTGACCGACTTCACCTGCACATAGTGCACGCCTTCCTCGCCGACGTGCTCGCCGCGCTTGAGCCGCAGCAGTCGCCGCGCGAAATCGCCGCGCGACATCGCTTCGATCACGCACAGGTCGATCAATCCGTCGGTTACCGAAGCCATCGGCGTCATGAGCGTACCGCCGCCGGTGGCGCGCGCCAGACCGATGGCGAACAGCAGAAAGTCGCCGGTATACGAAAACCCGTCGGCCGTGAAGCGCGCGTATGTCGGGCGGAAGTCGGCGAACTTGCGCATGCCGCTGATCGCGTACGCCACAGGGCCAAGCGATTCCTTCGCCTCGGCCGGCGTTTCGGCAGTCGCCTCCGCGCCCACACCTCCGGTCGAGACGTTCAGAAATCGTCGCCCGTTCAACGCGCAGGTATCCAGTCGCCTGGGCTTGCGTTGGAGGATAACATCCATGGCATGATCGGCATCCGCCGGTATGCCCACCTGTCGCGCAAAATCGTTCGCCGTTCCCAGCGGGATGATGCCGAGCGGCACGTCGTACCCATCGAGCCCATTCACCACTTCGTTGACCGTGCCGTCGCCCCCCGCCGCGGCGACGACATCCACGCCGCGCCGTGCCGCATCGGTCGCGAGCGCGGCCGCTTCGCCGCTTTCGAACGTGATGTGGACTTCGACCAAATGGCCCTTGTCGCGCACCCAGTTCACGAGGTGGCGCAGATCGGGTCGGTCAGCGCGCGCGCCGTGGACGATGAGCGCGATGTGCCTGGATTTCATGCCGTCGACTAGCGCATATCACGCGCCTGTGCTCGCCAGCGAAGTGGTGGCGCTGCTGGCTGGAGCGCGTCACGTGCTCGACTGCACGCTGGGCGGCGGCGGGCACGCGGTCGCGTTGCTCGAGTCAGGCGCGGAGCGCGTGTTCGGCATCGATCGCGACCCCGAGGCGCTCGCCACGGCGACGGCGCGGCTCGCGCCCTATGCCGATGCGGGCCGGTTCGCGTCCGCGCAAGCCAACTACGCCGATGCCGCCGAGCTGCCGGCGCTGGAAGGCCTGCGGTTCGACGGCGTGTTGCTCGACCTCGGCATCTCGTCGCACCAGGTGGACGCCGCCGCCCGCGGCTTCACCTTTCGCCCCGGTGCGCCGCTCGACATGCGCATGGGCGCTGACGCCACGAACGATGCGGCGAGCCTGCTGAACGGCGAGGATGAGCAAACGCTCACGACGCTGTTTCGCGAGTACGGCGACGAGCCGAAGGGCGGCCGTCTGGCGCGTGAAATCGTTCGCCGGCGGGGCGTACGGCCGTTCGAGACGAGCGACGATCTGGTCGGCGCGATCCGCGCCGTGCTCGGGCCGCGGAGCGGGGCGGGCGACTTCGCGCGGTTGTTCCAGGCCGTGCGCATCGCGGTGAACGACGAGCTGCCCGGACTGACGCGAGCCCTGCCCGCGTTGCGCGACATCCTCTCGCCCGGCGGAGTCATGGTGGTGATCGCCTATCACTCGGGGGAGGACCGGATCGTCAAGCACGCATTCCGCGAGTGGAGCGCCGAGTGCGTCTGCCCGCCGAAGCAGCCGGTGTGTACCTGCCGCGGCCGGTCGCTGGGGCGCACGCTCACCAGGCGCGCCGTGACCGCCTCCGCGCTGGAAATCGAACAGAACCCCCGCGCGCGCAGTGCGCGGTTGCGAGCATGGCAAAGCGCCGCGTAACCGCGGCGCGCCGCCGCTCGCTGATCGCGCTCGTGCTCGTTGGTTTCGTCCTGGTGACTACGGGCGTCATAGCACGGAGAGTGGTCGGTGTTCGCCAGCAGAGCGAGATCCGCAAGCTGCAGGCGCAGCGCGACGCGCTCGACGCCAAGCGGGTGCGACTGGAAAGCGCGATCCGCGATGCGTCGAGCCGCGAACGGCTGGAGCCGATCGCCGAGCAACGGCTCAACATGCACATCCCGACTCCGGAGCAGCAGATTTTTCTGACCCACACGCGCGGCGCGCGGCCGCAACCGGCGCGTGATTCGCTCTAGCCGCATCGGGCTGGCACACGCCACACTCGCGCTGTTCGCGATCGCGATCATCGCCAAGGCTGCGGACGTCCAGCTGGTCCACGGTGCGACGTGGCGCGCCCGCGCGTCGCGGCAGCAGTCCGCCGAGCGAACGGTACCGGCGCCCCGCGGCGAGATCCTGGACGCCACGCACCGCGTGCTGGCGCAGAGCCGCGAGATGGTGCGCCTGGAGATTTCGCCCCGAGACGTGAACGAGCCCGGTCGGCTGCGGCGCGCGTTGGCCGCGCTGCACGTCGACCAGTCGCTCATCGCGCGTGCGCTGAATCCGAAGAGCCATTACCTCGTGCTGCCCGGGCGGTTTCTGGCCGTGGACGCCGCGCCGGCCATGGCGGTGCTCGGTGTCCACTCGTTCGCCACGATCATGCGCGGCTACGCGGCGTCGGACGGCGCGCAAGCCATCATCGGACATGTCGACGCGAACAATCGTCCGGTGGACGGCATCGAGCTGTCGCTCGACGCGGTGCTCCGCGGCACGCCGGGCAGCGCGACGATTTTCAAGGATTCGCACGGCCAGGGCCGCGAGTCGCCGACCGCGCCCGGCACGCCGCCCAGGCGCGGCGACGACGTCGTGCTCACGATCAATGCGGATCTCCAGGAGATCGCCGAGCGCGCGCTAGGCGACGCGGTGGAACGGATGGGTGCCGAGGGCGGCGACATCGTCATTCTCGATCCGCACACCGGCGAGATTCTGGCGCTGGCCAGCCGTCGCCTCGATCCGCACGTGGCCGCGACGACGGCGCTGAGCGAGCCGTTCGAGCCGGGTTCCACGGCCAAGCCGTTCATTGCGGCCGGGTTGCTCGAGCGCGGGCTGGTGCAACCCACGGACTCGGTGGATACCGGCAACGGCGTGTTCGACATCAACGGCCGATTGATTCACGACGAGCATCGCGTCGGGCGCGCGCCGCTGGCCGACGTGCTGCGCTGGTCGAGCAACATCGGTATCGTGAAATTCGCCGAGCGGCTCACGCCACAGCAGGAATACGAAACGTTCCGCGATTTCGGCTTCGGCATGCCGACGGGTGTGGACTACCCCACGGAATCGTCTGGAAGCTTGCGGCCGCCGGGTGTGTGGTCGAAGCAGTCGGCCAATTCGATGGCAATGGGTTACGAGATCTCGGTCACGCCGCTGCAGCTGGCGGCGGCGTACGCGACGTTCGCCAATGGCGGCAAGCTCATCGAGCCGGCGCTGGTCAAGGCGATTGTGGCCCCGGACGGCTCCATTCGGTATCGGCACACGCCGCGAGTGGTCCGACAGGTCATGCCCACCGCCGTCGCCGACCGCGTCCGCCACATGCTGCTCGACGTCGTGGACGAAGGCACCGCACTGCAGGCGGCACTCGACAACTATCTGCTCGCCGGCAAGACAGGTACGCCGCGGAGCACGGTGCGCGGTCATTACGTCGCCGGACGCTACAACCCGAACTTCGTCGGGTTGTTTCCCGGCGATGCTCCGCAATACGTGATCGTGGTCAAGCTCGAAGCGCCTCAGAGCTCGATCTTCGCCGCACGGACGGCCGCGCCGGTCACGAAGGCCATCCTGCAAGCGGCCATCGCGGCGCGCGATGCCGCACTCGATCGTGGCAAGCTCGCGTCGAGCATGTCGGCGGCGCGCAGCGATTCGTTGCATCATGAGGTGACGCAGGCCGCCCACCCGATGCGTCTGGCCACCGCCGACCGCGAGACTACGACGGTGACTCGGGACAGCGCGGTCGACCATGTGGCCGCAGCCCCGTACGTGATCACGCTGCCGGCTCGTTTGGCCGGACCGCCGGCCCATGTGCCGCGCGCGGTGCCGGACATTCGCGGACTCGACCTGCGCGACGCGGTGCGTTCGTTGCACAGTGCTGGCTTCCGCGTTCAGCTCGCGCACGACCGCCGAGCTGGCGACGCGGCCGATGCCGTGACTCTGACGGAGCCGGCCGCCGGCGAAATGGCGCCGACCGGAACGCTCGTTCGACTGCTCATCGACTACTGAATGCACGCTAATCTCGACTTGATCGCGCGCGCGCTGGACGAGGCCGGGCTGCTCGTCGAACGGCACGGCGCGTTGCCGACGATTGTGTCCGGGATCACCGATGACAGCCGCGCGGTCGAACAGAACGGATTGTTCGTCGCCGTCCGCGGCACCGAGCGCGACGGACACGATTACCTCGACAGCGCGGCCGCCGCCGGAGCGGCAGCGGCGATCGTGCAGGACGCGGCGCGCACGCAGCTGCCGTCACTCGTGGTGAACGACGGTCGTCGCGCCGCGGCAGTCGCGGCTGCCGCCGCGTACGAATTTCCGGCGCGCGATCTTCAGATCGTCGGCGTCACGGGCACCAACGGCAAGACGACGACGGTCAACATGCTGCGCCACCTGCTCGACGAACGTGGCTCGCGCAGTGCGTCGATCGGCACGCTCGGCGTGCTGCTCGGCAGCCGCGGCCAGCCGATCGAAGGTGGAAGCGGTCTCACGACGCCGGGGCCGGTCGAGTTGCAGCGCGTCTTTCGCGAGCTGCACGATTCCGGAGTGCGGCGCATCGCGATGGAGGTGTCGTCGCACTCGCTCGATCAGCACCGCATCGAGGGCGTGCTGTTCGACGCGGTGACGTTCACCAACTTCACACGCGACCATCTGGATTATCACAAGACGATGGAGCGCTACTTTGCCGCGAAAGCGAAGCTGCTCGACTATCTCCTGCCGCACGGGACCGTGCTCACCAATCTCGACGATCAGGCGTGGCTCGCGCTGCGCACCGAGCGCCGGCGCGTGACGTTCAGCCAGCGGGTGCCCACCGCGGAGGTGCACGCCGAGAACATCCGCTACGGTCCGCGCGGCAGCGAGTGGGATCTGGTGCTCGGGCCCGACCGCACGTCGGTGCAGCTGCCGCTCATCGGCGATTTCAATGTCATCAACGCGCTCGGTGCAGCGGCTACCGCGTACGCGCTCGGCGTGAGCGCCGACCGAATCGGCAAGCGCCTGTCGTCGATGCCGCAGGTGCCGGGTCGGCTGGAGGTGCTCCGCGAATCGCCAACGGTGCTGCGCGATTACGCGCACACGCCTGACGCGCTGTCTCGCGCACTGGCCGCCATCCGACCGTTCACGCCAGGGCGCATCATCCTGGTCTTCGGCTGCGGAGGCGACCGCGATCGCGGCAAGCGGCCGGAGATGGGCGCGATCGCGTCGAAGCAGGCCGACCTCGCGATCGTGACGAGCGACAATCCGCGCACCGAAGATCCGGAGCGCATCCTCGATGACATCGAAGCCGGCATGACGACGCCGCACGAGCGGATCGAAGACCGGCGCGCGGCGATCGCGCGCGCGCTCGAGCTCGCGGCCGCCGACGACGTCGTTCTGCTCGCCGGCAAGGGCCATGAGACCTATCAGGTGCGAGGCACCACGCGATTGCCATTCGATGAGAAAATCGTGGTGACGGAACTCTCGACACACGCCGGCGCGGAGCGCGCGTGAGCACGCCGACGCCCGCGGTCGCGAAAACCACCTTCTGGACGCTCGACCGCGTCGGCACCGCGCTGGCGCCGCTGGCGGACGTCAATCTGCCGCGCGGCAGCGATGTGTTCGGCCGCGTGTGGACCGACACCCGTACGATCGAGAAAGGCGACCTGTTCGTCGCGTTGGTCGGCGAGCGGTTCGATGCCCACGACTTCATCGCCGATGCTGTAGCGCGTGGCGCTGCGGGCGTGGTCGTGTCGCGCCCCGGCGCGGGGCAGGGAAGCGGCGTCCCGGTATTCCAGGTGCGCGATACGCTCGTCGCACTTGGCGCGCTCGGCACGATGCGCCGGCGCGTCTGGAACAAGCCCGTGGTCGGCGTAGTTGGCACCAACGGAAAGACGAGCACCAAGGAGCTGCTGCGCGCCGCCCTCGGCAGCGTCTTCGAGGTGCATGCCACCAGCGGCAATCTGAACAATCTCATCGGCGTGCCGCTCACGCTGCTCGCGATTCCGGACGCCGCCGATGTCGCAGTCGTGGAGATGGGTACCAATCAGCCGGGCGAAGTGCCGCGGCTCCGCGCCATCGTGCAGCCGGACATCACCGTCGTCACGTCGGTCGCCGAAGAGCATCTGGAAGGGCTGGGTGATCTTGCCGGCGTATTGCGCGAAGAGCTGGCGGCCGCGGACGGCGTTCCCGTCGCGGTGGTGCCGGCGTCGCAACCGGAGGTGATCGAGGCGGCGCGCGCACGTGCGTCGCGCGTCGTTGCCGCCGGTCTCGAGGGCGGCGATCTGCACCCCGCTGCCTGGTCGGTGGAACGGGACGGCCGTGGACGATTGGTCCTCACCGACGTCGAGATCACGCTGCCGTTGCGAGGCGTGCACAACTTGCGCAATGCGATGCTTGCGTTGGCGGTTGCCACCGAGCTCGGCGTTTCGCACGCGGATGCGCGGCGCGGGCTGGAGGCCATGCCAGTGCCTCCAATGCGCGTGAACTGGGAGCAGCACGGATCGACGACGTTGATCAACGACGCTTACAACTCGAATCCCGGATCAGCGCGCGCGGCGCTGGAGCTGCTGCAGCATGCCGGGACTGGACGTCAGCGGGTGGCGGTGCTCGGGACGATGCTGGAGCTCGGACCACAGACGCCGCGACTGCACGACGACGTCGCACGCGATGCGCTGAATGGCGGGATCGAGCTGGTCGCGGCGATCGGCGAGTTTGCCGCCGCGCTCTCGCGTATCGCTCCGAACGATCCGCGCGTCATTACGGCGGACGACGTCGAGAGCCTGTGGACACGTCTGTCGTCGCGTCTTGCTCCCGACGCCGTTATCCTCCTCAAGGGTTCGCGTGGCATGCGCCTCGAGCGATTGGTTGCACCAATCGCCGAGTGGGCGCAGCGCACGTCCTCGTGAGGCACGGCCACACTTCCTGCTCCCGCCACCCGCTCCCTCGCCCCCGCGTACGTGCTTCATTATTTCCTCGTTCCGCTCGCCAGGCACTTTCGCGTCCTGAACATCTTCACGTACATCTCGTTCCGCGCGGTGGGCGCGGCGGTCACCTCGCTGCTGCTGTCGTTCATCGTGGGGCCGATCATTCTGCGGGCGCTGGCGCGTCAGTCCGTGCACCAGGTGGTGCGCGAGGGAACGCCGGAATCGCACGCCGGCAAAGGCTCCACGCCGACGATGGGCGGACTGATCATCCTGTTCAGCTCTCTCATCTCGGTGGTGCTCTGGGGACGGTTCAGTCTCAGCCATCCGTATCTGCTGGTCGCGATCTTCATCACGCTCTGGATGGGCGCGATCGGGCTGCTCGATGACTATCTCAAGCTCCAGCAGAAGAAGCGCGGCGAAAAGAATCGAGGACTGATCGAGCGATACAAGCTGGCCGGCCAGGTCGTCGCCGGGCTCGCGCTCGGCTGGTACCTGTGGCAGCACCCGCTGTCGCCGAATCTGTCGGGTGCGTCGACGACGCTGCCGTTCTTCAAGTACGTGATCGTCGATTGGGCGCTCGGCTGGGCGTGGGTCTATCCGCTGTTTACGACGTTCGTGCTCACGGGCACCAGCAACGCCGTGAACATCACCGACGGGTTGGACGGTCTCGCGGCTGGGTTGCTCGCGATCTCGTTCGGAACGTTCGCGATCTTCTCGTACATCATCGGACGCGTCGACTACAGCCGGTTCCTGCTCGTGTTCTATCTCCAGGATTCCGGCGAGCTCACCGTCTTCTGTCTTGCCATGGTCGGCGCGCTGATCGGATTTCTCTGGTTCAACACGCACCCGGCGCAGGTGTTCATGGGCGACACCGGCGCGCTGGCGCTGGGTGGTGCGCTCGGAGCCGTTGCGATTCTCCTCAAGTCCGAGTTCGTGCTGGCGATCGTCGGCGCGGTGTTCGTGGCCGAAATGATGTCGGTGATTCTGCAGCGCTTCGTCTTCAAGTATCGCCGCAGCCGGCGAGGACTGGCGTATGCGCAGGCGCATCGAGTATTCCGACGAGCGCCGCTGCATCACCATTTCGAGGAGCTCGGCTGGAAGGAAACGCAGGTGGTGGTGCGCTTCTGGATTCTCGGAATTCTCTGCGCGTTCTTCGCGCTCAGCACGCTCAAGCTCCGCTAGCCATGTCGCACGTGTCGGACCTCGCGATGCAGGCGGATTGGGTACGTGGTGAGATTGCCGTCGTCGGCCTGGCGCGCAGCGGGCGCGCCGCGGCCCGGCTCATGGCGCGCGGCGGACTCTCAGTGTATGCGTCGGACAGCGGCAGCTCGCCCGAGCTCGAGGCCACGGCCGCGGAGCTGCGCGCCGACGACGTCGGCGTCGAGATCGGCGGGCACGACCTCGAGCGCATCGGGCGCGCATCGCTCGTCGTGGCGAGCCCCGGAGTTCCGCCCAACGCACCACCGTTCGTGGCCGCGCGTGCCGCCGGTGTGCAGATCGTGAGTGAAATTGAAATCGGGCTGCGCTTTCTGCCGCGGCTCAAGTACATCGCGATCACCGGCACGAACGGCAAGACGACCACCACCGCGTTGACGGGCCATCTGCTACGCAGCCTGGGCCGTCGCGCGGCGACCGCGGGCAACATCGGCACGCCGCTCACCGAGCTGGCGCTGGCGAAGGCACCGCCGGAGTGGGTCGCGCTGGAGGTGTCGTCCTTTCAGCTGCACGACACGCCGAGCATCGACCCGCGCGTGGGCGTGCTGACGAACCTGTCGGCCAACCATCTCGATCGGTACGCGAGCGTGGCCGAGTACTATGGCGACAAGGCGCTGATGTTCCAGAATGCCACGCCGGCGTCCAACTGGGTGACGAACGCCGACGACGCGGACGTGCAGGCCATGACGCGCGCGATTGCCGGATTGCAGTGTCGCTTTTCCGTGCGCGAGCGCTCCGACGCATTTCTCGACCGCGACAGCGAACAGCTCGTGGTGCTCGGGCATCCGCTGCTGCCACGCCACGCACTGCCGCTACTCGGCGACCACAACGTGGCCAATGCGCTCACGGCGTCGCTCGCCGTCATGCTCGCCGAGGTGGCGCATCGGACGCCGATGGCGCTCAAGATGATGGCCGGCGCGCTGTCGACGTTCAACGCGCTCGAGCACCGCATCGAAACGGTCGGGGAGTTCGACGGCGTCACGTGGATCAACGATTCGAAATCCACCAACGTGGCATCGACGCTGGTCGCGTTGCGCGGCATGTCCCGGCCGACGGTGCTCCTGCTCGGTGGCAAACACAAAGGTGAGCCGTACACGGATCTGGGGCCCGAGCTGGCTCGAACCGGCCGCGCCGTCATTGCCTACGGTGAAGCGGCGGGTCTGATCGAAGCGGATCTCGAAAACGTGGTGCCGATCACGCGACTCGGCTCATCGTTCGACGATGTCATGGCCACGGCGCGCCGCCTGGCGCAACCGGGCGACGTGGTGCTGCTCTCGCCCGCCTGCTCGAGCTACGACATGTTCGATAACTACGAGCATCGCGGCGAGGTGTTCAAGCAGCTCGCCGCCGCCGGCGCAACCCGACGGTGAGTGTCTGATGGCCAGTCGTGATGCGGCGCGCGGTGCCGCCATTTCAGCCGTCGACGTGCGCGAGCGCTGGCGTATGGGTCCGGAAGCGCGCGGGCTCATTCTGGTGAGTGCGGTGCTCACCGCATTCGGCCTGGCCGTCCTGTACAGCGCGAGCGCCATCGTTTCGCTGAACGAGCACGGGTCGAGCACGTATTTCCTCGTGCGTCAGGTTGGCGGAGTCGCGGCGGGCATCGTCGCGTTCGCCGTCGCGGCCAAGTTCGACGCACAGCGGCTGCGTGAGTGGGCATGGCCGATCCTCTGGCTCACGATCGCGGCGATGGTGGCCGTGCTCGTTCCGTCGGTCGCGCCGGAGATCCACGGGTCCCGCCGATTTCTGTTCGGCGGGTCGTTGCAGCCGTCCGAGTTCGGCAAGCTGGCGGTGGTGGTCTGGGTGGCGATGCTCATCGACAAGAAGGGCGAGAGTCTGCGCCGCTTCACCAAGGGGCTCGTGCCGTTCCTCGTGATCGTGGGCGTGCTGGACGTGCTCGCCGCGCTCGAGCCGGATCTCTCCGTCGCGATGCTTTACACATTGCTCATGGCGCTGCTGCTCTTTGCCGGCGGCGCGCGGATGAGTCACTTTCTCGCGTTGGGGGCGATGGCGCTGCCGCTCGCGCTCACGCGGCTCGAGCGCTGGCGCTACGCGCTATCGCGTCTCGTCGCGTTCGTGCATCCGGGAAGTGCTCCCGACGCCGTGAATTTCCAGTTGCGGCAGTCACTGATCGCCGTCGGCTCGGGGCGGCTGGTTGGCCGCGGATTCGGCGAAGGCATGCAGCAGTTCTTCTTCGTGCCGTTTCCGTACAGCGATTTCATCGCCAGCAACATTGGCGAAGAGTGGGGATTCCTCGGCATTGCCGGCATTACCATTGCCTTTGCGTTGTACGGATTGCTCGGCTTCCGGATCGCCCGGCGGGCGCGCACGCCGTTTCTGCAACTCGTCGCCGTCGGACTCACATTCACGACCGTGCTCACTGCATTCCTGCACATTGGCGTGGTGATCGGACTCCTGCCGACCACCGGGTTGACGCTGCCGTTCGTCTCCTACGGCCGATCGAACCTGGTGCTGACGATGCTGTTCACGGGCATTCTCGTGAACATCGGCAGCACGCGCGAACGCGTGATCGGCAGCGGGGCCACCGATCCGCTGGCCATGCCGGCCTGACGACACTCGCAACGGGAGCAGCAGCCGCATGACGCGGATCGTGTTTGCGGGCGGGGGAACGGGCGGGCACCTGTATCCGGGAATTGCGATTGCGCGCGCGCTGGTGCGCGCACGGCCTGGCGTCGCGCCGTTCTTCATCGGCGCGCAACGCGGCATCGAGCGCGACGTGCTGCCGAAGACGGAGTTTCCGCATCTGCTGCTCGATCTCCATCCGCTCTATCGCCCAGCCGTCTGGAACAACTGGAAGACGGCCGTGGGCGCCGCGAGCGCCTGGCGCCGCATTGGAGCGCTGGTGCACCAGGAGCGTCCGGCGATCGTCGTCGGAACCGGCGGATACGCCGCGGGAATGATGCTCGCCTACAGCGTCGTGCATCGGCTGCCGATCGTCCAGCAGGCCGGCGACAGCGTGCCCGGTCTCACCGCGCGGGCGTTCAGCCGCTGGTCGCGCGAGATCTATTTGAATTTTCCTGAGGCGGCGGAGCGGTTGCACGCGCACCATCCCGGCTCGCTCGTCGATACCGGTGCGCCGATCGAGCCGCCTCCCACGCCGCGACCGGATCGCGCCGCCGCCCGTGCGGCGTGGGGCTTTCCGCAATCCGGCGGACGTGTGCTGCTGATCTACGGCGGCAGTCAGGGGTCGCTGGCGATCAATCGCGTCGTCGCAGCGTGGATCGAGCACGGCCTGCCGCCGGACCTCTACGTGATCTGGGGCACCGGCCGCGCGACCTGGGATCAGTTCAAAGATCTCGAAAGTCCCCGGGTGCGCGTGCGCAACTACCTCGCGCCGATCGCGGAAGCCTATGCCGCGGCCGACTTCGCGCTCGCGCGGTCCGGCGCGATGAGCACGGCCGAGCTGTTCGCCTGGGGGTTGCCGGGTCTGCTCGTTCCGCTGCCGACCGCTGCCGCCGATCACCAGACGACGAATGCCGTCACGCTCGAGCGGGCCGGTGCGGCGGTGCACCTGCCCCAGGCACAGCTGACCGTCGACCGGCTCGACGGCGCCGTTCGGCGGCTGATCGACGATCCGGCCGAGCTCGCGCGGCTCGCCAGCGGTGCGGCGGCGCGGGCACGTCCGAACGCGGCTGCGGAGATCGCGCGGCGCATCCTCGCGCTCATCGACGCTGGCGTCTAGTTCTCGTTCATTGCGCAGCGCGACACGATCGCGATGATCGTGTTCGGCGTCTTGTGTCCGGCGAAAAATTCCCGAACTTGGAGCCCATGTCTCTTCTCGACTCCACCGATCCACGGCCCGTTCACTTCGTCGGCATTGCCGGCGCCGGCATGAGTGCGCTGGCGGAGCTGTTCATTCGGCGCGGCGTTCCGATCACCGGCTGCGACGCAAACCCCGGCACCGCCGACGACCTTCGGCGGCTTGGCGTCGTCGTCGAGCCCCATGATCCGGCGCACGCCGACCGCGCGCGCGCCCTCGTCGTCACCTCGGCGATGCCTAAGGAGCATCCCGAGCTGGTACGCGCGCGCGAGCTGGGAATTCCCGTCATTCGCCGGGCCGAGGCGCTGGGCGAGGTGACCGCGGAGCGCGAGCTGGTCGGCATCGCCGGCACGCACGGCAAGACAACGACGACGGTGATGACGGCGACCGCGCTCGCCGCCGCTGGCCGCGATCCGACCGCCCTTGTCGGCGGCCGCGTCGCCGCTTGGGAGGGGAATCTCCGCGCCGGCGGCGACGCGCTCTACGTCGTGGAGGCCGACGAGTACGATCGATCGTTTCTCGCGCTCACGCCAACCGTGGCGGTGGTCACGAACATCGAAGCGGACCACCTCGACATCTACAGCGATCTGGCGGACATCAAGCGGGCGTTCGCGCAGTTCGCGCGCGGCGCGCGGACGATCGTGCTGTGCGGCGACGATGCAGGTGCGAACTCGCTGCTCACGCCCGGTACCGCCGAAGTGATCCGCTATGGCATCACGTCGCCGGACGCGCGCATGCTGGCGCGGAACGTCGACAATCGCGGCGCGGCCTCGCGATTCGAGGTCGTGTTCGACGATGAATCGCTCGGCGCCGTCGAGCTCTCGGTTCCCGGCCGGCACAACGTGCTCAATGCGCTCGCGGCGATCTCCGCGGGCGTGGCGCTCGGCGCGGATTTCACGCGCATGGCCGAGGGACTGAAGACCTTTACCGGCGCGGAACGGCGGTTCCAGCACATCGGCGAGGCGCGCGGCATCACGATCGTCGACGATTACGCGCATCATCCCACGGAGATCGCCGCGACGCTCGCGGCGGCGCGCGCCGCGTATCCCGCTCGGCGCATCGTCGCGGCGTTTCAGCCGCATCTGTACTCGCGGACGCGCGATTTCGCCGGCGATTTCGGCAAGGCACTCTCCGCCGCGGACGCCGTGTACCTCACCGAGATCTATCCGGCGCGCGAGCAGCCGATTCGCGGTGTCACGTCGAGCCTCGTGGCCGACGCGCTCACCGCGGCAGGGGGCACGCTGGCGTGGCGCGGACAGCGCGGCGAGCTGGCCGACGCACTCGCGTCGCGCGTGCGCGACGGCGACGTCGTACTCACGGTGGGCGCGGGCGATATCACCCGTACCGGCCCCGAGCTGCTCCAGCGACTCGGCAGCGCTGCCCGATGAAACGCTCCGCCCGGCCGCGGCTTGCCAAGGTCGCGGCGCTCGCGGCGGTCGCACTGATCGTGGTGGCAGCACCATGGTGGGCGCCGCAGATCATGCGTCGCATGAGCTTCTTTCACGTTCGCCGCGTCGAAATCGTCGGCGCGCATTATCTTGCGCCGAGTGACATTCTCGCTCGATTGCACGTCGATACCACGGCGTCGGTCTGGGATCCGACGGCGCCGCTCGTCGCTCGCCTGGCGAACCATCCCGAAATTCAGCGTGTCGACATCCATCGCAAGCTGCCCGGCACTCTCGTCGTGGACGTGACGGAACGCGCGCCCGTCGCGCTCGTGCCGTCGCGCACCGGCTTTCGTGCGTACGACGCGCAGGGCACCGCGCTGCCCGTCGATCCGGCGCGCGTCGACATCGACGCGCCCGTGCTCCTGCAGCGCGACACGACGGTGCTCCGACTGCTCGGCGAAATGCGCCGCGACATGCCGGCGCTGTACGGACGCGTAAGCGCCATTCGCCGCGTCGGATCCGACGAGCTGGTACTTCAGCTACCGAACGTCGCCGTACGCGCGATGACGAACGTGACGCTGCGCCGCCTTGCCGATCTCGAGCCCGTGGAAGCCGATCTGGCGCGGAGACAGGTCCGCGCGTCAGAGATCGATCTCCGTTACCGTGACCAGGTCATCGCCAGACTCCAATGACACCGGAACACCTCGTCGCGGGACTCGACATCGGGTCCGCCAGGACTACCGCCATCATCGCCGAAGTGGAGGGCGATCTCCCGAAGCATCCGTCGATCAAGGTGCTCGGCGTAGGACAGGCGCGCACGACGGGCATGCGCCGCGGCGTCGTGTCCGACATCGAGGAGACGACCCGCTCGATCCGCAAGGCGCTGCAGGATGCCGAGCGCATGGCGGGCGCGCAAATTCAGGAAGTCTACGCAGGCATCGCGGGGGAGCACGTGCAGGCGATGACGAGCAAGGGCATCGTCGCCGTGAGTCACGACGAGATCAACAAGTCGGACGTCGATCGCGCGAACGAGGTGGCGCGCGCGCAGGCGATTCCCCAGGATCGCGAGCTGTTGCACGCCATTCCGCAGGAGTACACGGTCGACAAGAACCTCGGTATTCGCGATCCCATCGGCATGAGCGGCACGCGGCTCGAGACCGAGATGTACCTCGTCACGATCGGCAGCTCGCCAGCCATCAACCTGCGCAAATCGGTGGAGCGGGCCGGCTACAAGGTGCGCGAGCTGGTGCTCGAGCCGTTGGCCAGCGCACTCGCGGTGCTGACCGAGGACGAGAAGGAGCTGGGCGTCGCCCTCGTGGAGATGGGCGCCGGCACGACCGACCTCGCCGTCTTTCACGAGGGCAAGATTCGCCACCTCGGTACTATCGCCTTCGGCGGGAACAACGTCACGAGTGACATCGTGCACGGTCTGGGCGTGACGCAGGCCGACGCCGAGCGGCTCAAGGAGCGCTACGGCTGCGCGTACGAACCGTTGATCGACCCGTCTGAAGTGATTCAGCTCCCAAGCACCGTGGCGCAGGGCGACCGGCAGATTCCGCGCGAGCTGCTCGCGCACATCATTCATCAGCGCATGGACGAGATCTTCGACCTCGTGCAGCGCGACGTGTCGGCCGCCGGGTACGCGAACAAGCTGAGCGCCGGCGTGGTGCTCACCGGCGGCGCGGCGGCAATGCAGGGCGTGGCGGAGCTGGCGAGCGACGTGTTCGGAACCGGCGTCCGGGTGGGCATTCCCGCGGAGAACATCACGGGGCTGATCGATTCCGTGGAGGCGCCGCGATTTGCCACCGTCACGGGGCTCGCGCAGTATGGCGCGAATCGGGTTGCCCTGGGCGGCGCCACCTCGGGCGCACGGCGGATCGCGATCGGCGGCGGGGGCATGGACAAACTCGCGGCCAGGATCAAATTCTGGCTGCAGGATTTCTTCTAGACCGCATCAAAAAGCTGCTCCGCGCCCCATGAGCTGTGGATAAGTCGCACGAAAATTCCGTGTGATTCTTTCCGCGCTGCATCGTCTGAAAATTGGGGTAGTTGGATCGCCAGAAAGCATTATATTGCCCGAGCCGAGACAGCACTCCTTCCCGCTGTTCCCGATCATTCCAACCTCGAAGTACGGAGCTCCGTTCTCAATGATTTTTGAGTTCGAGGAGAGCGCGACCCAGAACGCCCGCATGAAAGTGGTGGGCGTCGGGGGTGGCGGCGGCAACGCCGTCAACCGGATGATCGACGAGCATCTGGATGGCGTGGAGTTCATCTCGATCAACACCGATGCGCAGGCGCTGCTGACGTCGAAGTCCGATATCAAGGTGCAGATCGGCAAGAAGCTGACGCGCGGGCTTGGCGCCGGTGCGCGGCCGGAGATCGGCCGTCAGGCCATCGAGGAGAATCGCGACGAAGTGAGTCGCGCGCTGACCAGCGCGGACCTGGTGTTCATCACGTGCGGCATGGGCGGCGGCACCGGCACCGGCGCGGCGCCGGTCATCGCCGAGCTGGCGCGCGAAGCCGGCGCGCTCACCGTGGGTATTGTCACCAAGCCGTTCCTGTTCGAGGGTCGCAAGCGCATGCGTCAGGCGGAGCAGGGTATCGCCGACATGCGCAAGAACGTCGACACCATGATCGTCGTGCCGAACGAGCGGCTGCTGGCCGTCGTCGGCAAGGGCATCCCATTCCAGGACGCGCTCAAGAAGGCGGACGAAGTGCTGCTGCACGCTACGCAGGGCATCTCGTCGCTCATCAGCGTCACCGGTCTGGTGAACGTCGATTTCGCCGACGTGCGCACCGTCATGCAGGCTGGCGGCTCGGCGCTCATGGGCACCGGCGTCGGGCGCGGTGAGAACCGCGCCATGGAAGCCGCGCAGCAGGCGATCGCGTCGCCATTGCTGGACAACGTCAGCATCTCGGGCGCAAGCGGCGTGCTGGTGAACATCACCGGCGGCGCCGACCTCACGCTCGGTGAAGTGCACCAGATCAACGAGATCATTCACGACGCCGTCGGCGACGACGCGGAAATCATCTTCGGCGCCGTGCACGAGCCGGCGATGCAGGGTGAGATTCGCGTCACCGTGATCGCCACGGGCTTCGATCGCGCGCTGCAGGTCGGCACGCCCATCTCGTCCCCCGCCCAGCCAGTGACCGCGCCCAAGGGCTCGCCGGTCATTCCATTTCCCGCCAACCGCCCGGCGCGCGTAACTGGCGCGGCGCCGCGCACTCCGGAACAGCCGCGTGTTACGCGGACCCCGCCTGACAAGTCAACGCAGGATCTCAGTGACATGGAGATTCCGACGTTTATTCGGAGACAGATGGATTGAAGAAGCTCGGCATCGTACGTATCGGAGTGTACTCCCTCGTCGCGCTGGCCCTTGCCGGCGCGCTTCGCTTCACCCCTCGGCTGCCTGACACCGACGCGAAAGCGGCCGACGTGATGATCACCCAGGCGGCCACGCCGGCCTGGAAGCTGCGCTACGACACGTTGGAGAGCGGTGAATCGCTCGCCAAGCTGCTGCAGCGGGACGGCATGAGCGACGAATCGGCCTCGCATGCGCTGCGCGCCGCGACCGAAGACGCCACGCTCGATCCGCGCCGTATCCCGGCGGGCATGCCGGTCACCATGAAATCGGCGGCGGCGGACTCCGAGCCGTCCGAGGTCACGCTGCAGCTGGCGATCGACCGCGTCGTGCGCCTGACGCGCACCGGCGACACATGGACCGGGAAGGAAGTACGCCTCCCCTGGACGACGGATACGATCATCGTCGCGGGAACGATCACATCGAATCTGTACGACGCGGTCGACGCGAGCGCGCCGACGCTGCCGGCAAGTGCACGCCAGCAGCTGACGTGGACGATCGCTGACGACGTCTATCAGTACCGCATCGACATGAGCCGCGACCTCCAGCCGGGCGATTCGTTCCGCGTGGCGGCCGAGCGTTCCGTCGCTCCGAATGGCGCGGTGCGAATCGGCAAGGTGGTCGCGTCGACCTTCACGCTCTCCGGCAAGACCATCGCCGCGGTGCACTTCAACAGCAAGGGATCGAGCGGCGAGTACTACGATCAGGACGGCCGCTCAATGCGGTCGGCATTCCTTCGGGCCCCGCTGTCGTTCCGTCGCATCTCGAGCGTGTTCGGCATGCGTGAGCATCCGATTCTTGGCATCGTCCGCGCGCACAAGGGCACTGACTACGCCGCGGCAGCCGGCACACCGGTGCGCGCGATCGGTGATGGCGTCGTCGTACGCAAAGGCTGGAGCAACGGGTACGGCAACCTGCTCGAGATCAGGCACCGCAACGGATTCCATTCGCGGTACGGACACCTGAGCCGCTTTGCCGCCGGTATCCATGTCGGCTCACGCGTGACGCAGGCGGAAACGATCGCCTACGTCGGCAGCACCGGTCTCGCCACCGGTCCGCACCTGCACTTCGAGATTCTGGTCGACGGCGTGCAGCGCGATCCGCGCAAGATCCTCGCGCAGATCAGCGGCGATCCGATCACCAAGTCCGAGCGTGCCGCGTTCGATTCGGTTCGCGACATGCTCCTTGGCGAGTTGGGTCAGCCGGTGAACGGCGTCACCAAGCTGGCGTCGCGCTGATCGACTTCGAGTCGGCGCGCACGGCGCGCCGACTCGCTCCACCACAATTCCGCTAGCTTACGCCGCATGTCGCTGTGGCTGCTCGCGGTTGCCGCCGGTGTGCTGCTCGCCGTCATCCAGTATGGCTGGCGCGGGTTCGGCGCCGGCTGGTCGACGCTTCTCCCCGCAATCCTGCGGATCGTCGCCATCACGCTGATCGTGGCGCTGCTGCTCGACGCGCCCGTCGCGCCTGCGCGCCGCGTGCCGAGCTGGGTCGCCATCGATGCGTCGATGAGCATGGCTCGCGGCGACACGGCACTTTGGCGCACTGCGCTCGATTCGGCGCGTCGCGTTCGCGCCGATTCGACGTTCGTGTTCGGCGATTCCGTGCGGCCGGCGTCATCCCGCTCGAAGGCCGCGTTGCCGCACGATCAGTCGTCGCTGCTGCGTCCCGCGGTGGAACGCGCACTTGGCGCCGGTCATCCGCTCACCGTCATCACCGATGGCGAGCTGGATGATGCCGATGCGGTTGCCTCGTTGCCGGCCGGCTCGCGGGTGATCGTGCTGTCACGGCCGGCGCGCCGCGACCTTGCCGCCGTGGCGATGGATGCACCGCGTGCGATCGTGAGCGGCGACACGCTCGAGGTGCATGTCGACGTCCAGGCCGGCGCTGGTGGTTCTGGCGCAGGTCGTGTGATGCTGTTTCTGGATCGCGCGGCGCTGGGAGACGCGGCCGTCGATTCGCTGCCCGCGTATGGTGAGCGGCGCGTCGACATCAAGCTGACGCCTACTGGCGCCGCCGGCCCAGCGGTGCTGCGTGCGGTCGTGGCATCGACGGCCGACGCCGAGCCGCGGAACGACACCCTGATCGCGGCGGTGGACCTGTCGCGTGGCGCGAGCGCGGTGTTCGTCTCGACCATTCCGGACTTTGACGCCCGCTACGCGCTCGCGGTGCTGCGCGGTGCACTCAGCATTCCGACGCGCGGTTTTTTTCGGGTGGCACCGGGTGAGTGGCGGATCGACGGCGCGCTCACTCCGGTAACCGAAGCGGCGGTGCGCCAGGCGCTGCGCGATGCGCCGGTCGCGATCATTCAAGGGGATACGTCCGCGTTCGGTCCGCCGCGCGCCGCAACGCTCGGCCCGGTCGCGTTGATGTCGAGCTCCGCGACGAGTGGCGAATGGTATCCGTCGGCCGCACCGCCGTCGCCGCTCGCTCCGGCGCTCGCCGGCCTGGTGTGGGACAGCCTTCCACCCGTCGCCGCGCCGGAAACACCGCCGCGCGGAACGTGGACCGGCCTCGAGGCGCGGCGAAATCGCGGCGACGAACGGCAAGCCATCGTCGTCGGCACGGACGAACCACGTCGCGTGGCGATCGTTGCCGCGTCCGGATTGTGGCGCTGGCGCTTTCGCGGCGGCACCTCGGCGGACGCGTTCACCGCACTGTGGGGAAGTATATTTGACTGGTTGGCCGCCGAGCGCGCGGATCGGCGCGCCGCGGTGCCGGACGAGCGGCTCGTCCGCGCGGGCGATCCAATCCGGTGGCGGCGGGGATCGCCGGCCGATTCCGTGGTCCCGCTCACGTTGCGTCGCCGTGGCGCGGCCCGCGTCGATACGATGACGCTCCGATTCGGCACCGACGTTACGATCGTGGAAACGCCGCCGCTCGCCGAAGGCATCTACGACGTCACCACGCGCGGCGGCAACGCCGTGCTGGCCGTGAACGCCTCGCGGGAGTGGCTGCCGCGGCGACCGACCGTACCCGGCGGAGCCGTGCGCGGCCGGATCGCGGCCGCGAGCGTGCCGGGACTCCGGCAATTCGGCTGGATCTATGCGGCCGCGATCGTGTTGTTGTGCGCCGAGTGGCTGCTGCGGCGCCGAAAAGGAATGCGATGACCGAACTGGAGTTGCATGCGGATTCTGCGTAAGGCCGGCGACGTTCCGAAGCGCTCGCTCTGGCAACGGATCAAGGATGTCGCGCTCACGGACGTGGGCGTACTGGCGCGCGGCGGTGTGTCGGCTGGCTCGCTCGAGGAGCTCGAGCGGCTGCTGCTCGAGGCGGATTTCGGCGTGCCGGTCACGCTGCGTCTGGTCGCCGAGGTCGAGCGCCTCGCGGCGCGCGGTTCAGTAAAGACTCAAGAGCAATTTCACGAGGCGCTGGCGCGCGGCATCGAGGCGTCGCTGCGCGGCGGCAACAGCGATCCGGCGCTGCGCACCGCGAATGCGCCGCCGCTGATCGTGCTCATCGTCGGCGTGAACGGCGCGGGCAAGACCACGTTCATCGGCAAATTGAGCAGCCGTTTCATCGCCCAAGGCAAGCGCGTGATGGTGGCGGCAGGCGACACGTTCCGGGCCGGCGCGATCGATCAACTCCGGGTGTGGGCGGAGCGCACGGGCGCCGAGTTCGTCGGCGCCGCGGCCGGTGCGGATCCGGCATCCGTCGCGTTCGACGCGATCGATCGGGCAGTTGCGCGCGGCGCCGACGTGCTGATCGTCGACACCGCGGGACGGCTGCACACGAGCGAAGGATTGATGATCGAGCTGGAAAAGGTCGCGCGTGTCATTGCCAAGCGACTGCCCGGTGCGCCGCACGAAACGCTGCTCGTGCTCGACGGCACGATCGGCCAGAACGCCGTGCAGCAGGCGAAGACGTTTGCCGCGGCGGTCCCGGTCACGGGTCTCGTCGTGACGAAGCTCGATGGCACGGCGCGCGGCGGCGTGGTCGTGGCGGTGCACGAGGCCATCGACGTGCCGGTCAAGTTTCTCGGAGTTGGCGAATCGGCGGCGGATCTCGTGACGTTCGACGCCGCGGCGTTCGCCCGGGAGCTGTTGGGGGAGTAGATGGCCCAGATGCCGCAGCGGCGGGCGGGCACCGGCCAGCGGCTGTTCCTGGACACACCCGTTACGTACCTCAAGGGCGTGGGTCCGGCACGCGCCGACGCGCTGCGCCGCCTCGGCATCATTACCGCCGGCGATCTCCTGTTTCACGTGCCGCACCGCTACGAGGATGCGAGCACGATCTCGCCGATCAGCGCGCTGGAGCCCGGAATGCAGGGCACCATGATCGGCACCGTCATCTCCAAGGGCGTGATCCCGACGCGGAAGGGCCTGCGGATCTTCCAGGCCGTGCTCCGTGATGAATCCGGCATGATGGAAGTCTCATGGCCGGGCCAGCCGTTTCTCGACCGGACGATCAACAAGGGCGATGCCCTGCTGGTGACCGGCACCGTGCGCTTCTTTCACGGCCGCCAGTTCCAGCCGCGGGAATTCGTGAACCTGGGCGACGACGCGGACACGGCGGCGGGGCGCGTGCTCTCGGTCTATCCCGCCACCGAGGGGCTGTCGTTCAAGCTGCTGCGCACGATCATCGAGACGCATCTCGACGCGCTGCTGCCGCAGCTCGAGGAGTATCTGCCGGGCGACGTGTTGCGGGCTGCCGGCGTGCCGGGTATCGCCGACGCGCTTCGCATGGTGCACCGGCCGGCCACGCTCGACGAAGCCATGCGCGGCCGGTCGCGCCTTGCGTTCGAGGAATTGTTCTTCGTCCAGCTGCTGCATCAGCGCGCGCGCGAGCTGGCTCGCGTGCACCGGAGCGGCATCAGCTTCGTCAATCGCCGCGCGCTCACGTCGCGCCTGCGCGAATCGCTGCCGTTTCAGCTCACCGCTGCGCAGGTTCGCTCCGTGCGCGAGATCTTCGCCGATATGTGCAGCGATCGCCGCATGCAGCGGCTGCTGCAGGGCGACGTTGGCAGCGGCAAGACGATCGTCGCGCTGTTCGCCGCGCTCCTCGCCATCGAGAACGGCTATCAGGCCGCGATCATGGCGCCCACGGAGTTGCTTGCCGAACAGCACGCGCGCACGATGACACAGCTCCTCGCGCCGCTCGGCATCGCGCCCATCCTGCTCACGGGCAGCTTGCCGGCACGCGAGCGGCGCGCGATCGCCGAGCGGCTCGCGAGCAGCGAGCCGGTGCTGGTCGTCGGCACGCACGCGCTGCTGGAGCAGACGACGACATTCGCGAAACTCGGCTTTGCCGCGATCGACGAGCAACACCGATTCGGTGTCGAGCAGCGCAAGGCGCTCGGCGCCAAGGGCGAGATGCCAGACGTGCTGCTGATGTCCGCGACGCCCATTCCGCGTTCTCTGGCGCTGACATTGTACGGCGACCTCGATCTCAGCCTGCTCGACGAGCGGCCGCCCGGCCGGCAGCCGGTGACCACCGGGTTGCGCCGCGAGTCGAGCCGCGCCCGGGTGTTCCAGTTCGTCGAGCGGCAGATCGCGGCTGGACGCCAGGCGTACGTGGTGTATCCTGTGATCGAGGAATCAGAGAAGTCTGATCTCAAGGCCGCGACGACGATGTACGACGTGCTCTCGTCGGGTCCGTTCGCGGGCCGACGTCTCGCGCTGCTGCACGGCCGGGTGCCGGCGGACGAGCGCGATGCGATCATGCGCCGGTTTCGCGACGGCGAGATCGACGTCCTCGTGGCGACGACTGTCATCGAGGTCGGGATCGACGTGCCGAATGCGACCGTGATGCTGATCGAGCATCCGGAGCGGTTCGGTCTGTCGCAGTTGCACCAGTTGCGCGGCCGGGTCGGCCGCGGCGCGGATGAATCGTTCTGCATTCTGCTCGGCGACGTGAGCCCCGACGCGGCCGCGCGGCTGCAGGTATTCGCGCGCACCGAAGATGGTTTCGAGATCGCACGCGAGGATCTGCGCATTCGCGGCATGGGCGACCTGTTCGGTGAGCGGCAGAGCGGAGTTCCTACGTTCCGGATCGCCGATCCGCTGCGCGATGAAGCGCTGAACGAACGCGCGCGGGCCGCGGCCGAGTCATTGCTCGAGCACGACCCCGGGCTCGAGCAGCCGAGTCACGCCGGCCTTCGCCGCGTGCTTGGTGAGCGCTACGCGCGCTCGCTCGAGCTGTTTCGCGTCGGCTAGAGCGGCGGCTTGCCGGGCGTCGGCTGCGCGAGCCGCCGGCGAATCCGCTCCAATTCCGCGTTGGCCTTGGCCAGCTCCGATTTCAACCGCTTGATCTCGGCGTCGGAGTCAGAATCGGGCGCCGACTTGGCCGCTTCGGCGCGCGCGTTCGCCGCATCAGACTTGGCGTTGGACGCTTGGGCTTTGGCGTTCGATGCGGTCGCCGTCGCGTCCTTCGCTTCGGCGAGGGCGCCGACCGCGACGCGAGTGAGTCCCGCCAACTGGCCGGCCACGCGCCGCAACGACTTTGCTTCGACCACGTGCTGCCGCGCGCGCGGGTCGCTGAGATATCCGTCGAGTGATGCCATGGCCGTGGTCAGGGACAGGTCCGGATTGGACGGATCCATCGCGAACACCGCGCGCCAGTACGCAGTCTCCAACGCCTCAGGCGTTCCCGGATAAGCCGCCGCGAAGGTAGCGAGTACGCTGTCGGCGGCCGCAAACTCGGAAACGTTGGCGTCGGCTTTGGCCGTGGCGAGAGTGCGCGACCATGTCTCGGCCGAGGAGTCGTGCGAGCCGGTGAACGCCTGCAGACTGGCGCAGCCGCCGCTCGCCAACAAGGACAAGCTCACGAGCATTCGAGCACCGCGCGCGAACTCTCTCATGTGCGCTCGGCGGCTGCGACGGTCGTGAGCCGTTGGCCGGAGGAGCGCCGGGCGACCCGAACCGGCAACGTGATGGCAAATGTGGTTCCGACTCCAACCGAGCTGTCGCACGAAATCGTGCCTCCATGCGCTTCGACGATCTGCTTTGCAATGGCAAGTCCCAAGCCGGTACCGCCAGCCTGAGCGGCGCTCTGATTGTCCGCCTGGAAGAACTTCTCGAAAACGTGCCGCACCTGCTCCGGCGGAATGCCGGCCCCAGTGTCGCTCACTTCGATCCGAACGCTCGCCCCCTCGTCCGCAGGCTCGAAGCGCAGGGTCACCGAACCTCCACGCGGGGTGAACTTGAAGGCGTTCGAGAGGAGGTTGCCGACGACTTCGTTAATGCGGTCGGGATCCCAGTACACGTCCTCCGGCAAGCCCTCCTGTCGTTCAACGCTGAACTTCACGCCGCGCTGGAGCGCGAGCACGTGGAACGAGCTCTCCAACTCCTCGAGCAGAGCGTCGAGGTGAATGCGGCGCGGCTCGACGCGGCCGCTTCCGGCTTCGAAGCGGCTCACATCGAGCAGCTGCTTCACGAGCCGCGAGAGCGTGTTGGCCTGGATGCCGAGCGTCTTGTGCACTTCCTTCTGCTGATCGGTGAGCGGCCCGTAGACGCCTTCGTCGAGGAGCTGCAGGTAGCCGATCATCACGTTGATCGGCGTTTTGAGCTCGTGCGAGGCCACCGACACGAATTCAGCTTTGAGCTTGTCCAGCTCACTGAGCTGGCGCGTCATCTCCTGAAAGCTCCTGGCGAGCTGCCCGAATTCATCGGAGCGACTTTCGGACAGGCGCAAGTGATAACCGAGATCGCCGTCGGCCACAGCGCGCATACCCGATTGCAAATTCCTGATCGGCTCACTGATCGACCGCGTGAGCAGGATCGCAATCCCGGCGGCAATGATCAGGGCGAGCAGCAACGCACCGGCGGACAACCGCGCCGTGTTGGAGATATTGGCGGCCTGGTCGGAGACGCGATGACCCGTACGAATGCTCAGTGCATCTTCGGCGAGAATCACGGTCGAGTCGGCGTGGTTGAGCGCCGGTACGAACACGTTTGCCGAAATGGAATCGGCAAGCTTGGGCTGATTGGCCAGCGCGGCTCGGTACTCGGAGGGCGCGGCGGCCGCGATCTGTCGGACCGATTCGGCGATCTCGCGCCCATACGCAGGCAACTGAAAATGGCTCAGCGAATCGGCGAGTCGGCCGACTTGTCCAAGCTCGTCGTCCAGCGTGTCACGACTGGCCTTGTCCTTGGAGAAGAGCAGCGCAAGCTCACCGCGCCGCAAATCGTTGAGGCCCTCGCGCAACCGGCCGAGTAGCAGCGAAGCGGCGAAATCGTTGTCGCGCAGCGCGCGCGCGTCATCCTGGAGGCGGTGAAGCGACTGGATGGCGAACACGAGCGGGCCGACGAGGATGATCGCGATGAGGATGAGGCCAGTCGCGAGCCTCGAGCGCAGGGTCATGTCGGGGTGGCGGAGCGTTCCAGGCTCGCGAGTTGATGCAAGGAAAGCGCCGTAAAGCCGACGCCGCTACAACGATGCGCGGCGTCAGGGGTACCGTCGATTCAGCGACTCGTATACGCTTATAGCTCGCTTCGCCAATCAGTTAGCCTACTTCCGTCATGTCCGATTCCACTCCGCGAATTTCCGAACTCGACAGTCACGTCGGCCAGCGCGTTACCGTACGCGGATGGGTGACCCATGTCCGCTCTTCCGGCAAGGTCGCGTTCGCTGTGATCCGTGATGGAACGGGCATCATGCAGGCGGTGTTCGTCAAAACCGCATTGCCGCCCGACATCTGGGACCGGTTCAAGGAGCTGACGCTCGAGACGTCGGTGCGCGTGACGGGCGAGGTACGCGCGGAGCCGCGTGCGCCGGGCGGCTACGAGCTCGGCGTGAGCGACCTTGCGATCGTTGGCGCGAGCCCGATCGACTACCCGATTCAGCCGAAGGAGCACGGCGTCGATTTTCTGCTCGACCACAGGCACTTCTGGCTGCGCAGCAACCGGCAGCGCGCGATCTTCGCGATTCGCAGCGAGATCGAGCAGGCGATTCACGATTTCTTCTATCAGCGCGGTTTCCTGCGCGTCGACACGCCGATTCTCACCGCGGCGATCGGCGAGCGCAGCGGACTGTTCTCGACCGAATACTTCGAGGAAGGCAACGCCTACCTCGCCCAGACGGGGCAGTTGTACGGCGAAGCGGCCGCCGCGGCGTTCGGCAAGATCTACACGTTCGGTCCGACGTTCCGCGCGGAAAAATCCAAGACCCGCCGGCATCTCACCGAGTTCTGGATGATCGAGCCGGAAGTGGCGTGGAACGACTCGGACGACAACATGCGACTGCAGGAGGATTTCGTGTCGTTCGTCGTTCAGCGCTGCCTCGAGCGGCGCGGCGGCGAGCTGACTGAGCTCGAGCGCGACCGTGCGCCGCTCGAGCGCGTGAAGTCGCCGTTCCATCGGGTGGACTACGGCGACGCCGTGAGCATTCTGCAAAAAAAGGGAAGCCCCATCAGCTGGGGCGACGACCTCGGTGCCGAAGACGAAGCGCTGCTCGTTGCCGACTACGATCGCCCCGTGTTCGTGATGAACTATCCCAAGCAGGCGAAGGCGTTCTACATGAAGGAGAATCCCGCCGACCCACGCACGGTATTGTGCGATGATTGTCTCGCGCCGGAAGGCTACGGCGAGATCATCGGGGGATCGCAGCGCGAAGACGATTACAACAAGCTGCTCCACCGCATCCACGAGGAAGGACTGCCGGCGGATGCGTACGATTGGTATCTCGACTTGCGAAAGTACGGAACGTTCGTGCATTCCGGCTTCGGGCTCGGGCTCGAGCGCACCGTCGCCTGGATCTGCGGATTGCAGCACATCCGCGAGGCGAGCGCGTTTCCCCGGATGATGCACCGGCTGCGCCCGTAGGCGCCGCCGGCACATCCATCACTCGCCGGCTTTCACCTCGTCCCAGATCGCATCGAGCTCGGCGAGCGACGCCTCGCCGACGACGAGACCGCGCTCCGCCGCGAGGCGTTCGACTGCGCCGAAGCGGCGCGCGAACTTGACGTTCGCCTTGTCGAGCGCGATCGCCGGATGCACGTGCGCCTTCCGACACAGATTGACGGCCGCGAACAGCAGATCGCCGAGCTCCGCCTCGAGCCGCTCGTGCGCGGCGTCGTACCTCGGCGGCGAGCCTGGTGCTGGCGGCGGATCGGCCACCAGCTCGTCGCGCACCTCGAGCAATTCCTCTTCGACTTTCTCCAGCGGGCCGTCGACGTCCGGCCAGTCGAATCCCACACCGGCCGCGCGATCCTGAAGACGGAACGCGCGATGCAGTGCCGGCAGATCGACGGGTAGTCCATCCACGATGCTCGCGCGCTTCTTCGCCTTCATGCCTTCCCACGACTGCCGTGCACCATTGCCGTACAGATGCGGGTGGCGCGCGCGCATCTTGCCGATGAAGCCGGCGGCGACGTCGTGCATCGTGAACGCGCCGCGCTCCTCCGCGAGCACGGAGTGGAAGAGAATCTGCAGCAACAGATCGCCGAGCTCCTCGCGGAGCTTCGTGTCGTCGTCGGCGCGAATCGCGTCGTCGACCTCGTAGGCTTCCTCGATGAGATATGGCCGCAGCGACTCGTGCGTCTGCGCCGCATCCCACTCGCAGCGCGCGCGCAGATCGCGCATCAATGACAGCGTATCTTCAAGCGACGGTTTTTCTTGCATAGCCTCCTCGGGTCCGGTATACTACCCGCCCCTCGAAATTTGCGTCAATGCACAGCCTGATGAGACGCGCCTGGGTCGATATCGACCTCGGCGCGTTGTTATACAACGCCACTACGATCGCCGAGCAGGCCGGCGTTCCGCTGCTGCCGATGGTCAAGGCCGATGCATATGGACTCGGTGCGGTGGCCGTCGCGCGCGCGCTCGATACGCTGGATCCGTGGGGCTTTGGCGTCGCGACCGTTGGCGAAGGCGAGGAGCTTCGCCGTGCCGGCATCGCGCGCCCGATCGTGGTGTTCACGCCGCTGCTCACCGGCGACTTCGATGTCGCCGTGCGCTCCGACCTCACGCCAACACTCGGCACGCGCGAAGCCATCGTGCGTTGGAGCGAGACCGAGCGGCCGTGGCATCTGGCAATCGACACGGGCATGAACCGCGCGGGCGTGCCGTGGGATGCGGTCGCATCGCTGCGCGACGTGCTCGCGACGCATCGCCCGCAGGGCGCGTTTACCCACTTTCATTCCGCGGAGCGGAACGACGCCACCCGCACGCTGCAGGAAGAGCGCTTTGCCGAGGCGCTGAATACCATTCCCGTGCGCCCGGCGATGATTCACGCCGAGAACAGCCCGGCCGTCGAGCATCGCGGTCCGTCGCCGTGGAGCATCGTGCGACCGGGCGTGTTCCTGTATGGCGTGTCGAGCGGCAACGCCCCGGCGATTGCGCCGCGACCGGTCGTGTCGCTGCGTGCGCGCGTCGTCGAGCTGAGAACGATCGCCGCCGGTGAAACGGTCAGCTACGGCGGTACGTATCGAGCGCCGGCCGAACGCAGGATCGCCACGCTTGCCGTGGGCTACGGCGACGGCTACCGGCGAGCGTTCGGCAATCGCGCCTCGGTGCTGGTGCACGGCCGCCGCGTGCCCGTCCTCGGCATGGTGACGATGGACATGACGATGGTCGACGTCACCAACGTGCGCTGCGAGATCGGCGACGCGGTCACGCTGCTGGGTTCCGACGGCGACGACTCGATCGACCTCATGGAGCTCGCGGCCGCCGGCGAAATCAGTCCATACGAGCTGCTTACGGGACTGCGTGGCCGGTTGCCGCGCCGATACGTGAACGCCAGCGACGCATGAGACGCGCGGCGATCATCGTGCTGGACGGCGTCGGCATTGGCGCGGCGCCAGACGCTGCGCAGTACGGTGATGTTGGCAGCGACACGCTCGGCAACGTTGCGCGCGCGGTTGGCGGATTCGATTTGCCCAATCTTGCGCGCGCTGGCCTCGGCAACATCGCGGCGCTGGCGGGCATGTCGCCAGTCGATGCGCCGACCGCCGCGTGGGGATTGATGATTCCGAAATCGGCTGGCAAGGACAGCACGACGGGTCACTGGGAGATTGCCGGCGTGCATCTCGCGAAACCGTTTCCAACCTATCCGAATGGTTTCCCGGCCGACGTCGTCGAGGAGTTCGCGCGTCGCACGGGACGCGCGGTCATCGGCAACGTCGTTGGCAGCGGCACGGTGGTGCTCGAGCGGTTTGGACCGGAACACGAGCGTACCGGCTCGTGGATCCTCTATACGTCGGCCGATTCGGTCTTTCAGGTTGCGGCACACGAAGCTGTGGTTCCACTCGATGAGCTGTATCGCGGGTGCGAGATCGCGCGCGCCATGCTGGTGGCGCCGCACGATGTGTCGCGCGTGATCGCGCGGCCATTCGTCGGCACGGCCGGCGCGTACACGCGGACGGCGAATCGTCGGGATTTCTCGATCGAGCCGCCGGCCGAAACGCTGCTCGATGCCTTGCAGCGCGCCGGCGTCGAGCGCGCCGGCGTCGGCAAAGTGGATGACCTGTTCGCCGGCCGCGCCATTCGGTCGCACCACACGTCGAGCAACGCCGAGGGGATTCGCGCCATCGACGCCTGGCTCGAAGGGCGCACGAGTGGGTTGCTTTTCGCCAACCTAGTAGATTTCGACCAGGCGTTCGGGCACCGAAACGATGTTCCGGGGTTCTACGGAGCGTTACGGGAGTTCGACGTGGCCCTCCCTGGGCTGCTGGCTCACTTACGCGAGGACGATCTGCTGTTCATCACGGCCGACCACGGCAACGATCCCACGACCGCTTCGACCGATCATGCGCGCGAGTGTGTGCCGCTGCTCGTCGCCGGTCCGGCCATCCGTCCAGTGCCCCTTGGCCACCGCTCCACCTTCTCCGATCTCGGGGCGACGGTCGCGGATTGGCTTGGCGTGAGTTTCCGGGGCCAGGGTACCTCGATGGGATCGCTGCTGGAGTGGCGATAGCGTGACGTCGGACCATTCCGCCGTCGTCGAGGCGAAACACGACGACCGCACTATGACGGTGCTGCGCGAGCGCGCCTTCGCGGCGATGGAACGCGCCTACGCGCCGTACTCCAACTTTCGCGTTGGCGCGGCGCTGCTCGCCTCGGACGGCAGCATCACCGAAGGCTGCAACGTGGAGAACGCGTCCTTCCCGGCGGGAATCTGCGCCGAGCGTGGGGCAGTCGCGGCCGCCGTGGCGCGTGGCAATCGCGCGTTCGACACGATCGTGATCGCGACCGACGCCGACGAACCAACACCGCCCTGCGGCATTTGCCGCCAGGTGCTCGAGGAGTTCGCACCGCATCTGATCGTGCTCAGCGCCACCCGCTCGGGGCGCGACGCCCGGTGGACGCTCGACGAGCTGTTGCCGAAGGCGTTTTCACCGCACTCCCTGGACCGGCGTTGAACCGGAGAGGACGATTTGCTTAAGAGGGTGACCCTGCTGGGCGTAGCCGCGTTCGCGGCGGTGTCGATCGCGGCGTGCAGCGACAAGCTCGAGGCCGGTCTGTCGTGTCCGTTGCTGTGTCCCGAACAAACGGTGACGCTGCTCGATACGACCATCGACGCCGTGGTCGTGGATACGACGATCACCGGCTTGCCGCCGATCGGCACCGAGAATTTTCTGATGTTGTCGTCGCACGGCGACACGCTCGATACGCGCGCGATCGTGCGATTCGACACGCTGCCGCAGACGTTCACGATCAACGCGGTCGACAGTACCATCACGCAGATCGACAGCGCGTACCTGCTCATGCCGCTGCTGACCGATTCGACGCATCGGCCTTCGGCGCCGGTGACGATCGAGGCCTACGATGTCGACACGACGGGCGCGGACACCTCGTCCGCCGCGCTCGCGTCGCTCTTCCGCGCCGATCGGTTCCTCGGATCGAAAACCTTTGCACCTGAGTCGCTCCTCGATTCCATCCGCGTGCCGATCAACACGGATACGGTACTCGATCGTGTCACCAACGGAACGCACCTTCGAGTGGGCCTGAAGATCGTGAGTGGGAGCGGCGCCGACCTCCGGTTGGGCAGCACCCAGCTCGGCGCGCCGATCACGTTGACGATCAAGGCGTCGCTCGATTCCACCGCGACGCCGGTGAGCGTTACGCCGCTGTCGTCGACGCCGAAGGATCAACCATTTCTTGCCGGGCCGCTGGCCGATTACACGATCGTCGTGACCGGGGGTACGGGCGCCACGCCCGAGCTGCTCGGCGTTGGCGGCGTGCCGTCGCGGCGCAGCTATCTCAAGTTCGACCTGCCCTCGCGCCTCGTCGATTCGACGACGATCGTCCGTGCATCGCTCGAGCTCACGCAGGTACCCAATCGGCGGGTCGATCCACTCGATTCGGTATACGTGTATCCGCTCGCCGTGCTCGCGGCGCCGGCGGTCACGGATGTGTCGACACTGCTGCAGTTTCTCAGTAATAACGGTCAGTTCGGCCTCGACTCGCTGCTGCTCGCGCCCGGTGATAGCGGACAGCGCGTATTCCAGCTCGTCGGCCTCGTTCGGACATGGCACTTGCAGCCGCTCACGGTGAGCCCGCGCTCGATCGCACTGCGGAGCGGGGCCGAGGGACAGTTGCCTGGCGAGATCGACTTCGTGTCGACCAAGGGACCGGTCGAGCTGCGGCCGCGCCTCCGCATCACGTACGTGCCGCAGACCAGCTTCGGAGTTCCCTGATGCGCACTGTCCTGTTGTCGTGGAATTTCGATTGGCGCGCCAGCGCGACGGCGATGCTCGCAATCGCCCTGGCGCTTCCGTGGGCGGCGGCTGGCGCGCAGTCCAACCTGAGCGTGCAAGGGTTCGGCTATCCGCCGGGCCAAATGAGCTCGCGCGCCGAGGGGTCGGGCGGCGCTGTCGGCGAGATCGACCCGCTCTCGCCTCTCAATCCGGCGAGCATCGCGGCCGTCGGCACACGGTTGCTCTATTTTCAGCTGGAGCCGGAGTTCCGCACCGTCACCACTGCGAACGGCAGCGAGGCGACGACCACGAACCGCTATCCCGTGGTGTTCGGCGCCATTCCAGTCGGCAAGACGTGGGTGATCAGCCTTGGTTCGTCCACGCTGCTCGACCGTTCGTCGTCGACGTCGTTCAACAGCGATCAGGACATCGGCACGCAGATCGAGCCGATGACGACGACCGAGCGCATCGACGGCGCGATGAACGACGTTCGGGCGGCGGCGGCGTTCACACCGCTAAAATGGCTGCGCGTCGGAATCGGCCTGGACGGCATCACGGGACACAACCTGATCTCGCTCACGCAGCATTTTCAGGACAGCACCGAATTCGCGTCATTCACGCAAAAGCGCGTCCTCGGCTTTCGCGGTGGCGCGTTCTCGGCGGGCGCGCAGGCGTTCACGAAGAATTTCGTTGCCGCGGCCTCGTTCCGGCACGGCGGCTCGCTGCACCTCGACGTCGAGGACACGTTGATCTCCAGCGCGCGCGTGCCCGACCGCGTCGGGCTCTCGCTCGCGTACACGGGACTCACGAATTCGGCGATCGCCATCCGCACGTCGCACGATTCATGGTCATCGCTCGGTGGCCTCGGCTCATCGAACCTCGTTGGCGTGGATGCGTGGGACACGAGCATCGGTGCCGACATCGCCGGCCCGCGCTTCGGCGATCGCATCATGTTTCTGCGCGGGGGATTTCGCGACCGCACGTTGCCGTTCGAGGCCGCGGGACACAAGGTCTCCGAGCACAGCGTCAGCGGCGGCCTTGGAACGAGCTTCGCGAACAGCCGCGTGCTGGCCGACATCGCGCTGATTCACGCCAGCCGTCACGCGTCGAGCGTCGACGCGTCGGAGCATGCCTGGACGGTCAGCGTGGGCATCAGCGTTCGACCCTGAGATCGAGCCATGGAGAACAACACGCCGCCGCCGAATGCGCCGTTGATTCTCGTCGCTGACGACGTGCCGGCGAACGTCGAGCTGTTGTTCGATCAGTTGCACGTGCTCGGCTTTCGCGCGGTGGCGGCGTCGGACGGACCGACCGCGCTCACTGCCTGCTTCGAGCACCGCCCGGATCTGTGCATTCTCGACGTGTCGATGCCCGCGGGCGATCTCGGTGTCGACGATCGTTCGACCGGCTTCGAGGTCTGCCGCCGCATCAAACGCGATCCGCGCACGAAGAGCATTCCGGTCATCTTCGTCACGGCGCTCAACGACACCACCGATCGCGTCAAGGCGATCGAGGCGGGCGGCGACGACTTCCTCACCAAGCCGCACAACCGGCTGGTGCTCGGCGCGCGTGTTCGCAGTTTGCTCAAGCTCAAGGCCGCGACGGATTCGCTCGAGGACGCGCTGCGCAAGCTGCGCGAGGTCGAGAAGATGCGCGACGATCTGATGAAGATGATCGTCCACGATCTCAAGACGCCGCTCACCGCCGTGCTCGCGTCCATCGAGATGCTCATGGACGGCGACCTTGGCGAGATGAACGAGGAGCAGCGCAAGATGCTCGGCGACGCCGAGGGCAAGGCGGAGGATCTGCTGGCATTGATCGGCGATCTGCTCGAAGTGTCGCGCATCGAGGAAGCGTCGATGACACTCGACCTCCAGCCGATCGCGCCCGCCGCGCTGCTCAACGAGGTGGTGCACGAGTGGAACGTGCGCTTCCAGCAGGAAGGGGCGACCGCGACGATCGACGTCGCCGATGACGCGCCGGTGTTCGAGGCCGACAAGGCGCTGCTCAAGCGCGTGCTCGGCAATCTCGTGCAGAACGCGCTCACGCACTCGGCGCAAGCGGTCACGCTCCAGCTCTCGGCACGCCGCGATGGCGACGGAATTCTGTTCACCGTCGCCGACAACGGCCCAGGCATTCCGGCGGAATACCACGAGGTGATCTTCAGGAAGTTCGAACGCGTGAAGAATCCGACGATGCCCCGCACTCGCAGCTCCGGGCTGGGGCTCGCGTTCTGCAAGCTCGTCGTCGACGCCCACGGAGGACACATCTGGGTGCAGAGCGCCGGCGAGGGGAAGGGCAGCGCGTTCCACTTCTCGCTGCCCGCCAAGCCGGCGCACAGCCAGGTGCGCGTCACGGCGGGCGGAGCCGTGCCGGTGTGAAGATCTTTTTGCGCACCTTCGGGTGTCGCGCGAACCACTACGACACGGAAGCGGTGCGCGCGATGGCCGAAGCGGCCGGCCATTCGGTCGTCGCCGAGGTCGGCGAGGCGGACGTCGCGGTGTTCAATAGCTGCGCCGTGACCGCGCAAGCCGAGGCGGAGCTCCGGAAGGTCGTGCGGCGCGCCGCGCGTGAACGGCCGACGCTGCGGAGCGTCGTCATGGGCTGCGCCGCGGCGCTCGACGACGCTCGGCCCTCGCCGCTGAGCATTCGTGCACTTCCCGGCGTGTCGCACGTCGTTGCCGGCGCGGATCTGCCGGGCATGGCCAACGCGCTCGGCGTTGCCGAACCAAACGCCATCCGGACGCGCGCGCAAAGCGGCGCCCGTGCGCTGCTTCGCATCCAGGACGGGTGCGACGAGCATTGCACCTTTTGCGCGACGACGCTGGCGCGCGGCGCCAATCGCAGCCGTCCGATCGACGTACTCGTGGAGGAGGCCGCTGCGCTGTCGGAGCGACATTCGGAAATCGTCATCACCGGAATTCACATCGGCACCTACGGTCGGGACGCCGGCACATCGCTCGGCGCGCTGCTCCAGCGGCTGGTCCGGAATGTTCCGGTGGTGCGCTTCCGCTTGTCATCGATCGAGGCGACGGAGATCGACGATGCAATCTGCGAGCTGCTGATCGGCATGCCGGATCGGCTCGCGCCGTACGTGCACGCGCCGCTCCAGTCAGGATCGGATCGCGTGCTGCGCCGCATGGGACGTCACTGGTACACGGCGGCGACGTACGCGCATGCGGTGCAGGAGCTCGCCGCGCGCATGAGTATTCTCGGATTGGGCGCCGACGTGATCACCGGCTTTCCGGGCGAGACCGACGCGGATCATGCGGCGACGCTCGCGATGATCGACCGGCTTCCGTTCACGTACCTGCACGTGTTCCCGTACTCGCCGCGGCCGGGCACCGCGGCTCGGCGGTTGCCCGATCCCGTGCCAGAAGGCGTCGCCGCGCGCCGCGCCGCCGAGTTGCGTGATGCCGGTGAGCGCAGAGCCGCGGCGCACCGGGCTGCGCGCGACGGCGGTGTCGCCGACGTCGTCGTCGTCGGTTCGAGCGCGGATCGGCAAGGCATCACCGGCGATTTTCTCCACGTTGCGGTGCGCGGGTCGCAGCATCGCCGTGGCGAGCGATTTCAGGCGAGACTACGCCGGCTGGGCGAGCGCCTCGTGGCCGAGCCGTTGACGGCGGTGGTCTCTACGCGGCAAGCCCAATAGATTTCGCCAGTTACGCCACCTCTCGCGAGCGCAGGCTCGCCCCCACGTCAGCGCAGTCGTCGTGATGATTCCCTCCAAGCCGGAGCACGCCGGAACGGTCTACGTCGAGACCTACGGCTGCCAGATGAACGTGAGCGATTCCGAGCTGATGCTCGGCAAGCTCGCCGCGCACGGCTACGAGGCGGTCGACACACCGGATGGCGCCGACGTCATTCTCGTCAACACCTGCGCGATCCGCGACCACGCCGAGCAGCGCGTGCTCGGGCGGCTGGGCGAGTTGAAGCGGAACATGAAGCCGGGCGCCATCGTCGGCGTGACGGGCTGCATGGCGCAACGGCTCGGACCGAAGCTGCTCGATCGCGCGAAGCATGTGAGTCTCGTCATCGGCCCCGATGGCTATCGGGCGCTGCCGGCGCTGATCGAGGCCGCGCGGCGAGGCGAGCGTACGATCGCCACGACCTTCGATCTCGAGGAACACTACGAGGACTTTCAGCCGCGGCGCTTCGACAAGGTCAAGGCGTGGATTCCCGTGCAGCGCGGCTGCGACTACCGCTGCACGTACTGCATCGTGCCGACGACACGCGGTCCGGAGCGGAGCCGCGCGCTCGCCGACGTCGTCCGCGAGGTGGAAGCCACGGTCGACGAGGGCATGAGTGAAGTCGTATTGCTCGGCCAGACTGTGAATTCGTACCATGACGGCAGGCACGATTTCGCCGATCTCGTGCGCGCCGTGGGCGCGGTACCCGGTGTTCGGCGGCTGCGCTTCACCAGTCCGCACCCGAACGACTTCGGCGATCGCGTGATCGACGCTCTCTCAACCGTGGACGCCGTCTGCGAGCACGTGCATCTGCCGATGCAGTCCGGGTCGACGCGCATTCTGAAACGCATGCTGCGCCGCTACACGCGTGAGGGCTACTTCGACTGCGTGGCCAGACTGCGCGCCGCCATTCCCGGTCTTGCGCTCACGACCGACGTGATCGTCGGCTTTCCCGGCGAAACGGACGAGGACTTCGATGAGACGCTGTCCGCCGTGCGCGAGATCGGCTTTGCGGACGGCTTCACGTTCAAGTTCTCGCCGCGCGACGGCACGCCAGCCACGCGCATGCCGGCCGAGCTCACCGTGCCGGATGCTGTGGCCAGCGAGCGACTGGCCGAGCTGGTGGCGACGATTCGCAGCCAATCGCGCGCCGCGAACATGCAGCAGCTCGGACAGCGCTACGAGGTGCTCGTCGAGCGCGAAGCGCGGCGCGGCGGCGATCTCGTGCAAACGCGCACGCGCGACTTCAAGACCGTGCTGATTCCAGGCGATGCGTCGATGCTCGGTCAGTATCTCACCGTCGAGATCACCGGCACCACCGGCTCGACTTTCACCGGCCGCGTCGTCCGCGAACGACAGCCGCTGCCGATGGCCGGGTAGGTCCGCCGACGAACCTCGCCATCGCGAGCGCTTTCGCGAGGTTTCACAACCCTGAACGCAATACGGTGATGCGGGCGCAGGTCGCGACCGGGCGAATCGTTGCGCGATGCCCCTCGTCGCCATCGCCCTCGGCGCCTATCTCGCCGGCCTGCTCGCCGGCTTCAGCGGATCGGCGCTGCTCGTCTTCGCCATCGTTGCCGGCGCGCTGATCGTCGGCCGTGGCCGCGGGCAGGTGGTATCGATCGGGCTCGCCGCGCTCGCGGCAGCGGGCGCCGGCGTTGCTCACACCGCGGCGCGCGACGAGAGCCAGTGCGCTGCCGTCGCCATGCATCGCGAGCCGCTCGTCATCGTGCTTGGCGACAGTGCGTCACCGGGCGCGTTCGTCGGCGGTCACGCCGCCGGCTGCGAAGCGCGCGTATCGGTCGGCGTGGAACACGGGATAGGCGCGGCCGGGGCGACCGTCGCCGTCACGGGCGACGTGGTGCAATCGCAGCGCGGCTGGACGGTGCAGCACGCCATGATTCTGGTCATCGCGGGGCCGCCGCTGATAGCGCGATGGCGCAGCAGCGCCGGCGCGGCGATCGATCGCACGTTCACGAACGATGCTCCACTCGTGCGAGCGCTGCTCATCGCCGACCGGCGCGGGCTCACACCCGAAGTGCGCGACCAGTTTGCCGCGGCCGGCATGGCGCATGTGCTGGCGATTGCCGGTCTGCACATCGGCATCATCGCGCTGGCGCTGCTGCTCGCGCTCGAGAGCGCGGGCGTCGCGCGGCGACGAGCGTCCGTAATCGCGATTGTGGTCGTCGTGTTCTACGTCGTGCTGATCGGCGCGCCGATTCCCGCCGTCCGCTCGGCCGCGATGCTCTCGACCCTCGTGCTTTGCCGCCTGGCGCAGCGGCCGTCATCGCGGTGGGCGATCGTGGCGATCGGGGCATCGCAGCCGGTGCTGGCGCCCGCCGTCGTGCTCGACGTGGGCTATCAACTCAGCGTCATCGGCGTCGCGGCGATGATCGCCGCGGCGCAGCTCAGCCGCCGGCTCGGTGCACACCGGCTCAACGGATTCCTGGCGCACGTCGTCACCGGAATGATCGGGACGACGATCGCGACGATCGCCTCGGCGCCGATCGTGGCCTGGGTGTTCGGCCGAGTGAGTGTCGTTGCGCCGCTCACGAATGTCGTTGCCGCGCCGCTGCTCGCACTCGTGCAGCCGATGCTCTTTTGCGGCATGGTCCTGTCGCCGTTCCACGCGCTCGCTGCGTTGTTCGCTGATGCGGCGCACCCGTTGCTTGGCGGACTCACGACCGTCGCCGCGGCCGGCGCGGGCGTGCCGCACGGTGCGGTGCAGGTTTCCCCGACAGTGAGCGCCGGCGTGATCGCCGGCGTGCTGTCGATCGGGACAATTGTTGCGTGCGTCGCGCGCGATTGGCAGCGTCCCACGGCGATTGCGGCGGCTGCCGCGGCGGCGCTGGTGTGGCTGCCGTTGCTGCCCGCGGCGAGCGGCCTCACCGAGCTGCACGTCATCGACGTGGGCCAGGGCGACGCGATCGCGCTGCGGACGCCGCACGCGCACTGGATCCTCATCGACGCGGGTCGCGCCTGGCGCGGCGGCGACGCCGGCCGCTCGACCATCGTGCCGTATCTCGCGCGCCGCGGCGGCACGCTCGATCTATTTGTGCTCTCGCACCCCCACACCGATCACGTCGGTGGTGCGGCCACTGTGTTGCGCGCGCTGCATCCGCGCGAGTACGTCGACGGTGGATTTCCGGGACCGGCTGAGGCGTATCGCGCGTCCCTCGACGCCGCGCGCGATGAGCACGTTCGCTGGGTGCGGGCGCACCCGGGCGACACGCTGACGATCGATGGAGTCGAGCTCACCTTTCTCGCGCCCGATTCGGCGTGGACGTCGCATCTCGACGATCCGAACCTGGCCAGCGTGGTCACGCTCGTTCAGGTGGGTGCCGTGCGCATGCTGTTGATGGGGGATGCCGAGCGCCCGGAGGAGGAGTGGCTGCTGGAACACGAGTTCGGCGAGCTGCATGCCGATATTCTCAAGGTGGGGCACCACGGCAGCTCGACGAGCAGTACGCCCGAGTTTCTCGATGCCGTGTCGCCGCGACTCGCGCTCGTCTCCGTTGGCGCGGGGAACAGCTATCACTTGCCGAGCGTGGCGATCATGCGTTCGCTGGCCACGCGCGGGGCGCAGGTATTGCGCACGGATCACCTCGGGACGATCGTCGCGCGCACGGACGGCGAGTCGATCTTCGTGGACGCCGGTGGAGATGAATGGCAGCTACCCGAGTCGTCGAGACCATAGTGCGCGCGCTGGCCGGCCGGCCAGCCGATGTGCCGCCCGGTCTGGTCACGGAGTATCCGGAGTTGGGGCGCGCGCGGTATCGGCGCGGCGGACTGCCGGTGCGCATCGGGGGCTGGTGTCTCGGGCAGGCGTCGGTTTCCGCCATCACGCTCTGGCGCACCATCTGGCTGGCGGAAGACGTGCCGCTCGCGCCGGAGCTACTCTTGCACGAGATCCGGCACGTCGACCAGTTTGAGGCGGACGCATCGTTTCCACTCCGCTACCTGTGGGAGTCGGTTCGACGCGGCTATGTTAGGAATCGCTTCGAGGTCGATGCGCGAGCATACGCGGCGTCGCGATTGCGCGCCGCGCGGCAGCCAACCCCCTGGAGATGACGATCGTGGTCAAACATACCGCAACCTCGGTAGTCACCATCGAGCGTTTCATCATCGAGGAAGAGCGCAATCACCCCGAAGCGACGGGCGAGCTGTCGGGCATTCTCTACGACCTTGCGCTGGCCGCCAAGATGATTGCCAACAAGGTGCGCAGCGCGGGCCTGGCGGACATCCTCGGCGCCACCGAGAACGAGAACGTCCATGGCGAAGTGCAGCAGCGCCTCGACGTGCTCGCCAACGAGATCATCATCAAGGCGATGGACCACGGCGGCCGGCTGTGCGCCATGGCCTCCGAGGAAGAGCCGGGGATCATCCAGATCCCCGACGAGTTCAAGTGCGGCAAGTATTGTCTGATGTTCGATCCGCTCGACGGTTCGTCGAACATCGACGTGAACGTACCCGTCGGCACCATCTTCTCCGTCGTCCGCAAGATCACGCGCGGGCGTCACGGAGAGCTGGAAGACATGCTGCAGCCGGGGCGCCGCCAGGTGGCCGCGGGCTACGTGATCTACGGCTCGAGCACGATGATGGTCTACACGACCGGGCAGGGCGTGCACGGCTTCACGCTCGATCCATCGATCGGCGAGTTCCTCCTGTCGCACCCGAACCTGCGCATTCCCGAGAACGGCCGCTATCTCTCGGTGAACGACTCGTACGAGCAGCTCTGGGACGACAGCGTGAAGTCGATCATGCGCAAGTACAAGGGACTCGATGGTGATCGCCGCGCGCTCAGCACGCGCTACGTCGGCTCGCTCGTCGCTGACTTCCATCGCAACCTGCTCGGCGGCGGGATCTTCGCGTATCCATCGAACAAGAAGACCCCAAAGGGCAAGCTGCGCCTGCTGTACGAGGCGAATCCGCTCTCGTTCATCGTCGAGCAGGCGGGTGGTGCGGCGTCGAACGGACATCAGCGTATTCTCGACGTCGAGCCGAGCGAGCTGCACCAGCGCACGCCGCTCTACATCGGCAGCAGGAGCGAGGTCGAGATCGCGCAGCGCGCCATTGCCGGCCAGCCGGAGCTTGCCGTCGTCTAAGTCCACTCCATCCGGCTTGCCCGTAGAGCCGGTTTACCGCCCAGACGACGCGCACGTCGACTACGCCCGGGATCTCGGCGATCCAGGAGCGTATCCGTTCACGCGCGGTGTACAGCCGACGATGTACCGCGGCCGGCTGTGGACGATGCGCCAGTACGCCGGCTTCGGCACCGCGGCGGAGACCAACCGGCGCTTTCGGCTGCTGCTCGATGCCGGCCAGACCGGATTGAGCGTCGCGTTCGATCTGCCGACGCAGATGGGCATCGACTCCGATTCGCCGCGCGCGCAGGGTGAGGTCGGCCGTGTCGGCGTCGCGATCGATACGGTTGACGACATGGCGACGCTGCTCGACGGCCTGCCGCTCGACAGCGTCTCGACGTCGATGACGATCAACGCGACGGCGTCCACCCTCCTGGCCATGTACATCGTCGTCGCCGAGGAGCGGGGCATCGCGCGCGACCGGCTGAGCGGCACGATCCAGAACGACATTCTCAAGGAATACATCGCGCGCGGCACGTACATCTATCCGCCCCAACCGAGCCTGGCCCTGGTCGCCGATCTGTTCCGGTTCTGCGCGGCCGAAGTGCCGAGCTGGAATCCGATCTCGATCTCCGGGTATCACATCCGCGAGGCCGGCGCCACGGCCGTGCAGGAACTGGCATTCACATTTGCGAATGCCATTGAATACGTGTCGCGGGCCGTCGCCGCCGGGCTGCCGGTGAATACGTTCGCGCCGCGGCTGTCGTTCTTCTTCGCCGCGCACAACGACCTGTTCGAGGAGGCCGCCAAGTTCCGCGCGGCGCGCCGGCTGTACGCGCACATCATGCGGGATCGGTTCGGTGCGAGCGACGCGAGTGCGCGGCTGCGCTTTCACACGCAGACCGGCGGCGTCACGCTGCAAGCCCAGCAGCCGCTCAACAACGTCGTGCGCGTCGCGGTGCAGGCGCTGTCGGCGGTGCTCGGCGGCACGCAATCGCTGCACACGAACGGCTACGATGAGGCGATCGCGCTGCCAACCGAGCAGGCGGCCACGCTCGCGCTGCGCACGCAGCAGATTCTCGCCAACGAGTCTGGCGTGGCGCTCACCGCCGATCCGCTGGCCGGCAGCTACTACGTCGAGCATCTGACGAACACGCTCGCCGATCAGGCGACGGAGCTCCTCGCGCGCGTCGACGCGCTCGGTGGCGCGGCGAAGGCCATCGAAGCGTCGTTCTTCCAGGAGGAGATCGCGCGCAGCGCCTACGAGTATCAGCTGAGCGTCGAGCGCGGCGATACCGTGGTCGTCGGGGTGAACAAGTTCACCGATGACGAACCGGTGCCACCGATCCCGACGCCGGATTTCTCGGCTCTCGAGCGCGGGCAGATCGAGCGGCTGCGCGCCGCGCGCGCGGTCCGCGACGACGCGCGCGTGCGCGCCTCGCTCCGCGCACTGCGCGAGACGGCGCGCGGGTACGCGAAACCGGCCGATCGCACGCCGCCGCTGATGGAAACGATCATCGATGCAGTGCGCGCGCGTGCCAGCGTCGGCGAGATCGCCGACGCGTTACGCGAGGAGTGGGGCACGTATCGTCCCGGGTGACCTTGAACGCCCGTACGGCTGAGACTACCTTTGACAGTCTGAATCAGTCGTCTAAGTCTCAGCCAAATGCCGACTTACGAGTATCGTTGTCCCGAGGGCCACACCTTCGACCGGTTCGCCAAGATGAGCGAGGCGGCCGCCGAGCTGCCGTGTCCGACGTGCGGTAAGATCGCCGTTCGGCAGGTGTCGGGTGGTGCGGGTCTCGTGTTCAAGGGCTCCGGTTTCTATCTCACCGATTACGGCAAGAACGCGCATCGCACGGGCAGCGATGGCAGGCCGCCGGGAAGCGGCTCGAAGCACGAAGCCGGCGAGTCGTCGAGCGGCGAGAGCGCGAGTGGCGACGCGAAGTCGAGTGACGCGAAGTCGAACGACGCGAAGGGCGCCAAGACCGACGCCGGATCATCGAGCGCGTCGACGCCACCCGCGGCCAAGTCCGGTACCGAGTCCGCGAAGTCCGGATCGTCCGCCGACGCGAAGTCCCCGAGCAAGAAGCCGAAGAAGTAATGGACGGCACCGACCTGCTGCGCGCGGAGCTCGTGCGCGCCGCGCAATCGCTCGGTGCGCCCGAGAATGTCGATCCCGTCATCGAGCGGCCGCGCGACCCGGCGTTCGGCGACTGGGCGACGAGTCTGGCGATGGTGCTGGCAAAGCCGCTCAAGCAGCGGCCGCGCGATTTGGCGCAGGCCATCGTCGAACGGCTCGACTTCCGGCGCGCCGGCATCAGCTCGGCAGAGATCGCGGGGCCCGGATTCATCAACTTTCGCGTGGCGGCGGACGTGTTTGCCGAAGGGCTGCGCGCGTTGATCGCCGCCGGCGACGAGTACGGGCGGTCGACGCACGGTCTCGACTGCCCGGTGAACGTGGAGTTCGTCTCGGCCAATCCGACCGGTCCGTTGCACGTGGGCCACGGCCGCCAGGCGGCGCTCGGCGACGCGATCAGCGCGCTGCTCGGCGCGACCGGCTGGCGCGTGTCGCGAGAGTTCTACTACAACGACGCCGGCGTGCAGATCGCGAATCTCGCCTTGAGCGTGCAGGCTCGCGTCCGCGAGCTGGGCGGTGTCGCCGCCGCGTTGCCGGAGGGCGGCTATCACGGCGAGTACATTCGAGATCTCGCACAGCGGTACGTCGACGAGCATCCGACGGATCCCACCGCCGACGATCTCGACGCCGTTCGCCGCTTCGCCGTGCGCGAGCTGCGCAAGGAGCAGGACCGGGATCTGCAGGCGTTCGGCGTGAAGTTCGACGTGTACTTTCTCGAATCCTCATTGTACGAGGACGGCCGCGTGGAGCAGACCGTCGATGCGCTGGTGCGCGCCGGCCACACGTACGAGAAGGACGGCGCGCTCTGGCTGCGGACTACGGACTTCGGCGACGACAAGGATCGGGTGATGCGCAAGTCGGACGGCACGTACACGTACTTCGTGCCGGACGTCGCGTATCACGTCAGCAAGTGGGAGCGCGGCTTCACGCGCGCCATCAACGTGCAGGGCGCGGACCATCACAGCACGGTCACACGGGTGCGCGTCGGCCTGCAGGCCCTCGACGCCGGCATCCCCGTCGGGTATCCGGAGTACGTGCTGCACCAGATGGTCACCGTGATGCGCGGCGGCGAGGAAGTGAAGATCTCCAAGCGCGCCGGCAGCTACGTGACCGTGCGCGATCTGATCGACGAGGTCGGCCGCGACGCGGTGCGCTACTTCTTTCTCATGCGCAAAGGCGACTCGCAGCTCGTGTTCGACATCGACGTGGCGCGCGCCCAGTCGGATGAGAACCCGGTGTACTACGTCCAGATGGCGCACGCGCGGCTGTCCGGCATTTTTCGTGTGGGCGAGATCGACGCCGCCTCGGTCAGCGGCGCGGACGTCGAGCTTTCGGTGCTCACGCTGCCGGAGGAGCAGGAGTTGATCAAGGCGCTACTGGATTATCCGGCGCTCGTCGCCGGCGCGGCGGAGGCGCTCGAACCGCATCGCGTCGCAACGTATCTGCACGACACCGCGGGCAAGGTGCACCTGTGGTATCACAAGGCGCACGTGCTCGGCGAGCCGGAACCGATCATGCGCGCGCGCCTCGTGCTCGCGCGCGCGGCGCAGCTCGTTCTCGCCAATGCGCTGGCGCTGCTCGGGATCACCGCGCCGGAGAGGATGTGAACTAGATGCTAGATGCCGGGGGCTAGATACTAGCGGGATGCTGGTACCTGGCCGCTAGCCGCCGCCCAGACCGCACGAGGAACCACCTAGCACCTCGCACCTAGCAACCCACCAGTCCCTAGACCCTAGCCCCTAGCCTTTAGAATGCCCGTCCTCGTCGTAGGCTCCGTCGCGCTCGACTCCGTTGAAACGCCGTTCGGCAAGGCGGATAACGTGCTCGGAGGCTCGGGCACGTTCTTCTCCGCGGCGGCGAGCCAGTTGGCTCCGGTGCAGCTCGTCGGCGTCATCGGCTCCGATTATCCAATCGATGATCTCGAGCGCGTGTTCTCATCGCGACCCGTGGATCTCGCGGGACTCGAGCGCGCGGACGGGCCGTCGTTTCGCTGGCGCGGGCGCTACCGTCACGATCTCAACATGGCCGAAACCCTCGAGACGCATCTGGGTGTGTTCTCGAACTTTCGACCGAAGATTCCCGCGCAGTTCCGTAACGCACCGTTCGTGTTTCTCGGCAACATCGATCCGCGACTGCAGCTCGATGTGCTGGGGCAGGTGGCAAAGCCCAGGCTCGTGGCGTGCGACACGATGAACTTCTGGATCGAAAGCCGGCGACCCGATCTCGTGAAGTTGCTCGGTCACGTCGATCTCATCACGCTCAATGACGCCGAAGCGCGACAGCTCACCGATGAATTCAACCTGGTGAAAGCGGCGCGCTGGATCATGGCCAAGGGGCCAAAGCACGTCGTGATCAAGAAGGGCGAGCACGGCGCATTCATGTTCTCCGGTTCGAACATCTTCTTCGCGCCGGCGTATCCGCTCGAATCGGTGTTCGATCCCACGGGCGCCGGCGATTCGTTCGCCGGCGGCTTCATGGGCTATCTCGCGCGCACGGGCGATTTGTCCGACGCGAACCTGCGCCGCGCGGTGGTGTACGGATCGGCGCTCGGCTCCTTTGCCGTGGAGAAATTCTCCGTCGAGCGACTGATCGAGATCGGTCCGGCGGACATCGCGGGCCGTGTGGCGGCTTTTCACCGATTGGTGACTTTCGAGCAGGATCTCAACGCGTGAGCGACTCGCTCGACTATCGCAGCGCCGGCGTCGACATCGAGGCTGGCGAAGCGGCGAAGCAGCGCATCAAGGCGCACGTGCTGTCGACACTCACTGCCGGCACGCGCGGCGAGTTCGGCGGCTTTGGCGGCATGTTTCGCGTGCCGACCGACGTGCCCAGGCCGGTGCTCGTGTCGAGCGCCGACGGCGTCGGCACGAAGCTCAAGGTTGCGATCGAGGCGAATCGGCACGACACGGTGGGACACGATCTCGTGAATCACTGCGTCAACGACATTCTGGTGCAGGGCGCGCGGCCGCTGTTCTTTCTCGACTATGTCGCCTTCGGTGCGCTCGACGGTCGCGTCGTCGAGGACGTGGTGGCCGGTGTCGCGGCGGGATGTCGCGAGAATGGATGCGCGCTCCTCGGCGGCGAAACTGCGGAGATGCCAGGGGTGTACACCCCGCCGGACTACGACCTCGCCGGTTTCATCGTCGGCTATGTCGATGAGGATGCGATCCTCGGCGCGGCGCGAGTGCGGCCCGGCAATGCGCTTGTTGCGCTGGAAAGCAGTGGGTTGCATACCAACGGCTTCTCGCTGGCGCGGCGGATTGTAAGGGACCGCATGAAGCTTGGCGCCGAAGACGCGTTTCCGGGTGACGACAAGCGCGTCGGCGACGTCCTTCTTGCAGTGCACAAGTCCTATCTGCGGGCGCTGGAACCGGTGCTCCACGACGTTTGTGCGATGGCGCACATCACGGGTGGCGGGCTGCCGGGCAATCTCAACCGCGCGCTGCCGCCGAATTGCGACGCGGTGGTCGAGACGTCGAGCTGGAACGTGCCGAACCTGTTTCAGCAACTGGAGCGCGCCGGCGGTGTAGATCGGGCGGAGATGTTCCGGACGTTCAACATGGGCGTCGGCATGGTCGTGATCGCGGGCGACGGCGAGGTGGATGCGGTGATCGGGTCGGCGGCCGCGCACGGAATTCGCGCGTGGCGTCTCGGGCGTGTGCAGGCGGGGTCGGGACGCGTGATCCTCAATTAGGCATCGGGAGACTCAGAACATGAAGAAGCATTTGCTCATAGCAGGATTGTCGATGTTCGCGGTTGGGCCGCTGGCGGCGCAGGGCGGTGGACTCGCTGCCTCGCCGTGCCCCGCAGGAACGAGCACGGCCGGCATTCCCGACTCCCAGCGCGCCGCGCAGGACGCCTGCACGCAGGCGTACGACGTGTACCAATTCATGGCGCCGCAGCTCGGCGTCGCGCTCGCGGGTGGGAACGCCATGCTGGGCCAGGGCAGCGTATTGGGCGGCCTCGGGCACTTCTCGATCGGCTTGCGTGGCAATGTGTTCAAGGGACTGCTGCCGCGAGTCGATCAATTCAACGAGAGCACGAACGGCGCGCAGCAGCAGGAGCTGCCGACGAAGGATCAAGTGCTCGGTCTTCCCACGGCGGACGCGGCGATCGGCATCTTCAAGGGCATTCCGCTCGTGCTGACGAATGTCGGCGGCATCGATGCGCTCGTGAGCGCTGCGTACGTCCCGACGGTCAACTCCGACAACGTCTCGATCACGCCGCAGCACAATTGGCAGTTCGGGTACGGTGCGCGTATCGGGCTTCTGTCGGAATCCATCGTCGTGCCCGGCGTTTCGGCCACATGGATCGAGCGCGACCTGCCGACCACGGACATCGTCGGTACGGATGGCGGCAACACGCTCGCCATTCGCAACCTCAAGGTGAAGACTCAATCGTGGCGCCTCGTCGCGAGCAAGAGCTTGATCCTCTTCGGACTGGCTGCCGGCGTGGGACAGGACAAGTTCGACCAGTCGGCGGATATTTCAGCGACGGTCAACGAGCTGGGATTCACCGGCACCTCCAGCCCGCCGAACACCAAGCAATCGCTCACCCGCACGAACATCTTCGGCGATCTCTCGCTCAACCTGCCGTTCTTCAAGTTGACCGGCGAGATCGGTCGCTCGAGCGGCGGTACCGTGAACACCTACAACTCGTTCGCCGGCGGCCGCGCCGACCGGTCAATCGTGTACGCTTCGGCGGGACTGCGGTTCACGTTCTGATCACGACATGAGCGCCGCCGCGCGATCGGCTTCGGCCGATGCGAGCTACATGCGGCGCGCGCTCGCCCTGGCTCGCGAGGGATGGGGACACACGGCGCCGAACCCCATGGTCGGCGCCGTCGTCGTGGTGGACGATACGATCGTCGGCGAGGGCCACCACGCACGATACGGCGACGTGCACGCCGAGGTCAACGCGTTGCGCGCGGCGGGTGACCGCGCGCGCGGCGCTACACTGTACGTCACGCTCGAGCCGTGCGCGCACGTCGGCAAGACGCCGCCGTGCACGGATGCGGTGATCGCCGCCGGAATCGCGCGCGTCGTCGCCGCGGTGCGCGATCCGAGTCCGATCGCGCGCGGCGGCATCGAGCGCATGCAGTCGGCGGGCATTCAAGTGGACGTGGGCGTCGAACGGGCGGCGGCGCTCGAGCTGAATGCGCCGTTCTTTCATGCGCATTGCAGCGACCGTCCGTGGGTGACGCTCAAGCTCGCGCTCTCGGCCGACGGTCTGGTGGCCGATCCCGCGGGCAAGCTCCGCTGGATCACCAATGCCGAATCCCGCGCCGAAGTGCACCGGCTGCGCGCCAATGGCGACGCGATTGCCGTCGGCGTCGGCACCGTCCTGGCCGACGATCCGCTGTTGACGGTGCGGGACGCACCGCCGCCGCGCGTGCCGCCCCGTCGCGTCGTGTTCGACTCCGCGCTGCGCACGCCGCCGGACTCGCGCGTGGTTCGGACGGCGCGCTCGGTCGAGACGATCCTGATCGCGCGAACCGGCGTGGCGCCGGCGAGCCCGCGGACCGAGCCGGCGTTGCGCGCCGCCGGCGTGACGATCGCTCGATGCGCCTCGGTGCGCGACTCGCTCGTCTGGCTGCGAAGCCGCGGAGTGCGGGCCCTGTTCGTCGAGGGCGGGCCGAAGCTCGCCGGCTCGTTTCTTCGTGAATCGCTTGCTGACCGGCTCGTTATCTTTCGATCACCACTCGTGATCGGCGGCAATGAGCCGCGCGGGTTCGCGTTCGCGCCTTCTACGTTCGAGGCCGGCCTCGCCGATCGGCGAGTGCTCGAGCATCGGCGTTTCGGCGACGACGTCATGACGACTTACGAATTGCGGGAGCTCTCGTGTTCACCGGATTGATCGACGATGTCGGAACGGTGCGCCACGTCGACACGTCCGACGCGGGACGCGAGCTGCGCATCGAGTGTCGGTATCGCGATCTCGTGGCCGGCGAAAGCATCGCCGTGAACGGGGCGTGTCTCACCGTGCGCGAGTTCGGGTCCGGCTGGTTCACCGTGGCGGCGGTCGCGACGACGCTGGAGCGGACGACAGTCGGCGAATGGCAGGAGGGCCGCCGCGTCAATCTGGAGCGGGCGCTCCGCATCGGCGACCGATTGGGCGGTCATTTCGTCCAGGGTCACGTCGATGCGGTGGCTACGGTGGACGAAGTGCGGTCGCAGGGCGACGCCCGGCTGGTCGACGTTGCTCTGCCGCCGGGCCTCGCCGAGCTTATGGTACCACACGGCTCCGTCGCGGTGGACGGCGTGAGTCTCACGGTCAATGATCTGGCTGCGCCGGACCGGCTGCAACTCTCGTTGATCGAGTACACGCTGCGCCATACAACGCTCGGCGGACTCGCCGCCGGCGCGCGCGTGCACGTGGAGGCGGACATGCTGGGCAAGCACGTTCAGCGTTTGCTCAAGGAATCGACATGGCTTTCGGAACGATAGAGCAGGCGATCGAGGACATCGGCGCGGGCAAGTTCGTCATCGTCGCCGACGACGAGGATCGCGAGAACGAAGGGGATCTGATCTGCGCGGCGCATTTCGTCACGCCGGAGATGATCAACTTCATGATCAAGAAGGCGGGCGGCCTGATCTGCCTCGCGCTGACCGGCGACCGCGTCGACGCGCTTGGCCTCACGCCAATGGCCGAGACGAATCTCGACGATTACCGCACGGCGTACACGGTGAGCGTCGACGCATCGGGCCGGTTCGGCGTGACGACGGGCATCAGCGCGCACGATCGCGCGACGACGATCCGTGTCGCCGTCGATCCCGACGCAATCCCAGCCGACCTGCGCCACGGCGGCCACGTGTTTCCGTTGCGCGCGCGCGACGGCGGCGTGCTGCAGCGCGTCGGCCACACGGAAGCTGCCGTCGATCTCGCGCGACTGGCCGGCGTGCTGCCGGCCGGCGTGATCTGCGAGATCCTCAGCGAGGATGGCACCACGGCAAAGCGGCCGCAGCTCGAGCTGTTCGCGCGCGAGCACGGCATCACGTTCATCACGGTCGCGCAGCTCGTCGCGCATCGGCTCAAGACCGAACGGCTCGTGCACCGCGTGGCCGAGGCGCGGCTGCCGACCGAGCACGGCGCGTGGCGGATCGTCGGATATCACAACGACGTCGATGCCCACGAGCATGTCGCGCTGGTGTTCGGCGACATCGCCGATGGCGAGGACGTGCTCGTCCGCATCCATTCGAAATGTCTCACGGGCGACGTGTTCCATTCGCAGCGCTGCGACTGCGGCTGGCAGCTCGACCGGGCGATGGAGATGATCGCCGCGGAGGGGCGCGGGGTGATCGTGTATCTCGATCAGGAAGGCCGCGGCATCGGGCTGCTCAACAAGCTCAAGGCGTACGAGCTGCAGGACCACGGCGCCGACACGGTCGAAGCCAACGAGCAGCTCGGGTTCAAGCCCGATCTGCGCAACTACGGCATCGGGGCGCAGATCCTGCTCGATCTCGGGCTCAAGTCGATCCGGCCGATCACGAACAATCCGCGAAAGATGGTCGGTCTCGAAGGCTACGGTTTGCGGCTCGGCGAACGGGTGCCGATCATCCAGCCGGCACATCACGAGAACGCCGACTACATGCGGACGAAGCGGGACAAGCTCGGGCATCTCCTCGCGTCGTAAATGGCTGAATTCTCGGGGCTGCCCGCGGGCGGCCAGCGCCGTTTCGCCGTCATTGCCAGTCGATTCAATCCCGAGATCGTCGAGCGGCTCGTCGACGGCGCGCTCGATGCGCTCGTGCAACACGGCGTCGCCGCGGAGAATGTCGACGTCGTGTGGGTTCCCGGCGCATGGGAGCTGCCGATTCTCGCCCGACGTCTGCTCGCGACCGACCGCTATGACGCGCTCGTCGCCGTGGGCGCGGTGATTCGCGGCGATACGCCGCATTTCGATTACGTCGCCGGCGAAGCGTCGCGCGGACTCGCCACCGCGAGCGTGGAGTACGATCGGCCGATCGGCTTCGGCGTGCTTACGTGCGACGATGACGCGCAGGCGGAAGCGCGTGCCGGCGGCGCACACGGCAACAAGGGGTGGGACGCGGCGCTCGCGGCGCTCGAGATGGCGGATCTGTTCGATCGTCTGGATGCCGCGAACGAGAGTTGAGACGCGCGCTCGGGCGCGAGTGCTCCAGGCGCTCTACGCCTGGGACCTGCGCGGCGAGCAGCCGCTCGAGCGCGTCGCGACGCAGCTGTGGGACGATCTCTCGGTTCCACCGGACGAACGGCGTCTCGCCGGGCCGCTCGTACGGACGCTCGTGCAACACGGCTCCGAGCTGGACGGCGAATTGGCCGACGTGACGACGAACTGGCGGCTCGACCGACTCGCGGCCATCGACCGATCGGTGCTGCGGCTGGGCGCGGCCGAGCTCCAGCGCGGCGAGACGCCGCCGCGCGTGGTGATCCAGGAAGCCGTGCACCTGGCCGAACGTTATGGAACGCTCAAGAGTGCGAAGTTCGTGAACGGCGTGCTCGACGCGCTCGCCCGCCGCATGGGACGGATCTGAGTGCGCATCCTGCTCGTCAACTGGCAGGATCGCGAGAATCCGCAGGCCGGCGGCGCGGAAATTCATCTCCACGAAATCTTCGGGCGGCTGGCCACCCAGAGGCATGAGGTCCGCTTGCTCTGCGGTGGATGGCCGGGCTGTCCGCCGCGCACGGTGCTGGACGGCATCGAGGTCTTCCGCGCCGGCACGCGGCACAGCTTTCCGCTCCGCGCGCACCGGTACTTCACCGAGCATTTGCACGGCTGGTGCGACGTGCTGGTGGAGGACATCAACAAGATTCCCCTGTACACGCCGCGGTGGGGCGCGAATCGCACTGCGGCACTGGTGCCGCACCTCTTCGGGTCGACGGCGTTTCAGGAATTTCCCGCCCCGCTCGCGGCAACGGTCTGGCTGGCCGAACGGCCGTTGGGACGCACGTATCGCCGCGTGCCGTTCGAGGCGATCAGCCAGAGTACCGCGGAGGACCTCGTCGAGCGCGGCATTCCGCGCGCGTCGATCGAGGTGATCTATCCCGGAATCGATACGGCCGCCTACACGCCGAATCCGGTGGAGCGCTCGCCGACGCCGACCTTTGCCTATCTTGGCCGTTTAAAGAAGTATAAAGGCGTGCACCTCGTGATTCGGGCGTTCGCCGCCATGGGCGTGCCGAACGCGGTGCTCGAGATCGCGGGGGCCGGAGACTATCGCCCGCAGCTGGAGGCGCTCGCGCGCACGCTTGACCTGGGCGAGCGGGTGCGGTTTCTTGGGCGCATCTCGGAGGCGGACAAGCTGGCGCTGCTGCGCCGCGCCTGGGCACTCGTGTTCGCGTCGCCAAAGGAGGGCTGGGGCATCACGAATCTCGAAGCGGCGGCGTGCGCCACGCCCGTGGTCGCGTCCAACTCACCGGGTATTCGCGAGTCCGTGCGCGATCGCGAGACCGGCTTCCTCGTTCCGCACGGCGACGCACAGGCCATGGGCGCGGCGATGCGTCGGCTGGCCGAGTCGCGCTCGCTGGTCGAGCAGCTCGGACGATCGGCGCGCAGCTTCTCGGAAAGCTTTACCTGGGAACGTGCCGCGGCCGAAACTGAACGGCATCTCGAGCGGATCATCAGCGAACCGGCGATGGCATGAAATCCAATCTCACGGTGGGCCGCCTGCTCGAGCGCATGCGCGATGCGCTGCAGCTCGAGCACGTCCCCGGAACGAACGGGCTCGATCGCGTCATTGCCACGCCGACCATCTCCAGCCCGGGGCTGGTGCTCGCGGGGTTCATCGAGCGCTTTCCGGCGCATCGGCTGCAGGTGCTTGGCGAAACGGAGGTGACGTACCTCAAGATGCTCGACCCCGAGGTGCGCCGGCGGAATTTGACGACGTTCTTCTCGTTTCCGATTCCGTGCGTCTTCATCACCAAGGGCCAGCAGCCCGGCCCGGACCTGATCGACATCGCCGCGGACGCCGGCGTCGCGCTCATCTGTTCGACGCTCAAGACCAACGAGTTCTACACCCAGATCAAGCCGTGGCTGGAGGACGAGTTCGCGCCGACGGTGAACCTTCACGGCTCGCTCGCCGATATCTTTGGCGTAGGGCTGTTGTTCGTGGGCCGAAGCGGCATCGGCAAGTCGGAATGCGTGCTCGATCTCGTCGAGCGCGGTCACCGGCTGGTGGCGGACGATCTGGTGATCGCGCGCCGCCGGTCGGCCGACGTCGTGATCGGCAGCGGTCACGAGCTGCAGCGGCATCACATGGAGATTCGCGGCGTCGGCCTCGTGGACATTCCGGCCATCTTCGGCGTGCGCGCGGTGCGCCAGCAGAAGCGGATCGAAGTCGTGGTGCAGCTCGAGGAGTGGGACCATAACGCGCCCGTCGACCGCACGGGCCTCGACGCCGAGACCACGACGGTGCTCGACGTCGAGCTGCCGAAGGTACGCGTGCCGCTCAATCCGGGAAAGAACATCACGGTGATCGCCGAGGTGATCGCGATGAATCATCTGCTCAAGTACAGCGGCGTCGATCCCGCTGAACGGTTCAACGAACGCCTGATGCGGCAGATGCGTGGCCGCTCGGACGTGATGCGATATCTGCGCGATGACAACGAGTGAAGTAGCGGCGGCCGCGATGCAGCGCGCCGGTGCACCGGCCCCGCGCGCGATCGTCGCCGGGCACGGTGAGTTCGCGGCGGGTCTCATCTCCGCTGTTCAGGCGATCACCGGCCGCGGCGGCGCGCTGATCCCCGTCGCCATCCGCGATCTGTGCGTCCAGGACATCGAGACGCTGCTGCGCGACCGTATGGTGGCGACCGGCGTGCGCGTCATCTTCACCGATCTGCAGGCGGGCAGCTGCACCATGGCGGCGCGCCGCATCCTGCACGGCATGGACGACGCCGTGCTCGTGGCGGGGGCGAATCTGCCGACACTGCTCGATTTCGTGTTTGCTGAAGAACGCACGGCGCCCGAAGCGGCGCGGCACGCCGCCGAGCGCGGGCGCAACGCCATCACCGCGCATGGAGCCGGCGCGTGACGTTGTTGCTGTACCGCATCGACGACCGGTTGATTCACGGCCAGGTCGTCGTGGGGTGGGGACAGCCGCTCGACATCACGTTCATCGTGCTGGTCAGCGATGAAGTCGCTGGCAGCGACTGGGAGCAGGAGCTCTATCGCATGGCCGTGCCGCCGGAGATGACCATCTATTTTCACTCCGCGGCGGACGCGCTCGCGGCGTTGCCGCGCTATCGGTCCGCGACGGGACGCGGCATTCTCGTCACCGGCGACATCGCCACGATGCGCGCGCTCGTCGACGGCGGCGGCGTCGACGTGGTCAACGTCGGCGGCATTCACTCGGGCAACGGGCGCGTGCAGCGACTTCGATACGTGTTCCTGTCGCCGGCGGAGGAGCGCGCCTTGCGCGACATGGCCGCGCGCGGCGTGAAGATCACGGCGCAGGACGTGCCCGGCTCGCGCCCGGTGTCGCTCGACGATCTGATCGCGGGAATCGAACCGTGACCGCCGTCAGCCTCATTCCGCTCGCGCTGCTCGGCGGCCTGCTCGGGCTCGACGTCGTGAGCTTTCCACAGGCGATGATCTCGCGGCCGCTCGTCGCCTCCACGCTGGCCGGCGCGCTGGCCGGCGACACGGCGGCCGGCCTGCTGCTCGGCGCCGCGCTCGAGCTGATCGCGCTCGAGACGCTGCCGTTCGGCGCGTCGCGCTATCCGGAGTGGGGCTCGGCGTCGGTCGTCGGAGGCGCCATCTTCGCGTCGCACTCCTCGCGCATCTCCGGCGCGTTGACGCTCGGCATGCTGACCGCGCTGGCGACGACGTGGGTCGGCGGATGGACGATGGTGAAGCTCCGCCAGATGAACGCGCGCTGGGCGGCGAAGCGACGCGAGGCGCTCGAGGCGGGCGCGCGCGGCGCCGTCATCTCGCTGCAGCTCACCGGCATGACGGCGGATCTTGTACGCGGCACGCTGCTCACCGCGCTGGCCTACGTGATTCTGACGCCGATCGCCACCGCGTGCATCGGAAGCTGGACGATCGATCCACAAGTCTCGCGATCGGTCGTCGTCGCGATCGCCGCCAGCGTTGCCGGCGGCGCAGCGTGGAAGCTGTTTCACTCGACCGCCGGCGCGCGCTGGTTCTTCGTCGGCGGCCTTGGCATCGGCCTCTTTCTGCTCTTCGCCTGATGAGCACCGCGCCCGCACCGAACCCGTCGAGCGCCTCGACTCCGCCGCAACTCACGCGCCTGCCGTTCGGCACGCGTGTCGCGATGTTCGTGCGACTGCTCGCCATTCAGGGCGCGTGGAACTACGAGACGATGCTCGGCAACGGGCTTGGCTTCTGCCTCGAGCCGGCGTTGCGCCTGTTGCCCGAAGGCCGTCATTCGCCCGCGTTCAAGTCGGCGCTGGCGCGCGAGAGCCGGTACTTCAACGCGCACCCGTATCTCGCCGCCGTTGCCGTCGGCGCGCTCGCGCGTGCGGAGCTCGATCGCGAACCGCCAGAGCGCATCGAGCGTTTTCGCACTGCGTTGTGCGGACCGCTGGGCAGCGTCGGCGATCGGCTGGTCTGGGCCGGATGGCTGCCATTCTGCTCGTTGTTCTCGCTCGGGTTGTTCGGGCTGGGCGCGGGCACGTTGACGGTCGTCGGCGTGTTTCTCCTCCTGTACAACGCCGGACATTTCGGATTGCTCATCTGGGGGCTGCACACCGGATGGCAGCATGGCCTTCGCGTCGCCGCGGGGCTGGCGAATCCGGTGTTGCGCCGCGGTCCGCAGCAGATCGGCCGCGTCGCCGCGCTGGCCACCGGCGCGGCGATTCCACTCGCGCTCGGCCGCATCATCGGGCCGGGACGCCACTTGATCGGCGGCGTGCTCGTGGCCGTCGCGCTGGGCTCATTGCTGATCGTTCGGCTGAAGGACCGCATCGAAGGATGGCGGCTGTCGCTCGTCGTCCTCGCCATTTTCGTCCTCATCTCGGTGATTCGCTGATGCCGGAACGCACGGTGCAGATTGTCAACCGGAATGGATTGCACGCTCGCCCGGCCGCGGAGATCGTGAAGCTCGCCGCGAAATTCCAGAGCGACATCGTCGTGGTGAAGGACGACCTCGACGTGAACGGCAAGAGCATCATGGGCGTGATGATGCTGGCGGCCGAGTATGGGTCGTCGATTACCTTTCGCGCGGAAGGGCCGGACGCGGAGCAGGCGCTCGACGCGCTCGCGGCCCTCGTCCGCAACAAGTTCGGGGAGAGCTGAGTGGACCGAAAGCTCGTCGGCATTCCCGCATCGCCGGGTATCGTCGTTGGTCCCGTGCACCTGCTCCGCTGGGAGATCCCGGAGGTGCGCCACCGGATCATTCCCGACGAGGCCATTCCCGACGAGCTGCGCCGCTTTCGCTCGGTGCTCGAGCGCGCCAAGGAGCGCCTGCACCAGGTCCGTGAGCGCGTCGAGAAGTCGGCGGGCGCGGAAGAAGCCGCGATCTTCGACGTGCAGTCGTCGATCCTCGAAGATGAGGAAATGCTCACGTCCGTCGATCGGCTGATTCATCAGAACCTCGCCGCCGAAAAGGCGTTCGAGATCGTGATGCTGGAGTGGGCGCAGCGGTTCAGCCGCGCCAGTCATCCGATGATCCGCGAGAAGGTGGGCGATCTCAAGGACGTCGAGATCCGCGTGCTCACGCTGCTGATGGATCTGCCGGATCACGATCCGGTCGATTTGCCGAAGGGCTCGAGCGCGATTCTCGTTACGCACGACCTCACGCCAAGTCTCACCGTCCAACTGGATCGGGGCGCGATCGCCGCCATCGCTACCGACGCGGGCACGCGTACGTCGCACGTGGCGATTCTCGCGCGCTCGCTCGGCCTGCCGGCGATCGTTGGATTGCGTGTGGCGACGCAGCAACTGAGCGGGCGCGAGACGGCGATTCTCGACGGGTCCACCGGGCTGCTCGCCATCAATCCGTCGCACCAGGACATCGACGCGTACAAGGAGCGCGCGCGGCAGGAGAAGCTGCTCGAGGCGGACCTGCGCCACCTGTCGACGCTCGAGTCGGTGACGATGGACGGCGCGCGCATCACGCTGCGCGCGAACGTCGACTTGCCCGAGGAGGCGGAGCTGGCCGCCAAGAGCGGCGCGGAAGGTGTTGGGCTGATGCGCACCGAATTCCTCGTCGTCGGCCGCGCGACCATGCCCGACGAGGACGAGCAGTATCGCGCGTACACGCGGGTGGTTCGCGCCTTTGACGGTCAGCCGGTGGTCATTCGCACGTTCGACGTCGGCGGCGACAAGCTGCCGGTCGGCGGATTTCCCACCGAACCGAATCCGTTTCTCGGCTGGCGGGCCATCCGCATGTGTCTCGATCAGCCGGAGCTGTTTCGCACGCAGCTCCGCGCGCTCCTCCGCGCCGCGGTCCACGGCGACGTGCGCATCATGCTGCCGCTCGTCGTCACGGTGCAGGAGGTGCGCGCGGCGCGCGCGCTGCTCGATCAGGCGGCGAAGGAGCTCGAGGAGCGCGGCGTGGAGTTCCGTCGCGATGTTCCGCTCGGCGTGATGATCGAGACGCCCGCCGCCGCAATCGCCTGCGACACGTTTGCGAACGAGGTGGCCTTCTTCAGCATCGGCACGAACGATCTCGTGCAGTACACGCTGGCGGTCGATCGCGGCAACGCCAATCTCGCGTCGCGCTTCACGCCGCTGCATCCGGCGGTGCTCAAGCTCATTCGTCGCGCGGTGTTCACGGCGCGCCAGTACAAGCTCGAGATCGCCGTCTGCGGCGAGATGGCATCGCAACCATTGATGGCGTTCGCGCTGATCGGCCTCGGCGTGCGACAGCTCAGCGTCGCGCCGCGGTCGGTGCCGCTCGTCAAACGCATTGTGCGCAGCATCTCGGTCGAAGTCGCCGAAGAGGCGTCGAAAGCCGCAGCCGCGGCGGATACCGCGGCCGAAGCGGAGCTGGAACTGGAACGCCGCCTGACCGGCGCGCTGGGCGATTCGGCGCTGCTCGGCGGCGGGTTGCCCGCGTGAGAACCGGGGTCTAGGGTTCAGCAGCGATGGCCGGCGTGCGCGATGCCGGTCTGCCGAACGCCCAGCCTCGAGGGTCATGTACGATCGTCACCTGTTCACGTCGGAGTCCGTTACCGAAGGTCACCCGGACAAGGTGGCCGACGCGATCTCCGATGCGGTGCTCGACGCCATTCTCGTCGACGACGCGTCGGCGCGCGTGGCCTGTGAAACGCTCGTCACGACCGGACTCGCCTGCGTGGCTGGCGAGATCACGACGACGACGTACGTGCACGTGCCGGACATCGTGCGGGCGACGATCGAGCGCATCGGCTACACCGATCCAGCCTTTGGCTTCGACAGCACGACCTGTGCAGTGATCAGCACGATCGACCGGCAGTCGCCGGACATCGCGATGGGCGTGGACACCGGGGGCGCCGGCGACCAGGGCATGATGTTCGGCTACGCCACCGACGAAACTCGCGAGCTCATGCCGATGCCGATCCAGCTCGCCCACCGACTGACCGAAAGGCTGGCCGAGCGACGGAAGAGCGGTGACATCGAATGGCTGCGTCCGGATGGGAAGGCGCAGGTGACTGTGGTGTACGAGGATCGGAGGCCCGTCGCGGTCGACACGGTGGTCGTCGCGACGCAACACTCGCCCGATGTGTCGTCCCGGCGATTACGCAATACGATCATCGAGGAGATCATCGAGCCGACGATTCCCGAGGAGCTGCGGCGCAAGAAGGTGAAGTATCACATCAATCCCACCGGCCGATTCGTGATTGGCGGCCCGCAGGGCGACGCCGGACTCACCGGCCGCAAGATCATCGTCGACACCTACGGCGGCATGGGTCGGCACGGCGGCGGCGCGTTCAGCGGCAAGGATCCCTCGAAGGTGGATCGATCGGCGTGCTATGCGGCGCGCTGGGTGGCGAAGAACATCGTCGCCGCCGGATTGGCCCGGCGGTGCGAGGTCCAGCTCGCGTACGCCATCGGCGTGGCCGAGCCGGTCTCGGTGATGGTGGACACGTTCGGGACGTCGACGGTACCCGAAGCGTCCATCATGCGTGCGGTGCGCGAGGAGTTCGATCTCACCCCCAAGGGCATCATCGATGCGCTTCAGCTTCGCAAGCCGATCTATTCCGCGACGTCGGCGTACGGCCACTTCGGCCGCGCGCCGCGTACGATCGGGAAGGGCCGATCGGCCATGACACTTTTCACATGGGAACGGACCGATCGCGCGAGTCGGTTGGCGCGGGCGGTTCGTTGATGGCGATACTCGTATGATCGAAGTCGTGGTTTCGCGTCTCGGAATGGATCCGGCGTCGCAGGCCTACGTGGTCGTGCTCCAGGAAAAGGGCGGGGAACGCCTGCTGCCGATCTGGATCGGCCGGCCGGAGGCCGAGTCGATCGTCACGCAGATGCACAACATGAAGCGCCCGCGTCCGCTCACGCACGACCTCTGCAAGAGCATCATCATGGGGACCGGGGCGGTGCTTCGCCGCGTGCAGATCACGCGCGTCGAGAACAACACGTACTACGGCGAGCTGCACCTCGAGCGCGACGGCAAGCTGACGCAGATCGATTCGCGGCCGTCGGACGCGATCGCGATCGCGCTGCGTCTGTCCGCGCCGATCTTCGCGGCCGAGACGCTGCTCATGCTCGCCGACGACGACGAGGAGGAGAGCAGCGAATTCGAGGCGCCGATGCCGGATCTGACCGACACCTCCGAGCTGAGCGCCGAGCAGCTCAAGAACTACCTGGAGCATTTGCGGCCCGAGGATTTCGGCAAGTTCAATCTGTGACGCTTCCCGAACAGCACGCCGACTCCGGCGCGGTGCGGCGAGTGGACGGCCGCGTCGTGCGCGGTACGCGCGCCGGGCAGACGCCGGTGCCGGAGCAGTGGGTCGTCCTGCATCGCGTCGGTCCGGATCGCGCCGGGCCGCTCGACTCCACGCGGACGACCGCGGCCGGCCGATTCAGCTTTCGTTATCGTCCGACCGGCGACACGACCGCGCTCTACTTCATCTCGACGTCATACGGCGGCGTGGTGTATCCGAGCGCGCCGCTGCGCAGTGCGCGCGTGACCGGCGACGACGCGACGCTGGTGGTCTTCGACACGACCTCCGGTCCGGTGCGGCTCAAGGTCGGTGGCCGACACCTGATCATCGGCGCCGCGCAGCCGAACGGCATGCGGCCGATCGGCGAAGTCTACGATCTTCAGAACGACACCACCGTGACGGTGGTCGCGCGCGATACGCTCACGCCGGTGTGGACGGCGCACCTCCCCGCGGCGGCGACGAACTTCCAGCTCAACGCCAGCGGCGATCTCGCCGACGGCGCGGTGGCGCGGCGCGGCTCGTCGGTCGGCCTCTTCGCTCCTGTGAGTCCTGGTATTCGACAACTCGCATTCACGTACGAGCTGCCGTCGAGCGCGTTTCCCCTGAGCATTCCGCTCGAGCAGCCGATCGGCGTGCTCGAGGTGCTCGTCCAGGAGTCGACGGCGCACGTCACCGGTGTTCCGCTGCGCGAGCTGGCGCCGGTGAACACCGAAGGCCGGACGTTTCGTCGACTGCTTGGCCAGGACCTCTCGGCTGGATCCGTCGTTCGCATCGATCTGCCGCACGTGATCGGCGCCGCGCGCGAGAAGGTGTACGTCGGCGTGGCGATCGTCGTGTTGGCGGCGATGGTGATCGCGCTGATCGTGGCGGCGCGCCGTGGAGCGAGTCGCCGTCCGCTCGTTCGTTCGGCGTTCATGCCGGAGATCGACGAGCCGGCGTCGCAACGCATCCTGCGTCGCATCGCGTTGCTGGACGCGGAGCGCGAGCGCGTCCCGTCGGTCGACGATGCGTCGCGCGCCGCATACGATGCCGAGCGCGAGTCGCTCAAACGTGAATTGGCGACGGCGCTTGCCGCGGAGCGTGGAGAGGGGTAGTATTCCGGCGACAACTGTAAGCGAACGCGGGACACGGAAACCGGTGTGAAACCGGTGCGGCCCCGCCACTGTGACGGGCATCAACGCGCGCTCGAAGACCACTGACCTCGTTCGGTCGGGAAGGTGAGCGCCGCGGCCCGGAGCCAGGAGACGACCCACGTTCGCGCCACGATTCTCAGATCCTCGGGGGAGGGCTGGTGGCGACACGGCGCACGGCAGTCGCGCTCCGCGTTGCGGGCATCTTCTCCACGGAGTTGGTGCCCGTGTTTCGTTTCCGGCCATTCGATGCAATAGCTCGAGCTGTTCGGCGTGCTGCGATTCGTCGCGCGCCGGCCGTCGCGCTCGCGGCGATCGCGCTGGGTGCCGGCTGTCGCACTCGTGCGCGCCACGTTGCCGCCGACTCGAGTACCGTCGTTCGCGACGACTTCGGCGACACCGTGCCGCTGGGCCGCACGCCGGCGCGCATCGTGTCACTCAACCCGACCACGACCGAGATCTTGTTCGCGATCGGCGCCGGCGATCGCGTCGTGGGCCGATCGGTGTACGATGTGTTTCCGGCACAGGCGAAGCGCGTGCCGAGCGTTGGACCCGCGTTGCGCCCGAACGTCGAAGCCATCATCGCGGCGCGACCCGACCTCGTGATTCTCTACGCCAGCGAGGATAATCGGCCCGCACTGGCGCGGCTGCGCGCCGCGGGCATCACGACGGTCGGGTTCAAGATCGACAGCATCGAGCAGTTCGACCGCGACACGCGGCTGCTCGGCCGGATGACGAACGATTCCGCGCGCGCCGCGACGCTGGCCGACACGGTGGCCGCGACGCTCTCGCGTGTGCGACGCGCCACGGCACGCCTCTCCCACCCGACCGTGTTCGTTCCCACCTGGGATCGTCCCGTGATCGCCATCGGCGGCGGGAGCTACCTGAGCGAGCTGCTCGAAATTGCCGGCGCACACAACGTCTACGCCGACGTGCGCACGCCCACGAGCGTCGTGACGCTCGAGGACGTCGTGCAGCGCAATCCCGATCTCGTGCTCACGACGCCGACGGAAGCCGCGACCATGCGCACGAGCCCACTCTGGCGTGCGGTGCCGGCGGTGCGCGCGGGACACATCCTCGTGTACGACACCACCGTCGTGTCGCGGCCATCGGTCACCCTCGGCGCGGCAGCGCGAGAGTTGGCCAATCTCGTTCATCCCGGCGCGGTGCGCTGATGTCGGCCCTCCGCTGGACCACGCTCGTCGCGGCGCTGATCGTCGCCGCGCTGCTCGCGGTGGCGATCGGCACGATCAGCATTCCTCCATCAGCATTGTTTGATGCGCTGCGCGGCACGGGCAGCGGCGTGGCGGCGACTGTGGTTCGCACGCTGCGCGTGCCACGCGTGGTGCTGGCGATGCTCGTCGGCGCCGGCCTCGGGATGTCGGGCGCCGCGCTTCAGGGCACGCTGCGCAATCCGCTCGCCGAGCCGTACCTGCTCGGTGTGTCGGGCGGCGCGGCGGTGGGTGCGGTGCTCGCCGTGATGCTTGGCCTTGGCATCGCGCTGCTGCCGGTGGCGGCATTCATCGGCGCGCTCGTCGCCGTGGCCGCGGCGTTCATCGTCGCGCACGCGGCGGGCGCGCGCGGCGATCCGCGTGTGCTCCTGATGGCCGGCGTCGTCGTCGGCGCGTTCGCCAACGCGGCGATCATGGTCGTTCTGGCGAACGCCGAGGCCAACACCGTGCGCGACGCGCTGTGGTGGATGATGGGCTCCGTATCCGACGCCACGTGGCCGCAGATCGGGGTGATGGCGCTGTATCTGCTCGCCGGCGGCGGGCTTCTGGTGCTGCTCGGGCCGCGCATCGACGTGCTCGCGCTCGGCGAAGATGCCGCGGCGGGGCTCGGCCTCGACGTCGATGCGGCGACGCGGCTCGTGTTCGTGGTTGCGTCGCTGCTCGCCGCGGCAACGGTCGCCGCCGCGGGGCTGATCGGCTTCGTCGGGCTCGTCGTTCCGCACATCGTCCGCGCCGGCGGCGCTCGCAAGCATCGCGCGCTGCTCATCGGCAGCGCGCTTGTCGGTGCCACGCTCGTCGTGCTCTCCGATCTGCTCGCGCGCGTGTTGCGGCCGCCTGCCGAGCTGCCGGTCGGCGCAGTCACGGCGTTGATCGGCGTGCCGTTCTTCCTCACCAAGCTCCGGCGGCTGTCGTGATCCATCTCGAGAACGTCATCGTGCGCTATCCGCGCGCCGACGCGAACGCCGTGAGCGGCGTGAGTCTGGACGCGGCGCGCGGCGCGATCACGGCGGTGGTGGGGCCGAACGGCAGCGGCAAGAGCACGCTCGTGCGCGCATTGATCGGCCGGGTCGCGATCACCGGCGGCGCCATTCGCGTGGACGACACCGACGTCTCGACCATCGCGCGCGACGCGCTGGCGCGCCGCGTCGCCGTGGTCACGCAGCGCGAGGAGCTGGCGTTTCCGCTGCACGTCGCCGACTACGTGGCTCTCGGCCGGTTTCCCCACCTGGGCGTGTGGCGATCGGCGACGGAGCGGGATCGGCGGGCGATCGACAACGCCATGGACATGACCGGCGTGATCGTCTTCGCGGACCGGCGCGTCGATTCGCTGTCCGGCGGCGAATGGCAGCGCGTGCGTTTCGCGCGGGCGCTGGCGCAGGGTGGCGACGCGCTCGTGCTCGACGAGCCGACGGCGTTTCTCGATGTCGCGCACGAGATGATGGTCTTCGAGCTGCTGCACCGGTTGTCGCGCGCCGGGCAGGCGGTGTTGCTCGTGAGCCATCAGCTGAATCTCGTGGCCCGCTTTGCCGACCACATGGTGTTGCTGCATCACGGCACCGTCGCCGCCGCCGGGACGCCGGCGACGGTCATGCGCGCCGACGTCCTCGAACGTGTCTACGAATGGCCGCTCGTCGTCACGCGCGATCCGGCGGTGGGTGCGCCGGCGCTCGTGCCGCTGCGGCGTTGACTGAACTCATATCAACCGGAATCCACAGCATGCGAACCACCGCTCTCCCCGTTCTTGCCGCACTCGCCGCCGCTTCGTTGCCGGCGCACGCCCAGCAGCCCGATACCGCGCGCATCGCGCCGGTGGTCGTGACTGCGACGCGCGTTCCCGTTGCGGCGGCGGATGCGCCGGCGACCGTCAGTGTGATTTCAGGCGAGCAGTTGCGGCGTGCCGGCATCACCTCGGTCGCCGATGCGCTCGCAACCATTCCCGGCGTGACGATCGCGCAGTCGGGCTCGTTCGGCTCGGCTACGTCGCTGTTCGTGCGCGGCGGCGAAAGCAAGTATGTGAAGGTGCTCATCGACGGCGTGCCGGTGAACGATCCGGGCGGCGCGATCGACCTTGGCGCGCTGACGACCGACAACGTCGATCGGATCGAAGTGGTGCGCGGACCGGCGAGCGTGCTATACGGCGCCGATGCCGTCACCGGCGTCGTTCAGATATTCACCCGACGCGGCACCGGCGCCCCGCGGGCCATCGTGTCGGCGCGCGGCGGCAGCTATGGCTCCTCGGATGAGGACGCGACGGTACTCGGGGGACTCGGCTCCGGCGACTTCTCGATCGCGCTGGCTCGCCACGACACGCGCGGCATCTACGCGTTCAACAACGCCAATCACAACACCGTCGCCAGCGGAGCGGTACACCTGCTGCTCGACGCGCACACGGACCTGCACGTGGCGCTGCGCTACGGCGACGATGCCTTCCACTATCCCACGGACGGCGGCGGCACGGTGGTCGACAGCAACGCGTTCCAGTCGCGCGATCGCACGACGCTGTCGGCGGATCTGGGCCGCGTGTTCACGTCCTGGCTCGACGCGCACCTCGCACTCACCTCCGAAGGCACGTCGGGCGGAACGAACGACAAGCCCGATACGCCGGCGAGCAGCGGCACGCAATCGCTTGATCGTACACGCCGCCGCGGCGCCGAGCTGCGGGCGAACGTCGAGCTGCCGGTCGCGACGGTGCTCACGGTAGGCGCGCAGGTTGAGCAGGAAGACGAGCGGACCGAGACGCAGAGCACGTTCGGCGGCTCGGACTTTACGTCGGTATTCGAGGCGTCCAGGCGCAACCAGGCGCTCTACGCGCAAACGCTCACGACGCTTCGCGACTCCGTGGTGCTCACGGCCGGCGCGCGCCTCGACGACAACGAGCGGTTTGGCAAGTTCGGCACCTACCGCGGCGCCGCCAGCTGGCGTGCGCTGCGGGGGTTGCACCTGCGCGCATCGGTGGGTACGGCGTTTCGCGAGCCGAGCTTCTTCGAGAACTACTCGACGGGGTTCGTGACCGGGAATCCGAACCTCTCTCCCGAGCGGTCGGTGAGCTGGGAGGTCGGCGCGCGTCAGGCGCTATTCGGCGACCGATTGACGCTCGGCGTCGTGCAATTCGGCGAGCGCTTTCGGAACATGATCGACTACACCGGGTCGACCGACGCGTGCGGCGCGAGCTACTGCAATGTGGCGCGCGCCAACGCCGCCGGCCGCGAATTCGAGGCGCAGGTCGGCGTCACGTCACACCTCGCGCTGTCGGGCAATCTCACGCATCTGCAAACGCGCGTCGTGCAGGCCGGCTTCGACACGACGAGCGGCGGCCTGTATCACCAGGGCGAGGCGCTGATCCGCAGGCCGACCACGAGCTGGAATGTCGCGGGCACGTACGCCGCCCGCGGAGCCAGCCTCGACCTGAACGTGACGCACGTCGGCGAGCGCAGCGATCGCGACTTCCGGCCGTTTCCCGCGCTGCCGGTGACCGACCCGGCGTACACGCGCACCGATCTGGGTGCCGTGCTGCCGCTGCGGGTGTTCGTTGCGGACGCGCCCGGGCTCGAGCTCACACTGCATGTCGAGAATCTGTTCGACGTGAAGTACCAGTCCGTGTTCAACTTCCTGACGCCGAGACGGGTGGTGGAAGCAGGGGCGCGGATCACCTTCTGACGAGCGGCCGACTCGAATCCCGGCCGTTCCACCGTTCCACCGCTCCGCCGTATCTTTCCAGTGTGCTGACCGCCGCCGTCGTTCTCCACGCATTCGACTACCTCGAATCCTCGCGGATTCTGAAGCTCGTCACGCGCGACGCGGGCGTTCGGTCGGTGCTGGCCCGCGGCGCGCGACGGTCGAAGAAACGGTTCGGCAGCGCGCTCGATCTGTATGCACAGGGCACCGCTGAGCTGCAAATCAAGCCCGGGCGCGAGCTCGACACGCTGACGAGCTTCGATGTCACCCGCGCTCGCCCGCAGCTGGCCGCCGACCTGGCGCGCTTCACCGGCGCGAGCGCGATTGCCGAGCTCACGTTGCGGTTTGCTCGCGATGCGGCGGATCCCGGACTCTTCGACGCCGTCGTCCACGCACTCGACGCGATCGCTGTGGCCGCTCCCGACCGCGCGCGCGACGTCACTCTCGCCGGCGCCTGGCGCGTGCTCGCCGAGCTTGGCGTGGCGCCGACGATCGACTCGTGCGCCGAGTGCCACGCCGGAATCGAATCGGGCGAACCGGCGATGTTCAGTCATCCCGCTGGTGGCGTCGTGTGCGCGCGCTGTGGCCATCTCGCCCGCGGTGGCCGCACCCTTCCGCCCAGCGCGCGTGCCGCGCTCCGCGATTGGTTGAACGGCGATTCGCATCCGCTGGCTGATCCCGCCGATGTGCGCGCGCACCAACGCTTGCTGCGGGAGTTCGTGCGCGAGCACCTCGCCGACGAACGTCCGCTGCGTGCGTTCGCCGTGTGGGAGCGTGACGAATGGACCGGAGGCGCCGCGTGATCCTCGGCACCGCGGGTCACATCGATCACGGCAAGACGACGCTCGTGCGAGCGCTCACCGGCGTCGACACGGATCGATTGCCCGAGGAGAAGCGGCGCGGCATCACGATCGAGCTTGGCTTCGCGCCGCTGGTGCTGGAAGGCGTCGGCACGATTGGCGTCGTCGACGTGCCGGGCCACGAGGCGTTCGTGCGCACCATGGTCGCCGGCGCCACCGGCATCGACCTGGCGCTCGTCGTGGTTGCGGCCGACGAAGGCGTGATGCCGCAGACGCGCGAGCACCTCGAGATTCTGCGCCTGCTCGGCGTGACACGCGGTGTCGTTGCGCTGACCAAGGCCGATCTCGTCGATGACGAATGGCTCGCGCTCATCGAGGAGGATGTGCGCGCTGCGACGCGTGCCGCACTGCCGGATGCTGCGATCGTCGCCACGTCGGCGCAGACCGGCGCGGGTCTGCCCGAGCTGCGCGCCGCGTTGCTCGAGGCGGCACAATCGGTTCCGGCGCGCATGCACGACGACCTGTTCCGTCTTCCAATCGATCGGGCGTTCACCATCAAGGGAACCGGCACCGTCGTCACCGGAACGGTCTGGTCGGGTAGCATCGCGCGCGACGAATCCGTGCGCGTCCTGCCCGGCGGGCGAGTGGCGCGCGTTCGCGGAATTCAGGGCCACGGTGCGCAGCGCGATCAGGCGGAGGCGGGTGCGCGTACCGCGCTCGCGCTCGGCGGCGTCGACGTGGCGGATGTGCCGCGCGGCTCGACGCTCGTCGGCGATTCCGAGTGGAGGCCGACCACGCTCGCGCGTGCCGAGGTCGCATTCCTGCCCGAGGTGGAAATCGAGCTGCGGCCGCGCACCAGATTCAGAATTCACATCGGGACGACGGAGGTCGGCGCGCGGATCGTTGCACGCGATCGAGATGATTCGACGAACGCGCCATTCGCCGCTCGGCTCGTGTTCGACGAGCCGGTGGTCCTTCGCGCCGGCGATCGGTTCGTGATTCGTACGAGCGCGCCGCTCGACACGATCGGCGGTGGCGTGATCACGGATCCGTACGCACCGCGTCGCGCCCGCCTGTGGCCGCCTGGCCTGTCCGCCGCAGAGCGCCTGGAGCGCCTCGCCCTCGAGGCCGGCGGCAATGGGCTCGAGGTGCGCGATCTTGCGGTACGTATTGGCCTGCCGCCGCGCGACGCCGAAGCCGCAGTGCGGGCGTCCGACCTGATGGCCGTAATCGGCACACGCGTCGTTATGAGAACGATCATCGAAGAGCTCGAACGCACGGTGCTCGACGCAACTCGAGCCTACCACGAAACGCACCCGCTCGAGCCGGGCATCCCATCCCACGCCCTTCGCGGGAGGCTGCGTGCCGCGCCGGAGATCGTCGACGCGGTAATCGCCGGTCAGCTCAACGCCGGTATCGTGCAGTCGTCCGCAGGGTACATACATCTGCCCGGGTGGACGCCGACGCCCACGGGTGCGCAGGAGCATTCTCTGAAGCGGCTGCGCGAGCGGCTGAGTGCCGCCGGCGCCGAGCCGCCGTCGACCGACGAACTGGCCGCGGAGTTCGGCGGCGACGCCGGGCCGTTGCTGCGCTTTCTCGAGCGCACCGGCGAGGTCGTGCAGGTCGAGCCGTCGCGGTACTTCGCCGCGTCCCAACTTCAGGCACTCGTCGAACGGCTGCGGTCGAGCATGGCGAACGGCAGCGAGCGCACGCCGGGCGAGCTGCGCGACGCACTCGGCCTCTCTCGCAAATTCCTGATCCCCTTTCTCGAATACAGCGACCGCGTCGGCTATACCAGGCGTGGGTCGACCGGCCGGGTTTGGCAGGGCGCGTAGCTTCCGAGGACGGGCCGCTGCACGATCGCCTGGTCGTCAGGCCGAGGCACCGAGGTTGCTCCGAATTACGATATGATCAATCCAGACAAGCTCACCGTCAAAGCGGCCGAAGCGTTGAACGAGGCCGTGAATCTCGCGCGCCGGAACGGCAATCCGGTCGTGTACGATCTCCACCTGCTCGCCGCGTTGCTCGAGCAGGACGAAAGCATCGTCGTGCCGGTCCTTCAGAAGCTCGGCGCCAGCGTTGCCGCGCTGCGCGATCAGGTCGGTCGCGAGATCGACCGGCTCCCCAAGCAGAGCGACGCCCAGCCGTCGATGTCGCGCGAGCTCAACCAGGTGTTCGACACCGCGGACGCCGAGGCCAAGCGGCTTGGGGACCAGTACGTCTCGACCGAGCACCTGCTGCTCGGTCTCGCCGGCACCAAAGGCACGGAGACACGCGGCATCCTGAGCGGCGCCGGCGCGTCGCACGACGATCTGCTCACCGCGCTGGAGGCGGTGCGCGGATCGCACCGCGTCACCGATCAGAATCCCGAGAATCAGTATCAGGCGCTGCAGCGCTACACGCGCGACCTCACCGACGCCGCGCGTCGCGGCAAGCTGGATCCGGTGATCGGGCGCGACGAGGAGATCCGGCGCGTGATCCAGGTGCTGTCGCGGCGCACAAAGAACAACCCCGTGCTCATCGGCGAGCCGGGCGTCGGCAAGACGGCGATCGTCGAAGGGCTCGCGCAGCGCATCGTCAACGGCGACGTGCCGGAGGGCCTCAAGGACAAGCGGCTCGTGTCGCTCGACCTCGGCGCGCTCATCGCCGGCGCCAAGTTTCGTGGCGAGTTCGAGGAGCGGCTCAAGGCGGTGCTGAAGGAGATCACGGACGCGCAGGGGTTGTTCATCGTGTTCATCGACGAGATGCACACGCTCGTCGGCGCCGGCAAGGCGGAGGGCTCGATGGACGCCGGCAACATGCTCAAGCCGTTGCTCGCGCGCGGCGAGCTGCGCGTCGTCGGCGCAACGACGCTCGACGAGTACCGCCAGCACGTCGAGAAGGATCCCGCACTGGAGCGGCGCTTCCAACCGGTGTACGTCGGCGAGCCGAGCGTCGAGAACACGATCGCGATTCTGCGCGGACTCAAGGAGCGGTACGAGGCGCACCACGGCGTTCGGATCACCGACGACGCGATCATCGCCGCGGCGACGCTGTCGCATCGCTACATCGGCGATCGGTTCCTGCCCGACAAGGCGATCGATCTCGTCGACGAAGCCGCCTCGCGCCTTCGCATCGAGATCGATTCGATGCCGCAGGAGATCGACGAGGTCGAGCGGCGCATCATGCAGCTCGAGATCGAGCGCACCGCGCTGCAGAAGGAAAAGGATCGCGGCGCCGTCGAGCGGCGCGAGGAGATCGAGCGCGATCTGGCCGAATTGCGCGAGCGCTCCGGCGCGATGAAGGCGCAGTGGCAGCAGGAAAAGGAGATGCTCGGCGGCGTCGGCAAGATCAAGCAGGAGATCGATCAGGCGCGCATCGAAGCCGACCAGGCGACCCGCCGCGGCGATCTCGCGAAAGCCGCCGAGATCACCTACGGCCGCATCCCGCAGCTCGAGCAGCGCATGCGCGAGACTGAAGGAAAGCTCGCGAGCCGCGACGGCCGCCCGCAATTCCTCAAGGAAGAGGTCACGGCCGAGGACATCGCCGACGTGGTCGCGCGCTGGACCGGCATTCCGGTTACGAGAATGCTCGAGAGCGAACGTGAACGGCTCACGAAGCTCGACCAGGAGCTGGCCAATCGGGTCATCGGCCAGGAGGAAGCGGTCGGTGCGGTCGCCAACGCCGTTCGCCGATCGCGTGCCGGGTTGCAGGATCCCAATCGCCCGATCGGCTCGTTCATCTTTCTCGGCCCGACGGGTGTCGGCAAGACGGAGACGGCGCGCGCGCTCGCCGAGTTCCTGTTCGACGACGAGCACGCGATGGTGCGCATCGACATGTCCGAGTACATGGAGAAGCATGCCGTTGCGCGGCTGATCGGCGCGCCGCCGGGCTACGTGGGCTACGAGGAAGGCGGCCAGCTCACGGAAGCCGTGCGCCGCCGTCCGTACGCGGTGATCCTGTTCGACGAGATCGAGAAGGCGCACCCCGACGTCTTCAACATTCTGTTACAGATTCTCGATGACGGCCGTCTCACCGACTCGCAAGGTCGCACCGTCGACTTCCGGAACACCGTCATCATCATGACGTCGAACGTCGGCTCGATGTTCATCCTCGAGCATGCGAGCGGCGACTGGGCGCTCGTCGAGACGCAGGTGATCGCCGCGCTGCGGCAGCAGTTCAAGCCGGAGTTCCTCAATCGCGTCGACGACATCATCATCTTCCATCCGCTCGGCACCGAACAGATCGAGAAGATCGTCGACATCCAGCTCAAGCGCCTCGAAAAGCTGCTCCAGGATCGCAAGATCACGCTCGACGTGACGCCGGAGGCGAAGCGTGTCCTCGCCGAAGAAGGCTACGATCCGGCGTTCGGCGCACGCCCGCTCAAGCGGTCGATCCAGCGGCTGATCCAGAACCCGCTGGCGATGGCGGTGCTCGAGGGGCGCTTCGTCGACGGCGATACGATCATCGTGCGTCCGGACGGGAAGGGCGGGTTGGAGTTTGCGAACGCCCCGATGCGGGAGACGATCGGTGCATAGCGCGTGGTGCGATGCCGCGTGCACCGGACTGGCGCACCCGATCGTCCCGCTGTGATCGCAACCGCCGCCGACGAACGCTGGATGAGCGAGGCGCTCGACGAAGCGCGCGCCGCCGGCGCCGCCGGCGAAGTACCCGTCGGCGCACTCATCGTTCGCGACGGTGAGGTGCTTGCTCGCGCCGGCAATCGTACCGTCCGCGATCAGGACCCGACGGCGCATGCCGAGGCAATCGTGATTCGCGCCGCCGCCGCTGCGCTCGAGAGCTGGCGCCTGGACGGGTGCGCACTCTACGTCACGCTCGAGCCGTGCGCGATGTGCGCCGGGGCGATCGTGCTCGCGCGCATCGACCGCGTCGTGTTCGGCGCGTGGGACGCCAAGGCGGGCATGGCCGGATCGATCGCCGACTTGCTGCGACACCCTCGCCTGAATCACCGGCCGCAGGTGCTTGCGGGCGTGCGGGGCGATGAATCCGCCGCGCTGTTGACGAAGTTTTTCGAGTCGCGTCGCAGCGTACCCGCGCGCGACGGCTAGCGGCGACTCGAATCGTTTCAGGGCGCACCACGAGCGTCGATTCGTTGACACTCGTGCGCGCGCAATCTAATCTTCATGGCTGCTCTGGAGACCTGGACAGGTGGCCGAGTGGTTGAAGGCACCGGTCTCGAAAACCGGCATACCGGTGAACCCGGTATCGTGAGTTCGAATCTCACCCTGTCCGTCAGACCGGCGCGGCGGCATGCGACAGCCGATCGCGCCGGTGTTCGTTTCGGGCGTTCGCGCGTCGCGAGCGTTTCGTGATCGTCAGGACGGGTGGCCGAGTGGTTTAAGGCGCAGGCCTGGAAAGCTTGTGTACGTCAAAAGCGTACCGTGGGTTCGAATCCCACCCCGTCCGTTCGCTCCTGCCGTCGATCAGCTGCCGATGCTGCTCGTCTCGAATGCGCCATCCTTGTACGTGTACAGGGTCGAGGAATCGGGATAGTTCATCACCTCGAACGCGCCCGCCGTTCCGGCGGCCGGAGGCGCCACGTAGATGCCGACGGCGTCCGCGTCGTACACGGGAAAGCTCGTGATCTCGAGCGCGGTCGGATGTGGCCCGTTGAGGATCGCGATCACCTGAAGCGCCGAATCACCGGGCGCCGTGCCTTCGACGACCGCGTCGGGCGTGCCGTCGCCGTTCAGGTCGCGAACCGTGGCGAACAGCGCCTGCATGCTACCGGCGCCCATGGCTGCGGCTTGACTGACGTCGGAGCGAAACGATGTCGTGCGAATCGTGCGAAAGCCCGGAGCCAGCGAGTCGAGTGACTGCTGCATTTGCGGCGGCAGATGCAGCACGAAGCCGACGTCGGTCAGCTGAATGCGCGGCGCATCCGGCTGTGCGCTGCATGCCGCGGCGAGGACAGCTGCGACGAGTGACGGAACGAGCAATTTCATCGGATCTCCCAGCGGCTGATCGATCGGGCCGCGGAACGAGTGAGCCCCTGTTGGCAGACGAGGCGCCACGTCGCGCGTTTCAGTCCGGCGGATTCGTCAGCCGGTAGGTGCCGCGCCCAGGATCGAAGCCAATGCCCGGCTTGAGCACGATGAATAGCGCCGCATCAGTGTGCATCTGCGCCATCGGCGGCGAGCACGGATCGTGGTACGTCATCTCGGCGATGTCCTCGGGCTTGATGAGGCTGAGGAGCGACACCACCATGGCGCGCCCTCCAATCGGGCTTCGGAGCGCGTTGAGGTGCGGCGTTGCCGCCGATGGAGTGGACGTCCGCAGCCGCTCGATCGCGATCTCGTTCGGCGACTCGAGCTCCGGCGGAATCCACTGGCCGTTGACCCAGACGTCCTCGACACCGCCGCACGGTCCGCGACCGTATGCAATGTCCGGTCGCAGCTTGGTGATCACGTCCCACGCGTCGAACAGCGTCCGCTTGCTCGCGGCGATCGCGGTGGAGTCGATGTGGTACACCCGGCTGCGGAGGCTTTCGTCGGCGGTAACGCGTATGGTGTCGAGCGACTGGACGACGCGGCGCAACACGACGATGGCGACCGCCGTGTCCTGTCCGGCCGCGACATTGATGCTTCGTACCGCGGGCCAATAGCCGAGTCGTTGCACGCGTAGGCTCAGCGCGCGCCCGGTCGGCACACGCAGCACGGTTCGGCCAATCGAGTCCGTTACGGCGCGACGGATCGCGTGCAAGGTGCCATCGAGCAGCGTGACCTCGGCCCCAGGCACACGTACGCCGCTCTCGTTGCGGACGTGCACGGCGAGCGGCCGCGTCGTCGACGATTGCGCGGCGACACGCGGCGCGAACGTGCACGCGGCGGTCGCCAGCAGCGCGATCAATGCGCTTGCACGCCAACGCGGAAGCGTGGCCACCCGTCGGGCCGTCAACATCTCACCCCACTCGATATTCAGCATTCCCTGATCCGAGCACCTCTGCGCAAGATGCACTTGGGAAGCGAGCCGCGCGAACCGGCGTCCGGCTGCTGCCGCGAAGTCCGACGGATCACGGACCACGGACCAGCTACCCTTCGCCCTCCTTATCGCCCATATTGCGCCCACCATGGCTTCGCCCCCAAAACAGACCACGATCCTCGACCCGCGCGCTTTCGATCGAACGCTCCGACGCATGGCCGACGAGATCGTCGAGCTGAACGACGGCACGGACGGTCTCGTCATCGTTGGCATTCAGCGCCGGGGCGTCCAGCTCGCGGCGCAAATCGTATCCACCATCAACGATCGCGAAGGCGTCGAGGTGGCGCGCGGTGCGCTGGACATCACGCTCTATCGCGACGACCTGCAGACGGTCGGACCGCGGCCCGTCGTCGGGCAGACGCAGATTCCCGTCGACATCGACGGCCGCAACGTCATCATCGTCGACGACGTGCTCTACACCGGACGGACGATTCGCGCGGCGCTCGACGAGCTGGCGGATTTCGGCCGACCGAAGCGGATTGCGCTCGCCGTGCTGATCGACCGCGGCGGCCGCGAGCTGCCGATTCAACCCGACATCGTCGGCAAGACGATCAAGGCGGATCGCTCTCAGCGCGTCGACGTGCTCGTCGAGGACGTTGACGGCAAGAATGCCGTCGTCGTGACCGACCGGGAGCCCGACGCGTGACGCATCCGCTCGGCAAGGATCTCCTCGGACTCGAGCCGCTCACCGGCGAACAGATCCGCCTGATCCTCGACACCGCCGAGCCGTTCAAGGAGATCAGCGAGCGAGCCATCAAGAAGGTGCCGACGCTGCGCGGCGCGACGATCGTCAATCTCTTTTTCGAAGCCTCGACGCGCACGCGCGTGTCATTCGAGTTTGCTGAAAAGCGGTTGTCGGCCGACACCGTGAACGTCGCCGCCTCGGGGTCGAGCGTGTCGAAAGGCGAGACGCTGGTCGACACGGCGCGCAATCTCGAGGCGATGCGCATCGATATGGTCGTGATCCGACACGGCGCGTCCGGCGCGGCGCGCTTTCTCGCCGAGCGCATCGAGTCGAACGTGATCAACGCCGGCGACGGCACCCACGAGCATCCGACCCAGGGTCTGCTCGACCTGCTGACGCTGCGCGATCACTTCGGCCGCATCGAAGGACTGAAAGTCTGCATCGTCGGCGACGTGCTGCACTCCCGCGTCGCGCGCTCGAACATCTGGGGGCTGACCAAGATGGGCGCCCAGGTCGGCGTGTGCGGGCCGCGTTCGCTGCTGCCGAACGCGATCGACGAGCTGGGCGTCACGGTCTTCAATCGCATCGAGGACGCGATCGAGTGGGCCGACGCGTTGAACATTCTCAGATTGCAGCTCGAGCGCATGACGGCTGGCTACATTCCGTCGCTCCGCGAGTACAATCGCGTGTTCGGCGTCTCGCGCGAGCGGCTCGAGCGGGCGCCGCACGAGGTGCTCATTCTCCATCCCGGGCCGATGAATCGCGGCGTCGAGATCGACTCCGACGTGGCCGACGGACCGTTCAGCGTGATTCTCAACCAGGTAACCAACGGAGTCGCGGTGCGCATGGCCGTCCTCTATCTCCTGTCCGGCGGCAAACCCGAGCTGGCCGAAGCCGCGAAACGCGGCGGAGGAGACCGATGAGCCGGTCGGTGCTGCTGCGCGGTGGCCGCGTGATCGATCCGTCGCAATCCATGAACGACGTCGCCGACGTGCTTGTGGTCGACGGCAAGATCGTGGCGATCGGCACGCGCGTGGCGAACGAGACGAGCGGGCGGGAAGGCCTCGAGACAATCGACTGCACCGAGTTGATCGTGTCGCCCGGTTTCATCGACGTTCACTGTCATCTCCGCGAGCCGGGACGCGAGGAAGTCGAGACCATCGCCAGCGGCGCGCGCGCCGCGGCGGCGGGCGGATTCACCGCCGTTTGCGCGATGCCGAACACCGATCCGGTCACCGACAATCAGGCGGCCGTCGGGTTCATCCTCGCGCAGAGCGCTCGCGCGAACGCGGCCCGGGTGTACCCGATCGGTGCAATTTCGGTCGGCCAGCGCGGGGAAGCGCTCGCCGAATTCGGCGAGCTGGTTGCCGCCGGCGCCGTGGCGGTGAGTGACGATGGCCGGCCGGTCGCCAGTGCGCACCTCATGCGCACGGCCCTCGAGTACGCGCGCACGTTCGACATTCCCGTCGCCGATCACTGCGAGGAGCCGACGCTCGCCAAAGGCGGCGCGATGAACGAAGGGCTCGTCAGCGCCCGTCTCGGCCTCAAGGGAATACCGGCCGAGGCCGAGGAGATCATGGCGATCCGCGACATCCTGCTCGCGCGGCTCACCGGTGGCCACATCCATCTGTGTCACATGAGCACGCGCGGCTCGGTGGAGCTGATTCGCTGGGGCAAGGAGCGCGGCATCAACGTGACCGCGGAGGTCTGCCCGCATCATATTTCTCTGACGGAGGATGCGGTCGAGGGCTACGACACCAACGCCAAGATGAACCCCCCGCTCCGCACGGTGGACGACGTGGCCGCCCTCCAGGAGGCGGTGCGCGACGGCACGATCGATCTCATCGCCACCGATCACGCACCGCACCATTACGACGAGAAGGAGCGCGAGTTCGCCGACGCGCCGAACGGCATCATAGGATTGGAAACGGCGCTGGCCGTCAACATCACCTGGCTCGTCGCGCCGGGCATCATCGATCTGCCGCTGCTCGTCGAGCGAATGTCGTGCGCACCGGCGCGGGTGTTCGGACTCGCGGGCGGCACGCTGCGCCGCGGCGCGCCGGCCGACGTGACCGTGTTCGATCCGGATACGGAATGGGTCGTCGACGCGGCGCAGTTCGAGTCCAAGGGACGCAATACACCGTATGCGGGTCGCACCCTCCAGGGTCGGGCCCGTGTGACACTCGTGGGCGGTCGAATCGTCTATCGCAGTGAGGGGTGATCTCGCGGCGGCCGGCCGGACGTCCGCGCATTACCTTTCGGCGAGCGACGCAGCTGCGCCAGCGCTCGCGCCCAACCCCGCCCGCACGACGATGTGCGAGGACCGACGATGAGCGATTCGAAGCATCCGATGAACGCCGTACCCGCGCTGCTCGACGAGCGGCGCCGATACGAAGCCTGGCTCGCGGCGCTCGAGGCGCGGCGCGACACGACGCCGGCGCACGTGTTCGAGCGTGTTCAGGCGGATTACACGACGCGGCTTCGCCGCGTCGACGAACAGCTCGCGACCCAGCAGCAATCGATTCAGGATGAGCGTGTGAGCGTCCAGTCGCGCCTCACCCTGCTCGAGGCGGAAGAGCGGATGCGCCTCGACGAACGCGCCGAGCTCGAGCTGCGCATGCAGGTCGGCGAGCTGTCGGGACCGGACGCCATCACGGCGGCCGGCGCGGTGGACGACGCGCTGCATCAGTCGGCGACAGAACGCGCGATGCTCACCCGGCAGCTGAGTGAGCTGGATGCGCTGCTGGCGCAGCGCGCCGCCGAATCGCGCGCGGCTGCACCGCGGCCCGCGCCGCCGGCGGCAGCTGCACCGGCACCAGCGCCCATGGCGCCGCCGCCGAGGCCGCGAGTGTCCGTGGCGCAGCCGGTCGCGGCACATCCGGTTGCACCACAGCCCGTCGCTGCACAGTCGAACGCCGCTCCGGCAGCGCCGCCGCCGTCGACCGCTACGCCGCCCGCACCAGAGCGGCGAGTCAGCCAACAGATCAATGCGCCGGCACCCGCACCCGCTGGATCGTTTGATGAGTTGGCATTCCTGAGCACCGTGGTGGGAACGCCAGGGCACGGCGCTGCGGCGTCGGCACGCCCGCAAACTCCCGCGCCAGCTCCGGCTGTCGCGCAGAATTCGCCAGCGGCTCCGTCGGCGACGCCTCCGGACGCCTCCCCGGCCGCGGCTCCGCCCGCCCGGAACTCCGCGCCGACTGTTCAGCCGATGCCGCGGCTCAAGCCGCTCACGGCTACTCGCACGCCGGCGCAAGCGCCGCCGCCGCCGCGGCCGAGCACGGGAATCATTCGCGACGATCCCACGGCCGCGTCGCTGCTCGACGGCATCGGATCCTCGCCGGCCTCGCTTGGCGGCGAACGTCCCTTGGCCGCGAACGATCCCGCGAACACGCCGATCGTCCTGCGAACCTCCGGCTCGACGGAGCAATCGAAAACGCTCCGGTGCGCCGAGTGTGGTGCGATGAACTATCCCACCGAATGGTACTGCGAGCGGTGTGGGGCGGAGCTCGCCGCGCTCTGATCGCCTGACTGGAAATAGAAAAAGCCCGGCCGAGGCCGGGCTTTTTTCGTATCGGGGGAACCAGTCCGCCTACGCCGACTTCGCCAGCTTGCTCTTGTGGCGCGCCGCGTTGTTCGGATGGATCAGGCCTTTGCGAGCGGCCCGATCGAGCATCGACGTCGCCGCGCGCTTTACGTCGGCGCTGGCGCCCGGCTCCTTGGCCTTTTTGAGCGCAGTCCGCAGGGCGGAACGCTGCGCACGGTTGCGCACGGTCGCCGCGCGCGACTTACGCATGTTCTTCTTGGCGGATGCAATATTCGGCACGAAATAATCTCCAGAATTGCTCGAAAAATACCCGGACAGAGTCGATGATTCGCGGTCTGCGCGAAGGCTGGAACCTAGGTTTCGAGAGTGCGAAAGTCAAGCTGCGATAACGCTTTGACACCCGTCCGACCGCTCACTACCTTTCGCGCCGATCGCCCGACGCCAGGCACTGGCCTCAGACATGGCCCATCGGCGCCCATTCCGGCCTTCGAGCCGCCCACCCGTCTCGTTTCGCCCAGCCGACGTTGGACTTCCGAAGCTTTCTGCTCATCGTGCCGGTGCTGCTGTTCTCCGTCATCGCGCACGAGTACGCGCACGGCTATGCGGCGCTGAAGCAGGGCGACGACACGGCATCCGCGCTTGGACGGCTCACCTGGAACCCGATCAAGCACATCGATCCGTTCATGACGATCCTGCTGCCGTTCATGCTCTGGATCGCCCACGGACCAATCCTCGGCGGCGCCAAGCCGGTGCCGGTCGACCCGCGCAACTACCGGAACTACACGCGCGGCGATCTCATCGTTTCGCTCGCCGGCGTGTTCGTGAACCTGCTGCTCGCGCTGGCGTCGGTGCTGGTGTTCATGCTGATCGGCCTCACCGGTCGTGCCGCGCCCGGCGCCGAGACCACGCTGGCCATCGTGCAGGCGATGACCTTCGAAGGCTTGTACTTGAACCTCGTCCTCGTCGCGTTCAACCTCATTCCGATTCCACCCCTCGACGGCTCGCATGTGATCAAGCATCTGCTGCCGGCGCGCTGGGCGTACCGATACCAGCAGGTGGGCCGGTTCGGCATCATCATTCTGCTCGTATTGCTCGCCGTGCCCACGCTGCTCGACGCGTGGATGAAGCCGGCGCTGTCGTTCGGTGGGTACCTGCTGCGGTGGGCGCAACCGTACGCGCTGCCGACGCTCGGACAATGGCTCACCTGATGGAGGCGTGCCGATGACGACCGCGTACACGCCAGATTCAACGTTCACTGATTCGAGTTTCATCGTCGAGCTGGCGGCGTTCTCCGGGCCGCTCGACCTGCTGCTCTCGCTCATTCGCGAGGAGCAGGTCGACATCTACGACATTCCCATCGCGCGCATCTGCGAGCAGTTCGTGCAGCGCATTCGCACGCTCGGGCTCAATGAGGCCGCCGAGTATCTCGAGATGGCCGCGCGGCTGATCCGCATCAAGGCGCAGATGCTCCTGCCGCGCGGCGACGCGGAGGCGTGGGAGGATCCGCGAGCCGAGCTGGTGCGGCGACTGCTCGAGTATCAGCAGATGCGCGAAGTGGTCGACGTGCTCGAACGGCGCGGCGAGGAGCGGCGCAATCAGTTCGCGCGCGCCTATCTGCCGCAGGCGCCCGCCGCGCCACAGGCGCCGCTCGCGCTGTCGCTCGCCGAACTGCTCTCCGCCGTGGATCGCGTGCTGCGCGCGGCGAAGCCGGCCAGCATGCACGAAGTCATTCCGCGCGCCATCGACATTCCGGGCGCGATCGCCATCATTCGCTCCGTGCTCGCACTTCGGGCACGCATTCTGTGGACGGAGATCGTCGACCACACGGCCGAGCCGTGGCAGATTCTGTCGACGCTGCTCGGATTGCTGGAGCTCGCGAAGGGCGGCGAGCTGCGCGTTCTACAACCCAGACCATTTGCCAACGTGGAGATCTCGCGTGACGCCGCTGGCGAAGCTGCTTGAGGCCGCGCTGTTCGCCAGCGCTCGGCCAATCGAGACCGATGAGCTGGCGGCGCTCGATCCTGACGTGTCGCGCGCCGAGCTGCAGTCGGCGCTCGACGAATTGCGCGAACGCTACGACGTCGACGGCCATGGCGTGGAGCTCGTCGAGATCGGCGGCGGTTGGCAGATCCTGACTCGCGCCGAGTACACCGAGGCCATCGAGCGCGCGCAGTTGGCGGCTCGTCCGGCGCGCCTCTCCGGCGCGGCGCTCGAGACGCTGGCGATCATTGCGTATCGTCAGCCGATCAGTCGGGCCGAGATCGAGGAGATTCGCGGCGTCGCCGTGGGCGGCGTGCTGAAGTCGCTCCACGAGCGTGGCTTGATCGACGTCGTCGGCCGCGCGGAAGGCCTGGGTCGTCCGCTGCTGTATGGCACGACGCCGATCTTTCTCGAGCACTTCGCGCTCCGCCATCTCGAGGAGCTGCCGCGCGCGGACGAGCTGGCGATCGCGCTTCGGCTGCCGACACGCGAAGCCGAACCCGTAGTGGCGGCGAGCGAGGCCGAATGAGCGGCGGCACGATGCGCATCCAGCGCGCGCTCGCGCGAGCCGGAGTCGCGTCGCGCCGCAAGGCGGAAGAGCTGATCGCCGCGGGACGGGTCCGCGTGAACGGCGACGTTGCGCGCACGGGGCAGGTGGTCGATCCGTCGCGCGACGCCATCGTGGTCGACGGTGCGCCGCTCGAGGCGCCCGCGGCAATCGAGTGGTTCGTCCTCAACAAGCCCGCCGGCGTGATGACCACGCGCTCCGATCCGGAAGGCCGCAGAACCGTATTCGACCTCGTACCGGCCGTACCGGGCCTCACCTACGTCGGCCGGCTCGACTATCTCACGGAAGGCGTGCTGCTGCTCACCACCGACGGCGCCGCGGCGCATCGCTTGTCGCACCCCAGCAGTGAAGTCGAACGGACCTACGTGGCCACGGTCACCGGAAAGGGCGACGACGCCGTGTTCGCCGCGCGCGAGGGCGTGATGCTCGAGGATGGCATGGTTCGTCCACGGCGCGTGGATGCGCGCAAGCTCGGCCGCGATCGGTGGGAGTTCGAGGTCACGATCACCGAAGGCCGCAAACGCGAGGTGCGCCGACTGTGTGGGGCGCTCGGTCTCACCGTCGAGCGACTCGTCCGCACGCGCTTTGGACCGGTCCACCTTGGCGAGTTGCCGAGTGGTGAAACGCGTCGTCTCACACCACGCGAGCGTGCGGCCCTGATGCTGCCAGGCCGGTAGGGTACACCGGCACCTGCACACGGGCGCGGGGTAGCACGCGAGACACAGCCCGCCTCGACGGTACTAATCTTGAGGGGCGGCGGGTGCTGCTCATGCGGACAGGGAGCGCTCGCGCCGATTGTTCCGGTGTGTTCACCATCTAACCCTGGCGGACAGTGGCTACACAGGTTTCGACGGCGGCGGATTCCCGACTCGTACAGGAAGTCGCGCGACAGGTCGCGCGTCGCGTCGTGGGTCAGGACTACATGGTCGACCGCCTGCTGATCAGTCTCCTCACCGGCGGCCACGTGCTGCTGGAAGGCGTGCCCGGACTTGCGAAAACGCTCACGGTTCGCACGCTCGCCGAAACGATCGACACGACGTTTCACCGCATCCAGTTCACGCCGGATCTGCTCCCGGCGGACGTCGTCGGCACGCAGGTGTACGATCAGTCCACCGGGCAGTTCTCGGTGAAGCGCGGACCGATCTTCGCCAACATCATTCTCGCCGACGAGATCAACCGCGCGCCCGCAAAAGTGCAGGCGGCGCTGCTCGAGGCGATGCAGGAAAAGCAGGTGACCATCGGCGGCACGACGTTCCGACTGGAAGAGCCGTTCCTCGTCCTTGCGACGCAGAACCCGATCGAGCAGGAGGGCACCTATCCGCTGCCCGAAGCGCAGGTCGACCGGTTCATGCTCAAGCTGCGTGTCGGATACCCGTCGCGCGACGAGGAGAAGGAGATCATGCGGCGCATGGCGAGCGGCGAGCCGATCGGCGTGGAGGCGGTCGCGTCGCCCACGGCGATTCTCGATGCGCGGCATCGGATCACCGAGTTGTACATGGACGACCGCATCATGGATTACATCGTGGACATCGTGCTGGCGACGCGCGAACCGGCCAAGGCGGGACTGGCCGACCTCGTGCCGCTCATCGAGTTCGGCGCCAGCCCGCGCGCCACGATCGCGCTGGCGCAGGCGTCACGCGCACACGCGTTCCTGCGCGGCCGGGCCTTCGTCACACCGGACGACGTCAAAGCGATCGCCCCCGACGTGCTGCGGCACCGCGTACTCACGACGTACGAGGCCGAAGCCGAGGAAGTGACGAGTGATCAGATCGTGACACGCGTACTGGCCAAGATCGAGAGTCCGTGAGTCGTGGCGTTCGCGCTCTTTCGCCGCAAGGCTCGGCCGAACAGGCGTGATCGGCGCGACCAGCAGCCGCGTCCCGCCACCGTCGCGACGCATCCCGCCGCGGCCGTGCCCCCGGAAGTGCTGCGGCAGGTCAAGCTGCTCGAGCTGCGCACGCGTGGGCTGGTGAACTCGCTGTTCACCGGCGAATACCGCTCGGTGTTCAAGGGGCAGGGAATGGAGTTCGCCGAGGTGCGCGAGTACCAGGCGGGCGACGAGGTGCGCAGCATCGACTGGAACGTCACGGCGCGCATGCAGCGGCCGTACGTCAAGCGCTACATCGAGGAGCGCGAGCTGACGGTGATGCTCGCGGTCGACGTGTCGGGCTCCGAGCGCTTCGGCACGCGGCGGCGCTTCAAGAGCGAAGTGGCATCGGAGCTGGCCGCGGTGCTCGCCATGTCGGCCATCCGCAACAACGATCGGGTGGGCGCCGTGATGTTCACCGATCAGATCGAGCACGTGGTGCCGCCGCGCAAGGGTCGCCGTCACGCGTTGCGTCTCATCCGCGACATCCTCGCGTTCGAACCGGTGCGCCGCGGCACCGACATCGCCGGCGCGACGGAGTATCTCAACAAGATGCTGTCGCACAAGGCGATCATCTTTCTCGTCTCGGATTTCCTCGGCTCCGATCTCGAGCATCCACTCAAGCTCCTCGCCCAGCGCCACGACGTCGTCGCGGTCACGGTCGAGGATCCGAGCGAACGTGAGCTGCCGGACATCGGCCTGGTTCGGCTCGTGGATCCGGAAACCGGCGTCACGCTCGATGTCGACACCAGCGATCCGGACGTGCGGGCGCAATTCGACACGCAGGTCACGACGGAGGCGGCCGAACGCCGCCGTCTGCTGCGGCGCCTCGCGATCGACGAGATTCCCGTCACGACGGCCAGTGGCATCATGGACCCGCTGCTTCGATTCTTCCGGCAGCGAGAAATGAGAATTCGTAAATGAGCCGCGGCATCCGGTCGTTCGCGCTCTGGTCGGCGCTCGTCGCCGTCGCGCCGCTCGCCCGGCCGGCGCTCGCGCAACAGATCAACGTCAAGGCGGGCGTCGTCGTCACGCCGGACACGGTCCGCGTCGGCGACCCATTCCGCGTCACCGTCGGCGTCCGCGCCCCGCTCGGCGCCACGATCGAGTTTCCGAAGACGACGGATTCGACGTCGTCCGTCCAGTCGCTCGACCCCGTCGCGGTGCGCACGATGCCGGATACGTCGGTGGTCGAGCAGTTCGCCGACTACCGCGTCGCCGCGTGGGACGTGGCCGAACAGCCGATCAAGCTCGGGGCGGTGGTGGTGCGCCTCGGCCGCGCATCGCGCACGATCCAGCTCGCCGATTCAGTATTCGTGAAGAGCGTGCTGCCGGCGGACACGGCGCTGCGCGTGCCAAAGCCGGCGCGGCCGTTGTACGAGATGTCGATCTTTCCGTGGTGGTTGTGGGCGCTCATCGCCGCGGCGATCATCGCCATCGGGCTATTGATCTGGTGGTGGGTGCGCCGCCGTCGGCGGCCGCCGGCTCCGGTGATCGTCGATCCGTTCGCTCACGCCGAATCCGAGTTCACGCGCATTGAGAGCCTCCGGTTGCTCGAGGCTGGCGAACGCGGACGGTACGTGACGCTGATGGTCGAGGTGCTGCGCGATTATCTCGCTGCGCGCTATGCCGAGGCGGCCCTGTCGCTCACCAGCACGGAGCTCCAGCGCTCCGTGCGCGAGCTGCCGCACGTGCCGCAGGAGCGCCTCACCCGGCTGCTCACGGACGCGGATCTGATCAAGTTCGCGCGGCGGCCGGTGAGTACCGACCGCGCCCGCGAGATCGGCCGCGAAGCGCGCGCGATCGTGACCCACGAGCACCTCACGTCGCAGCCGCCGGCGCCGGCCAGCGAGGCCGCGGCCGCATGATCTCCTTCGGACCGATCCAGTTCGTGTCGGCGTGGATGCTGCTGTTCCTGCTGCTGCTGCCGATCTGGTGGTTCGTGCGGCGGCGTCGTCGTCCGCCGGCGCTGGTGTTCTCGCGCGTGCCGGTGCTCGCCGCGGGCCCGCGCGCCGGCCGTCGCACCACGCTGTTCCTGTTCGTGCTGCGCAATCTGCTGCTCGCCTCGACGATCGTTGCGCTCGCGCGCCCGCGCTCCGGCGCGCACGCCGAAGATACGACCAGCGAAGGCATCAACATCGTGCTCGCGATCGATCTCTCGAGCTCGATGCTTGCCCAGGATTTCCAGCCGCAGAATCGACTCGAGGTGGCCAAGGACGTCGTGAAGCGGTTCATCGCCGCGCGAACGAGCGATCGCATCGGCATCGTCGCGTTCGCCGCCGAGGCGCTGACGCAGGTGCCGCTCACCACCGATTACCCGGTCGTCACCGCCGCAGTCGACAACCTCGCGGCCGGCCAGCTCGAGGACGGCACGGCGATCGGCACCGCGATCGCGACGGCCGCGAACCGGTTGCGCGACGCGCCGGGCCGGTCGCGCGTGATGATTCTGCTCACCGATGGCGAGAACAATCGCGGCTCGATCGATCCGCGCACCGCAGCCAAGGCGGCCGCCGTGTTCGGCATCAAGATCTACACGATCGGCGTCGGCACGGAGGGACTCGCGCCGGTGCCCGTCGGACGCGGGTTGTTCGGGCTGCGCTACGAGAATCGGCTCGTGCGCATCGACGAACCGCTGCTGAGCGATATCGCCAAGACGACGGGCGGGCGGTATTTCCGCGCGCGCGACGCGGCGGCGCTCAACCGGATCTACGAGGAGATCAACCAGCTCGAGCGCGAGCCGGTGCGCACGCGCACGTACGTGCGCTACACGGAACTGTTCCGCTGGCCTTTGTACTTCGCCGGCCTGCTGCTCGTGACCGAGCTGCTGCTGGCGGCGCGGCGGGGTCCACTGCCATGAGGGAACGGATATGAGCGAAATCGTATTCGATCATCCGTGGCTGCTCGCGCTCGCGGTGATCCTGCCCGCGCTGGCGATCTGGGTGTTGCGGCACGCCTATCGGCAGCGTCGCGAACGGCTCGCGCGACTCGGCAGCATCGAGGTCGTCTCGCGGCTCATTCCGCCCAACGCGCTCGTGCCGCCGGGCTGGCGCATGGCTCGGCTCGGTCTCGCCAGCGCCTTGATCGGCGTGGCCGTCGCCGGCCCGCGGTGGGGCGACGAGATGAACGTTGTGCGCTCGAGCGGCATCGACATGGTGCTGGCCCTCGATGCCTCGCTCTCGATGCTCGCCACCGACGTGCACCCGAACCGCCTCGAGAAGATGAAGGAGGAAGTACGGCGGCTGCGTGCGCTGTCGCCGGGCGATCGCATGGGCGTGCTGGCCTTCGCGGGCCGGAGCTACGTGTTGTCGCCGCTCACCATCGACGAGGGCGCGCTGGATCTCTTTCTCGACAATCTCGACCCGTCCGTCGTCGGCCAGGCCGGCAGCTCGCTGGCACGCACGATTCGCCAAGGCGTCGACTTGCTGACGCTGACGAACAGCGGGGCCGACCGTGCGCTGGTCGTCATGAGCGACGGCGAGGCGTTCGAACCGATCGAGGATGTCGAGACGGAGGCGAAGCGCGCGGGCGCGCAGGGAATTAGTCTAGTAACGGTGGGCTTCGGCACTCAGGCGGGAGCCACGATTCCGATCAAGCAGCCCGACGGAACGACCGCGCTCAAACGGGATGAGAACGGAAACATCGTCGTGACGCAGTATCATCCGGAATATCTGAAGGCCGCCGCGGACGCCGCCGGCGGCACCTTCATCGAAGCGTCGGCCACCGACAAGGCTGCGCGTGTGAAGACCGCGCTTGCCAACCTGCGCACCAAGGCGCGGAGCAGCGTGAGCGGCGAGAGCAAGACGCCGCGCTATCAGTGGTTCCTCTTTCCGGCGTTCCTGCTGCTGCTCATCGATACGGCACTCATCGAGCGCCGCGGACGTCGTCGCCGCCGGCCGGCATCGGCCGAAGTGGCGGCCGCCGGAGCGCTCGTCGCCATGCTCTCGCTGAACGGCTGCGCCACGCTGTCGCGGAATCAGCAGGCGGCCGCGGCGTATCACCATGGCCAGTTCACGCAAGCGGCATCCCTCTATCGGGATGCGATCACCGCGGGCGACAAGTCGCCGCAGACGCTCTACAACTTCGGGACTTCCCTCGTCGCTGCCGACTCCATTGAAAGCGCCGGCGACGTGCTCGGCCGACTGGTCGAGAGCACCGACCCCGATCTCCGATATCGCTCGCAGTTCAACCTGGCGCTCGGACACCTCAAGCGCGGTTTGGCTGCGCCGTCCGGTCAGGACAATGGCGAGCTCGATTCAGCGCTCGCCGGCTACAAGGCTGTGTTGTTGATGCGGCCGGCCGATATGGATGCGAAGTGGAACTACGAGCTTGCACTGCGGAAGAAGGATTCCGGAGGTGGTGGCGGGGGCGGTGGCGGCGGAGGAGGCGGCGGAAGTGCAAAGAATCCTCAAGGCCAGTCGCCGCAGCCGGCTGGCGGCCTCGGTGAGCAGCAGGCCGACCAACTGCTCGGCAGTGCGGCGCGCGAGGAGCGCGACGTGCAGGCGAAGAAGCAGCAGCAGAACAAGGTCGAGCCGCCGCCTGGGGGCAAGGACTGGTGATCGGGCTCCTCGCGCTCGCGGCGCAGCTTGCGATCGTGGCGCATGCGCCGGATTCCGCGTCGGCGTGCGAGGCGATCGAGATCAGCGTCGCCGTGAGCGCCCCCGGACGGTATGCGCCGCAGTTCATCGTGCCGTCCCTGGCGCCGTTCGATGTGCTGCGCTCCTCGCCGGTGCCGCACGTCACGCACGATGCGCACGGACGGCTGCTCGCCGAATATACCTACGTGCTCACGACGGATCGATCCGGCGAATTCACAATTCCCTCATTCGAGGCGCGCCTGGGCGGTATGACGGCGCGTTCGCGACCGCTCGACATCGTGTTGCGGCCGCCCGGTCCGGAGGGCGCCATTCCTACCGTGGTTGCGCGCGCACGAGCCGATACGAGTCTGCGCGTGAACTTCCGGGCGCTCACGCTGCCCGAAACGGTCTACGTCGGCCAGCAGGCGAACTACGAAGTGGCGGTCTTTCTGAATCACGCCGTGCGCGATCGCCTGCGCCGCAATCCGACGTTCTTTCCGCCCGACATGCAGTCGATGCTCGCGTACGATCTGCCGTCGGCCAACGAACCGCCGCAACGCCAACTCGGATCGCGGTGCTTCGACGCGCTCGTCTATCAGCGCGCACTCTTTCCGCTCATGCCCGGCCGGTTCGCCATTCCACCGGCGGATCTCGTCTACTCGCTCCCGCTCACCGCCAGCTTTTTCAGTCGCGAGGAGACGCACGAGATCGAAACCGACAGCACGATCATCGTCGCCGTCGAGCCGCCGCTCGCCGGACGTCCCGCTGATTTCGGCGGCGCGGTCGGCAATCTGCGGGTGGCGGCGCAGCTCGATACCAATGCCTCGCGTGTCGGCGACCCGCTCGTGCTCACCGTGCGTGTGAGCGGAACGGGCAACGTCAAGCTGTTTCCGCGGCCCGCTGTCGGCGTGCCGTGGGGCGCGCTGGTCAAAGGCGAGGAACGCGTGCGCGTCGACACGACGGCGCGGCGAATCGGCGGCTCCAAGGAGTTCGACTGGGTGTTGACGCCCCGTGTCGCCGGTGAGCTCGACGTTCCGCCGATTCATTACAGTTATTTCAATCCCGACCTGCGGCGCTACGAGACGGCGACGACCTCGCCGGCGCGCGTACACGTCGCGCCCGGTGCGCTCGCCTCCGCCGACACCACTCGCTCGGTCAAGCTGCTCGGCGTGCGGACCCGATATCGCGGCGCCCCCGCGACGCCGCTCCATCAGCATCCCGCATTCTGGGCGCTCCTGGCGCTCGTGCCGCTGCCGGCGATCACGTTGCGGCGACGAAATGGCCGCCCTGCTACGCGTCGCACCCTCACGACTGCGGAGCGCCTGACGCTCCTCTCGCGTGGCGGCGCGGCGGCGACGTCCGATCCGTGTGTGATCCGTCGGATCTACACGCGCGCGCTGGCCGAGCGCATGGGGCTTCAATCCGAAGCGTTCACGCGGCCGGGCGCGCTGGCGCGGGCGCTGCGTCGCCGCGGCGTCTCGACCGATGTTGCAGCATCCGCCGAGCGATTCCTGAGGCAGCTCGATGAAGCGGCATTCTCGGTCGCCGGCACGGCGCCCGATGACGCCGCCGCCCGCGCCGCGGAGCTGTACCGCGCGGTCGACGCTGAAGCCTTGTCGCGCGCGCAGATTGCCACACCTGTGATCGGCGTCGTCGTGCTGCTCGCTGCCACCGTCGCGACCGCGCATGCATACGATGCATCCGTGGCACGTCGCGCGTTCGATCGCGGCGTGATCTCCTACGAACATCACGAGTTTACCGCCGCTCGCGACGCCTTCGCCGCGTCGGCGCTCGCCGAGCCGCGGGCAGCGGACGCCTGGGCGAACCTCGGGACTGCCTCGTGGGCAATCTCGGACACGGCACGCAGCGTCGCGGCGTGGCAGCGAGCGCTTCGCATCGAACCGCTCGCCTCCGATGTTCGCGAGCGCGCCGAGTTCGTGCACGCGTTGCCCGTGAGCGCCGCGGGGTATGTTCCGCCGCTGCCGGACTCCTGGTTGTTCGATCTCGCCGCGATTATCTGGTGCATCGGCTGGGTCACCGCCGCGCTCCGTGCTCGGCGTCGCCAGCCGCTCGGCGCGCGCGAGCTCGGCATTGTGGCAGCAGTCGCGATTGTCGTCGCGATCGGCGGATTCTCGCTGTCGGATCGGTTGTCAGGGCGACATCTCGCCGTCATTCGCCAGATGGCGTCACTGCGCGCCGATCCGGATCTCGGTGCGGAGCGGCGCGCCACGGCGATCATCGGCGAGGTGGTGCGCGTTTCGGGCGAGCAGGGCGCATGGAGTCGCATCGTGCTCGACGATGGGCGCGACGGCTGGATGTCCAACGCCAACCTGATCTCGCTCGATTCACGCGACGCCTCGCAGATCAGCGCGCAGTGAAAGTCGCGTACGTGTGTGCGGCTGACGCCCGCTCGCGATTGACGCTCGCCGCGCCGCTCCGGTAAGTTTGCGGGTGCCCGTCGCATCAGGTTCGCGCATCGCCATTCTCCCCAGCGCCGTCGCCGATCAGATCGCGGCGGGCGAGGTGGTCGAGCGTCCCGCGTCGGTGGTCAAGGAGTTGATCGAGAACGCACTCGACGCCGGCGCCACGACGATCGACCTCGCGGTGGAGGACGGCGGTCGCCAGCTGATCCGCGTCAGCGATGATGGGATCGGCATGACGCGCGACGACGCCGTGCTCGCGCTCGAGCGCCACGCCACGTCGAAGATTCGCGCCGCGGAGGATCTCGTCGGCGTGCGCAGCTTCGGGTTTCGCGGCGAAGCGCTGGCGGCCATTTGTTCCGTGTCGCAGCTCGAGCTCGAGACCGCCCCCGAGGACGGCGCCGGCACGCTCGTGCGCGCCGCCGCGGGAACGGTCCTCGACGTCAGTTCCGCTGCGCGCCGCCGCGGCACGACGGTGCGCGTTGCGCGGTTGTTCTACAACGCGCCCGGCCGGCTCAAGTTCATGCGCGGCGCGAGGTCTGAATGGCGCGCCATTCTCGACGTCATCGCGACCATGGCGCTCACCCGGCGCGACGTGCGCGTGTCCGTCACGCACGATGGACGTCCGGCATTGTCGCTGCCCATTGCCGCGACACTGCGCGACCGGCTCGCGGCCGTCTACGATGCCCGGTTCGCGACGCGCTTGCTCGACGTGGAAGATGTGAGCGGCACGACCCACGTGTCCGGTCTCGTCGAGCGGCCGGCCGACGCCGGCACGGCGACGCGGCGAGTCTTTCTCTCGATCAACGGCCGTGCCGTGCGCGATCTCGGCATCGTGCGCGCGGCGGAGGCGGCGTATCGCTCGACGATCCCCGCCGGTGTGCGTCCGACGATCTTTCTCTACGTCGTCGTCGCATCGGATGCCGTCGACGTCAACGTGCATCCGGCAAAAGCCGAGGTGCGCTTTCGCGATCGTTGGCCGGTGGAGCGGACCGTCGAGACGGCGGTACGTCGCGCGCTCGGTACGTTCGACGCGGGTGCGACGTTCGGCCGCACCGCGTGGCCGATGCCCGCGCGGGCCGAGCAGTCGCCAGGTATCGTCGAAATCAGTGATCTCACGTCGTCGGTGCCGTCCGAGCCGCTCTTTCGCGCCGAGGTGGATGACGATGGGCGCGTCGTCCCGAGCTCGTCATCCGACGGCGCTGCGCCCGCGACGCCGTCGGCTTCGGCGACTCTCGAAGTACCGCCGCTCACACAGCTTCGCGGCACGTACCTGATGTTCGAGCACGAGCACGGCGTGGTACTCATCGATCAGCACTCGGCACACGAGCGTGTGTTGTACGAGCAGTTCATGCGCACGATCGAGCGTGGAGAGCAGCCGTCGCAGCGCTTGCTGTTTCCCATGACGCTGCACCTGGGCCCGGCCGAGAGCGAAGCGTTCGAGCTGCATCGCGCCGCGTTCGAGCAACTCGGCTTCGACATCGAAGGCTTCGGCGGCCACACGCTGATCATACGCGCCGTGCCGATGCCGCACCCGCGGTTCGATCCGGAACGCTGTCTCCGCGACACGCTCGCCGCGATCACCGGCGATCGCGAGGCCGGCTCGGCCTCTCGCCACGAACGGCTCGCCGCCACCGTCGCCTGCAAAGCGGCGATCAAGGCTGGCGATGCGTTGTCGCCGGCCGAAATGCGCGCGCTGTTCATCGCATTGCGCGACACCACGCTGCCGGCGCACGACGTGCACGGCCGCGCGACGATCGTGCAGCTCACCTGGGACGAGATTGAGCGACGTTTCGGCAGGCGGTGACCTGCGCGTCGTCTGCGGCCCAACGGCGGCGGGAAAGAGTGCGATCGCGCTGTGGCTCGCCGAGCGCACGCCGGCGACGATCGTCAGCGCCGACTCGCGGCAGGTGTACCGCGGCTTCGACATCGGCACAGCCAAGCCGACACGCGACGAGCGCACACGGGTTCCACACACAGGCATCGACGTCGTCGATCCCACGGAGCGCTACTCGGCGGCGACTTGGGCCGCGGCGGCGGATCAATGGATCGACCACGCCAGCGCGTCGGCACGCGCGCCGATCGTTGTCGGTGGAACAGGTCTGTATATCCGCGCGCTGTGCGAGGGATTGTTCGACGAACCTGTGCTCGATGGCGCGCGCCGCATCGCGCTCTCGCGAGAGCTCGAGCAACTGCCGACCGCTGAGCTGCGCCGATGGGTGGCCGAACTCGATCCGGATCGATCGCATCTCGGTCGCACGCAGCTGTTGCGTGCGGCGGAAATCGCGCTGCTCACAGGGCAGCGTGTGAGCGTGTTGCATCGCGAGCGGCGCGGCACCAGCCGTTGGCGCCCCCGCTATCTTCTGGTGGACCCCGGGCCGGCGCTCGCTCACCGCATTGCATCGCGAATCGATCACATGCTCGATCATGGCTGGCCAGAGGAAGTTGCAGGGTTGATGCAGACTGTCCCGGTCGATGCACCAGCGTGGAAGGCGACCGGCTACGACGCCGTCCGCCAGATGATCGACGGCAAGCTGACGCGCGCGGCCGCACGTGAGCAGATTCTCATTGCCACACGCCAGTACGCCAAGCGGCAGCGGACGTGGTTCCGGCATCAACTCGCGGCCGCGGAAGTGACGGCCGTCAATCCGCTCTCGCCCGATTGGATGACGCTCGCGCAGCGCTGGTTCGACGGCGGGCTCGTCGAGCATGGAGCGCCGGCGTGAAGATCGGCATCACCTGCTACCCGACGTACGGCGGCTCCGGCGCGCTCGCCACGGAGCTCGGCATCGCGCTCGCCCGCCGCGGACACGAGATCCATTTCATCACCTATCAGCAGCCGTTCCGGCTGCCCGCGTTCCTGCCGCACGTCTACTTCCACGAAGTGGACGTCGGACAGTATCCGCTGTTCGAATATCCCCCGTACGATCTGGCGCTCGCCGTCCGGATGCACGAGGTGGTGCTGGCCCACGGGCTCGATCTGCTGCATTGCCACTACGCGATACCGCACGCCACGAGCGCCTGGATCGCGAAGGAGATGCTGCGCACGGTCCGACCCGACATCCGCATCGTGACGACGCTGCACGGCACCGACATCACGATCGTCGGACAGGATCCGTCGTTCCGCCAAATCACCAAGTTCTCGATCGAGAAGTCCGATGGGCTCACGGCAGTCTCGCGCTACCTGCAGACCGAGACGTTAACGACGTTCGGCTGCACCGCCTGCCGCATCGAAGTGATTCCGAATTTCATCGACCCGGCGGTGTTCGACCGCTCGCGGTACAGCTCGATCCTCACCGAACAGATCGACTCGTCCAAGCGCGTGCTGCTCCACATCTCGAACTTTCGGCCGGTGAAGCGCGTCCGCGACGTCGTCAAGATCTTTGCGCGCGTCGCCGCGGAAGTGCCGTCCGTGCTCGTGATGGTTGGCGACGGCCCGGACCGCGTGCACGCCGAAGCCGAAGCGCGCGACCTCGGCGTACACGACTCGGTGTTCTTCCTCGGCAAGATCGAAGCGGTGGCGCCGCTGCTTGCCGGCGCCGATCTCTTTCTGCTGCCTTCCGGCAGCGAGTCGTTCGGACTCAGTGCGCTCGAGGCGCTGGCGTCGGGGGTGCCCGTGATCGGCACGGCCGCCGGGGGCTTGCCCGAAGTCGTCCGTGACGGCGAGACAGGCGCGCTCTGCGCGGTCGGTGACGTCGATGGCATGTCCCGCGCGGCCCTCGACATTCTACGCAACCGCGATCGCTGGCACGCGATGAGCGCGCGCGCAGCCGCCGACGCCCGGGCCCGATTCTCGCTCGATGCCATCGTCGCCGATTACGAGGCGTTCTACGAGTACACGCTGACGCGACCATCCACCACTGAACGCCGCTCGCCGGCCGAACTTCGACCAGCCGCTCCGTGACCATCCTCCAGACTGTCGTCCACGCCACCGGGCTGTCGCTCGGCCACGCGCTCGTGCTCGGGATCGTCGAGGGCATTACGGAATTCCTGCCGATCTCGTCGACGGCGCATCTGATTCTGGTCAGCGACGCGCTGCGTCTCGCCGACACGGAATTTCTCAAGAGCTTCGAGATCATCATTCAGCTCGGCGCGATCCTGTCCGTCGTCGTGCTGTACTGGACCCGCTTCTGGAACTGGTCGATTTTCAAGAAGCTGGTCGTCGCCTTCATTCCGACCGGCATCATCGGATTGGCGTTTTATAAAGTGGTGAAGGGCTATCTGCTCGGAAACATCGCGGTCGTGCTCTGGGCACTCCTGCTCGGCGGCATCGCGCTGCTCGTCTTCGAGCGATTCAAGAAGCACGCAGAGACCGAAGCGAACTTCGACGAGATCACGTACCGCAAAGCACTGCTGATCGGCGTCTTCCAGGCGATCGCGATCATTCCCGGCGTATCGCGCTCGGCGGCGACGATCGTCGGCGGTTCGCTCATCGGCATCAGCAAGCGGACGATCGTCGAGTTCTCGTTCATGCTCGCGGTGCCCACGATGCTCGGCGCGAGCGCGCTCGAGCTCCTCAAGAATCACGGCGCGCTGGCCGGCCAGACGGCTGCCCTCGGCGTGGGCTTCGTCGTCAGCTTCATCACGGCGATCCTGGCGATCAAGGGATTTTTGAGTTTCATCAAGACGCGCAACTTCACCGCGTTCGGCTGGTACCGTATCGCGCTGGCCCTCGTGTTCTATCTCTACTTTGTCCGATAACCGTCCGGACGAACTGCATGCCGGCGACGCGCTCGCCCGCCTGCTCGAGCTGCCGCGCGTCGTCACGTTCGCCACGGTGGGCTCGACGCTCGACGAAGCGCATTCACTCGGAGCGTCAGGTGCTCCGGCCGGCACCCTCGTCATCGCCGACGCGCAGACCGCCGGTCGCGGACGGCAGGGAAGGACATGGCGCTCCGAGCCCGGCGCAGGCCTGTGGATCACGCTGCTCGAGCGGCCCAGCGACGCAGAGGCGGTGAGCGTGCTGTCGCTCCGCATCGGGTTGGCATTGGCGCCCGCGCTCGATCCGTTCGCGTCGGAACCCGTGCGGCTCAAATGGCCAAACGATCTCTACGTCGGCAGCCGAAAGCTGGCCGGCATTCTCGTCGAGGCGCGCTGGCGTGATTCGCTGCCGGAGTGGGTGGCGATAGGCGTCGGCGTGAACGTGCGGGCGCCGGCGATCGAGCCAAATGCGATCGGGCTGCGCCGCGGCATCTCGCGCCTGGACGTGCTCCGCGCGATCATTCCCGCGATCCGCGCGGCGGCGGCGCGCACGGGCGCGCTGTCCGACGACGAGCGGCGCGCCTTCGCGCGCCGCGACCTCGCGGCGGGTCACCGGTGTGCAGAACCCGTGATTGGGACGGTGCAGGGAATCGACCGCGCCGGCGCACTGCTCGTCGAGTCGGCAACAGGCGTCGTTGCCGTCCGCGCCGGGTCACTCGTGCTCACGGAGGCGTTGTGATTCTCGTGTTCGACGTGGGAAACACCGAGTTGACCGTTGGGCTGTTCGCCGGCACGGAGCTGCACGGCCACTGGCGCGTGATGACCGACGTACCGCGCACGTCGGACGAATTCGGCGTTCTGCTTCGCAGCCTGTTGCAGGCGGATGGGTTCAACGCCGACGTGGTGACGGCGGTGGCGATCGGCTCCGTGGTTCCGCGCGTCACTTCGCCACTGCGCGACGCATGCAGGCAGTACTTCGGCGTGGCACAGCCGCTCGTCGTCGACGCGAGTACCGCGCTCCCGATCACGCTCGACGTGGACGAGCCGCTCACCGTGGGTGCGGATCGCCTGATCAACACGCTGGCGGCGAGTCGACTGTACGCGACGGACGCAATCGTCGTCGACATGGGCACGGCAATCACGTTCGACTGCATTACGGCAGAGGGTGTATTCCTCGGCGGCGTAATCGCCCCAGGCGTGCTGACGTCGGCGGAGACGCTGACGCGTCGCACGTCGAAGCTGCCTGCCACGGAGCTCGTGGTACCGCAGCACGTGATCGGGCGCCGAACGGAGGACTGCATTCGGGCGGGCGTGCTGTTTGGCGCCGCGGATGCGATCGACGGCATCGTGCGCCGCATTCGCGCGAGCTGGCCGCGGCCGCACGCGCCCATTGTGATCGCGACCGGCGGTTTCGCCGAGACGATGGCCGCGCTGTGTACCACGTTCGACCGCGTCGAACCGCACCTGACGCTACAGGGGCTCCAGTTGGCCCACAGCCTCCTGCAGCCCGCAGCTCCGACGGCGCCAGCGCTCTAAAACACGAAATTACAAAGATTTAGGCGCGAGGCGGCTCCAGCGTCGACGGGTCTTGACGCTCGGGTCGTGGCAGCGTAGAATCCCTGCTGTTAGCACTCTCGTCGCACGAGTGCTAAGGCTCACACAATTCCATTTTCACCGCAGCCATAGACTGGGAGGAGCTCACCGTATGGCCACAAAGACCAGTTCCAAGGTCGCCCCGCTGGCTGACCGCGTCGTGATCCGCGCGCTCGAAGAGAGCGAGCAGATGCGTGGCGGTCTCTACATCCCCGATACCGCGAAAGAGAAGCCGCAGCAGGGCGAGATCATCGCGGTCGGCCCGGGCCGTTTCGAGAAGGACAACCGCGTCCCGATGGAGGTCAAGGTCGGCGACAAGGTGTTGTACGGGAAGTACAGCGGCACCGAAGTCACTGTCGACGGAGAGCAGTACCTGATTCTGCGCGAGTCGGACGTTCTCGCGGTCATCGGCTAACTCAAACACCCACGAGGCTCTGAAGGCATATGGCAGCCAAGGAACTGCATTTCAACGTCGACGCACGCGCAGCGCTCAAGCGTGGTGTCGATCAACTCGCCGAAGCGGTGAAGGTCACGCTCGGCCCCAAGGGTCGGAACGTCGTCATCGACAAGAAGTTCGGCGCCCCGACGGTCACCAAGGACGGCGTCACCGTCGCCAAGGAGATCGAGCTTAGCGATCCGCTCGAGAACATGGGCGCGCAGATGGTGAAGGAAGTCGCGACCAAGACGTCGGACAACGCCGGCGACGGCACCACGACGGCGACCGTCCTCGCCCAGGCGATTTTCCGCGAAGGCCTCAAGAACGTGACGGCCGGCGCGAACCCGATGGCGATTCAGCGCGGGATCCAGAAGGCAGTCGAAGCGATCACGCAGGAGCTGAAGAAGATCAGCGTCCCGACGAGCGGCAAGAAGGAGATCGCGCAGGTCGGCACCATCTCTGCGAACAATGATGCCGAGATCGGCAATCTGATTGCCGAAGCGTTCGACAAAGTCGGGAAGGACGGCGTGATCACGGTCGAGGAGGCCCGCGGGCTCGAGACGGATCTCGAGACGGTCGAAGGCATGCAGTTCGACCGCGGCTACGTCTCGCCGTACTTCGTCACGGATCCGGAGAAGATGGAAGCGGCGCTCGAGGACGCGCTGATCCTCATCCACGACAAGAAGATCTCGTCGATGAAGGACCTGCTCCCCGTGCTCGAGAAGGTGGCGCAGCAGGGCCGGCCGTTGCTCATCATCGCCGAGGACGTGGAAGGCGAGGCACTGGCGACCTTGGTGGTGAACAAGCTGCGCGGCGGGCTGAAGGTGGCGGCGGTGAAGGCGCCTGGGTTCGGCGACCGGCGCAAGGCGATGCTGGAAGATATCGCGATCCTGACCGGTGGGACGGTGATCAGCGAGGACCTCGGGATCA
>JAICKA010000047.1 GCA_025928185.1 Gemmatimonadaceae bacterium
GTCCGCTGAGATTGTTGAGCAGGCTCTGGAGGGGCCCCGTCCACGGCATCGCGGCTCCCCCGCCGGCTGATGCAGCGAGGGCAACGTCAGGCAGCAGTGCAACGAGCGCGATCAGTGCGACTCCGATCAGTGTTGATCGACGCATCGAGTGAGTATGCAGGGGACTCATTTTGCCTCTCCTGTGGTGGTGGTTCGATCGACGCTCCGGTGGACAACGAAATCCCCGCGAGCATCCAGTCCTTCGATTCGCGCCAGGTCGGTTACGCGCCGGCCGTTGTTTCCGCCTTCAATAACCACGATCAGGTGGATCGCTTCGGCGATCAGGTGGCGCTGTGACGGGACGTTCGCGCGTTGGGCGAGGCGATCGAGACGGAGCAGCGCGCCCTCCGCGGATGACGCATGCACCGTTGCAACGCCTCCCGGGTGGCCTGTTGCCCAGGCGTCGAGCAGATCGAGCGCCTCGCCACCTCGCACCTCGCCGACGACAATTCGATTGGGACTCGTGCGCAACGCGCTTTTCACCAGCTGCGCAAGCGACACTGCGGGGCCGGATCGGAGGGCGAGGTGATCGACCGCGGCGCATTGCAACTCGACGGTGTCCTCGAGAATTACGACCCGCTCATGCGGGAAGAGATCGGTCACCTCCTTGAGGACTGCGTTGGCGAGCGTTGTCTTACCGCTGTTGGTGCCACCGGCGATGAGGATGTTCCGGTGTGCGAGCACCGCATGACGCAGGGCGGTACGCTGGTCCGTGGCGAGCATGCCCTTCATCACGTAGGCGTCGAGTGAGTAGATCGTCCTCGGCGGCTTCCTGATGTTGAACGACGGCGCGGCCGTGATCGGCGAGACGAAACCCTGCAGTCGACTCCCTCGGAAATCAGCTGCCGGAAGCTCTGCCTCGATCCATGGGTGATCGGCGCCTAACGTCACGCCTAGGCTCGACGCAACCGCGTTGAGAAACATCTCGAGGCGGTGCGGATCGATCCGCGCCTGGCTCTCGACACGCCCGCGGGATCGCGTGTCATAGCGGACGGCACCATCTTGCGGATTGACGTAGATCTCGGTGACGTCGTCGTCCGCGACCGCTGCGAGCACGCCGAGTCCGAGATAGCGGGCCATCATTTCCGCGTAGCGCTCGTCGTGCTCCTGTTTGGCTGCTGCTGCGCGCACGTCTATCCGGGGTTCCGCGACATTCACTCGAAGGGCCTGTAAAGGACCTTACTTCGGGATGAGCGTACCCGTTCTGCGATCAGAGTCGCACGCGTTGCCTCACGCTAGGACATCGACCGTTGCTTGTTGCCTAACGCTGGTGCGTTTCCTCGCGACTAAGCAGGACATCCCGAAGCGTTGCCTTGAGCCTGAGCACCACGGCAACCTGCGGGGCGGCGAGTGCGCTGCGGAGCTGGCGCAGCTCGCGTGGCGACATACGGTCGAGGAGATCGACGATGCGCCGCTCGAGATCACCACGATCTGGCGTGCTTCTCAGTTCGTGGCGGATGGTAGACGCCCGTTCAGTCGCCTCCCGGAGGTCGGCTCGTGCGGCAGCCAGGGCGGCATCGATGCGAATCACTTGGGGCACTGCCGGACTGAATTTGACCGGCGCCGTAATAGCCGTCTCGCTCGTAGGGATGCCATTCGTTGGCGAGTGCGGTACCGCCTGTGGTGATGCGCTGCGTTCAACGGTGTGCGCAGCAACCTGTTCGGCATTGAGCGCATCTTGTCCTTTGAGCGCCACGTGTGGAGCGGCCCGCCGCGCGGCCAAGTCGTCAGAGGTGCGGCCAAGCCCAAATGCGCGCGGTGTCTCGACTGTGAGCAGAGCGCCGAACGCCTCGGGGCGCTCACGCATCAATCGCGCTGCTTCGTTGAGGCCCCGCTGTTCTGCCATCTCACTGAACGCCTCCCGGGCGGCCCGCGGGTCGCGATACACGTCGCCGAGTGCACGCGTGAATGCCTCACGAGTGGAATCGACGCGGCGCAGTGCGTCTTCGAACTGTGAGGTGCGCGCCTGCGCGGCGCCGACTTCCAGCCCGACGGTATACGCTTCACGATTCAGCTCGGCGATACGCTCGTATGAGCGCAGATGACCGGTCAGTTCTTCGATCCTGTTCTGCTTCGCAGACTGCGCGGGGAAGTCTTCACGGCTTGGTGCCGTGGGCTGAGCTGATGCTGGCCTGCTTACCTCCTGCGACGGCGCTTCAGCGAGATCCAATCCCAGCTGCGTGCGCGTTGCGAGGCGCCCGGGGACCGTGCGAAGTCCCAGGGCGCGCTCCTCCTCTCGCAACACCTTCTGGATGATCGCGCGATCCTGCCAACGATTCCAAACGCGCCCCGTCTCCGGATGCACCCTGTTGATCAGGAGATGCATATGCGGATGTCCACGGTCGCGATGAGATACGATGAGTACTTGATGACCGTGCAGATCGAGTGCAGCGATGACGCGGTCCACCACATGCTCCATCGCCGCGCGATCGACCGCATCACCGGGGTCGAAGCTGAGCGTCAGATGATAGACGGCATCCTTGACCCTGACGTTCTGCGCAGCCGTCGCTCGCATGATTTTCCCGGCGAGTTCTGGATCGGCTGTCGGGAGATTACGCGACGCGCTCCAGGCCACGCGTTCTGATTCTTCACCGGATCGCCCGTTCGCCAGGTAATCGGCGAGCGTGCCGAAGCTCTTGGCGCTGTGGGACATCGCGATCATCGGCCGGCCTCAGTCGAGATCGCGGATCAGATCGAGAACCTCGGTCACGGTCTGGGCAAACGCCGGGGAGTCCTGCAGTGCCGCGGCATCCGCAGCGGCGGCGAGTCGGGTGAGCTGGTCAGCAACGCGCGCCAAGGCGCGGATGAGCGAATCGTTCAGCTCCGTGCGGCGCACGCGTGGCGACACGCCAAGCGAGGATTCGCGGATATAACACGCGACGGGGCGGCCCCTCACCCGTGCACGTTCGGCAACTTCCCGAAGCTCGGACGGGGTAAAGCGAATTAGTTTCGGACGGCTTCGCGTCTCGGTCCGAGTTGAGAGCTTCGCGTGTGTGGGTGTCCGAGCCACATTGCTCCCGTTCGCGATTCTCTCTCTCAGCGAAGCACATCCCAACACCGTGCGCCAGCTCTCTGCATATGGAGTAGTACTCAGGGGATGAGAGGAGTGTTCGGTGTTCCCATGCGGCACCGATTTTTCGCTGGACATCTCGGACGAACAGATCCGCTGTCGAGGTTAGCGTTCGTCAGCTGTCTGCTGCTCGAGGTGCGCCTTAGCTGCGGCTGCGATGGCGTTGGAATTCAGGTTCGCGACCTTCGAGAGTCTAGCCTTCCGTGTAAATAACGAGGCGCTCTCGGTTGAGAGTTCATCGACGCCAAGATAGGCGCGGGCGAGGAGAGCGGTCTTGGCGGAATGACCAGCGAGTTTCGCCGGAAACCAGCTGACGTCTCGACACTCGTCGTGGTCGCCGAGGAAATCCACCACCACACTCGCGAGCTGCGACACCTCGAGATATAGCTCGGTCGGAAGAAGTGCGGCGGCAGTATCCTTTGCCTCCGAAAGCTGACGTACCTTGATACGCAGGTCGTTGAGCGCGCTTTCGTAGTAAGGCCCTGCTCGATCCAGTACCATAGGGGCGAATGTGCGAATCTTCCCAATGATACGGATGAGACGAACGACAAGGGCAAGCTGCTCTTGATAGAGATGCCGCCGCAACGAGGCGCTGCGACCTCGTGCAGCGAAGTAAAGTCCCATTCCACCGACGATCGCGGTGGAGGTAAGCCCCGCGATAGAAAGGAGAAGTGTCTGTGTCGTCGTACTCATGAACAATGTTGATTGCCGCCTAACGCTCTTAGTAGGCTAAGAGGGAGTCGATAGGGGGGAGTGAAAGGCTTAGAATGTTTGGACCGGTTCGCAGCTTCAACTGTCGACTAGCGTCCCAATCCGCGCAGCGCATCGCGCCGACCGTGCGGTAGGTGCCTCTTCTAGCCATGCGGGGTCGCAGATGAATCGACCTAACGTTGGAGTGGACCCCTATCGGTGAGTTTACAGTCCTTTGTGGCTGCCTGTCACCTGCAGCATCGTCAGATGATTGTGCTCGGTGAGCGAATCCATATCGACGGCCGGCCGATCAGGCGCATCCTTCCATGTGATAGCTCCGTTTTTGCGAAGCACTGCAATTTTGCGATTTGCACTTCGCATATACGTGGTCGAATCGATCATCGACACGACTGCGTACGCTTGCCGCAACTTCGCCAGAGCGGGCAGCGCCCCGCGCACGATCAGGTTCAGCGGCCTTCCAACGCGATCGGCCAGATGACAGAGCTCGTCGACGTGGTATGAGAAACGCGCAGCTGCGCCGGTCGCAAACTCGTACGCAATCGCGTCAACCTCCGCGTGAAACCGTACGAAGTCTGCCCATCGCTCCCAGTCGCGGGTGGCGCGCGCGTTTACGTGAAGCGCCGCCGGTACACCGGCATCTAGAATCTCGCGCCAGCAGAGCGCTATGCGTTTCATGTCGTGAAAATTATCCCATCGTGGCACATCACTGAAAACACTGAAATTCGGTGTCGTGATCGCAGTGATGCCCAGCGTAGCGAGCTGCCTTAGGATTTCGACGCGCCCTGACGTCCCAAGCTCCCACCACCGCTCGAGGGCTGGGTCTTTCGCTGTTCCAGAGGCAATTATTGCCGTCGACAGGTCAAGGCCAAAATAGCCCCACATTTCTTCGCGGCTTCGGAACTTGCTTTCTGTGAGTTTGCGATTGACCAACTGATACAGAGGAACGGCAGCAACTTGAGGGGCGAACGGTTTGATCCGCTTCCCCTTAGCGTAGATCAATGGGATACTCGACGGCACCTTGGGAAATGGCCGAGCGGCAATTGCGGCGATTTGAGATAACTCAAAGCCAGAAACTTCGCGAACCCGCGCTACAAACGAGCTATTTCGCGGGCATACGGTAGTGCAAGTCTTCGGGGCGCCACAGCAATAGCTCAGGCAATCGAACGCGCTGGACGAGGTGAACAGGCCGCCGCAAAGTGGCAATTCGGAGCAGCGAGAGCAACCGAGAGAGGGGGTGTTGCGGCGTTGATCGTCCCAGTAGCGCGCATCGCGCCGACGCTTCCGGACTCGTAATCGCCTGCTCACTGAAGTTGAACCTTTAGCAAGCCTAACGATGGATAAACGGCTTGGATCAGGCCGTGCGCATAGCCACCTGACTCACGCACCGCCTTAACGATTGCTGACGTTGGCTCGAGGAGGATGGCGGTTGGAGCTAGGTCGACTATGACGCTCAGGCACTCGCCGTCGGCACGCACCAAAACGTCGTCGCCTTCGTGAAGGTTGGCCACTCCAAGGGTACGCGCGACCACTTCGTTCGCCAGGATCCCGGATTCATTACCAAGCCGGCGCCGCGAACTAGCCAATCGTTCGGCATCCCATCCCTTCGCGAATTTCTTTTGCTTCGACTTTAGAAAATCGACACCCACGAGCCGCTCCAGTCCCAGGTGGACAGAATTCAATCTGACAGGCGATGGAGGCGGCCGAAACCATCGGTTATAGCCGCCTCTGTGATCACATGTCGCACCTTCGCAAGATACTTTCTCAGAATGTCATATCTGTTGAGGTGCTTGTGGATTTGACCAACCACGATTGCTGGGTGGACATTTAAACCGCCGGCAAAATCAACCACCTTCTGTTCCGAATAGGATTCAACCAGATCCTTCAAGAAGTCTAGAAAAACGCCCTCTGGGACAACGAACGCCGCTGCGGCACTGTTGGCCGCTTTCTCTTCTTTGGGCAAATCAAGCGCGGTGTCCTCCGCTCCGGGCCCAATGTCGACGTCAACTATCGCTTCCTCCCGGCCGTCGCCTCTGAGCACGTGCTCGATTTCGTGTCGGAGTACAAACCAAAAATTGTCGAGACGATCGAAACGTAGCGTCAGCGCAATGACGGGCGACTTCTTGTCATTTACCCATAGCGTGACGCCATCGATTCGAGCACCGGGAAGTCCCTCAACGATGAGAAACCGCACGCCGGCTTCGGCGAGGAGATTTGGAATCTCCGCAACCTGGTCCACGGCGGATGCTAGGCTGCGCAGCTTCTCCAAGCGAGACCGCAACGCTGACTCGCTATACTCTTGATTCATCGTCATCGCCTCCGCTACCTGTCGCGCGCGCCATAGCCATACCTCTTGCACTGGCTTCAGGTCGCGACCGTAATACGTTTGCTTCGCGGCATACGCCGTGGAGGAAGCGCCAACATCCTCAAGACGGTCTACCTGCGCTAGCGAGAGAATTTCCGCCTGCAGCTGGTCGGGATCCTTCGTGCGTGCAAGCCAACCGCGCTTCGTCATTTCCCGAACTGGAAAACGCTCTCGAAGTTTCGCCATACGCGATATGCGCTCGAGTGCCGGAGCCTCTTGTTGCTGACGGACTAGCCAGAGTCGATACGTAGTCTCGAGATTCAGCCAATACTCCGCATCGATGCCAAGCGCTGCGCCGATCTCTGCAGCCGCCTCTGGCGTGATGGCCCGCTTGCCCAGCGCGATCTGATTTACGAGGGTAGTTGGTCTTCCGATGATGGCCGCAAACTCTTCCTGCGTCCATCCGCGCGCGTCGATCTCATCCTTCAGAAACTCACCTGGGGGGAAGGCCTCAGCTGGAATCCTGTCCTTCATGCCTCCTCCTGTATTCGCATGTGGTTCTCAGTGGTAATCCACGATTTCGACAACGGCGATCCGCGATTGTGGGCCGCTTCCACGAAGCTCCACAATGAGCCGCCATTGTTTGTTAATGCGGAGGGAGTGTTGATGTTTTCGTTTTCCTTTGAGCTTTTCGAATCCCAAACCGCGCAATGCGTAAAGCGTCCGTTCGTCGGGTGATGCACGAATTGATTGCATCACCTTTCGATAGCCACGGACGACTTCCGTCCCGCGGTCGGCTGTGAACTCCGGATCGGTTTCGAGGCGATCCAAGTCGGGGTCATCGAACTCTACCCGCATAATTGAACGTAGTGTGATGTTTGCGATGTGTCAATAGCGATTTAACGCTAAGCGTTAAATGGCTATTGACAACTTAGATGCTTTACGTCATCGTTGGATTGTCATCCAGCGACGCGGGGTACCGCGAAGGAGCAAAGGACATCTATGAGCAGTCCACAGGCAGTGGCGTCAAGCGCCGAGGCAACAAAAGCGAGGACCGTAATCGTGAACGGCACGCCGAAGGAAGTCAGCACGCGAGAGCTCGCGTTCGAGCAGGTCGTGGAGATGGCATTCCCCAATAATCCTTGGGGGAATCCGAACACGATCTACACAGTCGCGTACCGGCGCGGCGAGGGCAACAAGCCGCAGGGGTCGATGGTGCGTGGCGGCGACCCCGTCATGGTGAAGGACGGAATGATCTTCGATGTCACACCAACTGATAAGTCGTAGTCCCGACCTTAAGCGACTACGGGACGAGGGGTATGACGTGGGAATCATCGCGGGTCACCTAGTGATCCGCGATGTGCCCTATGTAAACGGCACCGGGGAGATCAAACGCGGTGCCTTAGTCTCGACGCTACGCCTGGCCGGTGATGTTACCGATCGGCCCGACACTCACGTGGCATACTTCACAGGCGATCACCCGTGTGATGTTGACCGCCGGCCGATCGCTCAAATCGCCCACGCCAGCGGGAGGTCGGACCTGGGAGGCGGCTTGTTGGTGGACCATTCGTTTTCGAACAGACCGTCCAGCGGCTACCGGGACTATCACGAGAAGATGACTCGCTACGTCGAGATCATCTCAGCGCCGGCTCAGGCAATTGATGACAAGGTGAGCGCCCTGACCCATCCGGTTATCGAGTGCACCGAGGACGAGTCGGTATTCGTGTACATGGACACGGCATCGAGCCGAGCGGAAATCGGCGCCGTGAGCGACAAGTTGCGAATCGCTCGATTGGCAATTCTGGGCACCGGCGGAACCGGTTCGTACATTTTGGACCTCGTGGCCAAGACGCCAGTCGGCGAGATCCACCTGTACGATGGAGACGTGTTTTCACAGCACAACGCGTTTCGGTCGCCAGGCGCCGCGAGCGCGGCAGAGCTGCGTGAGAAGCCCTTGAAAGTCGACTATCTACGGGGGCGCTACTCCAACATGCATCGCCACATCGTCGCACACGGCTACCACGTAACCGCGGCGAACGTCCAGGAGCTCGAAGCGATGGATTTCGTCTTCATCTGCATGGATAAGGGGGCGGCCAAGCAGCACGTTGTCCAGAAGTTGGAGGAGCTAGGGGTGCCGTTCATCGATGTGGGAATGGGACTCCAGCTAACCGACGGGTCGTTAGGCGGTCTCCTCAAGATCACAACGAGCACAGCGGCGAAAAGAGATCATTTTCGTACGCGTGTGACTTTCACCGATGGTGACGGCAATAACGAATACGACAAGAACATTCAGGTTGCGGACCTCAATGCTTTGAATGCCGCCCTCGCCGTGGTCAAGTGGAAGAAGCTCTTGGGGTTCTATTTAGACCAGGAAAAAGAGCACCACAGCCTGTACGCGATCGGGGGGAATGCGCTGATCAACGAGGACGCGGCCTGATGCGGACCGATTCGGTTCGGCATGAGTTCGTCGAGTTTATTCCTGAGGAACTCGAGGAAGGGACGTTGTACGTGTCGATTCCGTACGCCACTGCGAGCCATCGATGTTGCTGCGGTTGCGGAGCGAAGGTGGTTACGCCTCTTACACCAACGGATTGGCGCGTCACGTTCGATGGCGAGACCGTTTCACTGGATCCTTCGATTGGCAACTGGGGATTGCAGTGTCAGTCGCACTACTTCATCGACCGGGGTCGCGTCGTGTGGGGTCGGCGCTGGACCGCACGCGAAATCAATGAGGCGAGGGAGGCCGATCGCCTCGCGAAGGAACGCTATTTCGCTGCAATCCGTGAGGACGGTCGACAGGGCAGATGAACCTGCGTTGCCAGCGCAATCAATTTATCCGCAAATGCCCTCGACCCGAACGCGTTAACACATTGGCAAAACTGTATTGCATGCAACTCTACACTCAAAGAGGTTGTGAATAATTGCCAATTGTAGCGCGGAGATTTGCGACGATGTTCGAACCACGTCCAGTGCCGCGTTCTGATGCCTGGGTTACTAACCATTGCGCTACAAAAAACCATCGGGCGCAAAGCAGTCCCGCGACAAGTCCCGCGACATGCTTTTGCGCCCGATGGCGTAAAATCCCGTAAGTTGTTGTCCTGCTTAGTGGCCAGGGACGGAATCGAACCGCCGACACGCGGATTTTCAGTCCGCTGCTCTACCAACTGAGCTACCTGGCCGCAGTCTCCCAATATAAACCCCGCCGCACGTGCGCTTCAACCGCAATCGCTCCGCAAACCGGCGTGTGGCCCATACCCTGCCGCTGTAATCGGCGAACCGTTCACAATCCACAGCTCGCCCGACAACCCACGGACCCGACCATGCGCCTGCACTTCATCCTCCCCACGCTCGCCCTCGCCGCTGCCGCTGGCTGCGCTCCGACCTACACGACCGCCGGCACCAGCGGGGAGACGCCCGCGCCATCCGCCAGTAGCTCCGCTGACATGGCGGGCATGGTTCACTACTCGGCCAACCTCGCCGCGATGAATGGCTCGACCGTGCACGGGACGGCGATGGTCCATTCGATGAACGCCGGCCAGGAGACCGTCGAGGTGCAGATCTCCGGCGGCACTCCGGGAGCGACCTACCCGTGGCACATTCACACCGGCAGCTGCTCTGACGGCATGACCCCGATCGTCGGGAATGGGTCGCTCTACACCGCCCTCGGCACGAGCGGCGACGGTACTGCCGCCGTCACCACGACCATCCCGATCACCCTCGACCAGACCCAGCGCTATCACGTCAACGTCCACGCCTCGCCGACCGACATGGGGACGATCGTCGCCTGCGGCGACCTGACGCGTTAGGCAGCGAAAGCCTGCCGGCGCGGGCTTACGTCCGCGCCGCGTGCCGCGCCGTGATCACCGACTTGATCCCACCGCGCACGTTGAAATCCCCGACGACCTCCAGCCGCGCGGGTTGGCACGCCGCGACGAGGTCGTCGAGGATCCGGTTCACTGCCCGCTCGTAGAAGATTCCGTCGTTGCGAAAGCTCCAGAGATAGAGCTTGAGGCTCTTCAGCTCGAGACACTTCGCCGCCGGCACATAGGTGATCCGGATGATGCCGAAGTCGGGCGCGCCCCCCTTCAGCAGCGCCAGCTCCGCGGCATCGGTCTCGATCCCGCCTAACGGGCAGAGCGACGTGAACTCGTCGCAGATCATGTGGATCTCGTACTCGCGATCGCGGTACGGATTCTCGAACGTCTCCAGCAAATCGGCTCGTGGCATCCACGAAAGCTAATGGCTCGAGCCACCCCCCAGCGCCGCGGCCTTCGGCATCGCATCCACCGCTGCCGCGACCTCGCCGTCCAGCAGCGCCCGCATCCGGTAGAAGCCTTCGTCTCCCCACTTCGCGTCGGCGATTCGCGGCAGCAGGATCCGGTTGAGCAATCCGTCCGCGTCCGAACCCGCGGGAACGGTCACCCCCTGCGCGGCTGCGTACGTCCGGAAATCAGCCAGCGTCGCCGCAGGCAGCGGTCCCGCTGCCGCCAGCGCGTCGAGGCTCGCATACTCGCTCGGAGCTGCGCTCACATGCGCACCGGCCCAGCGCAGCGCGATCGCGCCTTCGCCGAGCTGTCCCACCCAGAGCGGCAGCGGAGCGCGCGACGCCGAGCGCACGTCGGGATAGATCCCGCCGCCGCCGTAGACCGTGCGGCCGTGATCGGTCTTGCACGATGGCTGTCCGATCGTGTCGCGCACCGCGCGCGCCTGGCGGTAGTAGTCGTGGCGCGTGATCGAGTGATAATCGCGCTGGATCACCCGGCCGCACGGTGTCTTCAGGTGGCCGATCACCATCACGAACTCCGAACCGTCAGGCAGCGGGAATCCCTGCATCAGCAGCGACTTCCCGAACGTCGGCCGTCCCCAGATCAGTGCGCGGTCGTGATCCTGCAGCGCACCGGCGACGAGCTCCGCCGCGCTGGCCGTGCCGTCGTTCACCATCGCGACGATCGGATACTTGCGCTGTGAGCCAAAGAGCGAGCGCGACACCTTCTCCGTCTTCGCGACATCGGCCTTGCGGCCCTCGGACGAATACACCACCGCACCCTTCGGCAAAAAATCGCCGGCGACGTCGGCGGCCTGGTCCACCTGGCCGCCCGGGTTGTCGCGGAGGTCGAGCACGAGGCTCGTCATCCCCTGCTTCTCGAGAGTGCCTAACGCCTTGTCGACGTCGTCGGCGACGTGATCGTTGCTGAACGTCGTGATCCGGACATAGCCGACCGTCGGGCGGAGCATGAACGCGGCCGGAACCGCCGTCTCCTCGCCGAGGTGCTCGCGCTTCACCTCGCGCGTCAGCTGGACCACGCTGCCGTCCTCTCGTTCACGCTCGAACACGAGCGACGTCATGCTTCCTTTCGGCCCTGCCAGCGCCATGTCCAGCTCGAAGGTGCTCGTTGCCGCGACCGCCTTGCCGTCGATCGCGATCAGCTCGTCGCCGGGAAGGATGTCCTGCCGTGCTGCCTGCGATCCCGGAGTGAGGCCGAGTACGACCGGTGCGCCGCTGTAGTACTCGAAGTTGATCCCGACCGGGAACAGCTTGTGCTCCCGCATCGCCTTCTCGCGCTCGGGATCCATCCGCGTCGCCGTTATGACGTACGAATGCGGATCGGCCGCCTCGACCATCCCCTCGATCGCCGCCATCAACAGCACGTGCGTGTCGAGCGAGTCGGGGTGGTTCACCCGCAGCTGGTTCAGCACGCCGCTCAGCATCTGCAGGTCTTCGTACGTCGTCCGCGGGCGCGCGATGCTGCCTGACGATCCGGCGGCCTGCGATTGCACGACCGCCGGCCATGTCGCCAGCGCCAGTGTCGCGCCTAACGCGAAGCTGCGCACTGCCCCTGCCACCCGCACGCTCACTGGCCCCCTCCACCTGCTGGCTTCTGCAGCAGTTCGGCCGCATGGGCGCGAGCCACCGCCGCGCGCTGCTCATCCATCCGCGGCGCGCGAGCGGCGAACGCCAGGTACATCTTCGCCGCGTCGGCGTACTTCTCCTCGTACTCGAGGATGTATGCGAGCGGGAAGTACGGCTGCGCGTAATACGGCTCGAGCGCGATCGCCGTCCGCAGGTGCGCTTCCGCCTCGTCCGTCCGGTTCTGCATCATGAGGTGGACGCCAAGCTCGACCTGCGCGGTGACATTCGTGCTGTCGATCTCGACCACCTGGCTGAGCTCCTGGATCGCGGTCGCCGTGTCGCCGGAAAGCGCCGACAGGCGCGCCAGCTGGATGTGCGCCGGCGCGAACGACAGGTCCTCGGTCAGCGCCTTGCCTAACGCGTCGCGGGCCGCGGCGGTGTCACCCTTCGCCAGCATCACGATCGCGATCCCGAACTCGTACATCTGCTTCGACTCGTACGCGCGGACCAGCTTCTTCTCCTCGCGCTTCTTCATGTCGTCGATCAGCAGCTGGAGCTCGTTGGCCGCGGTGTCGTATTGCGCGATCTGGTAGAGCGCGAGCGCGCGATCGTACCGATAGGATCGATTGTCCTTCGACTTCACCGCCTGCCCCAGTCGCTCGGCGGCCTTTGCCGGGTTGCCGTGCGCGTACGCGACGATTCCCTGCAACGCCGGATCGAGCGACATGTTCAGGTCGGTCTGGTCGTCGAACAGCTCGATCCAGAGCCCTTGATACATCATCGGGTTTCGCTCGAGCGCCTGCAGCCGGAGCGAGTCGATTCGCTGGACGTCCTTGTTCTCGACGACGAATCGCTTCCCGGCGACGTAGTCCCAGAACCGGTCCGGGTTCTTCCGCCAGAAGGCGACCCATCCCGCGTACAGCGGCTCGGGCGCGGCCGGGTTCAGTCGCTCGGCCCAGTAGAAGTCGTCGGAGGCGAGCTCGGGACGGCGCCGCAGGTTGTGCAGCCCATCCTGATAGTAGGCGAACCAGCTGTTCGTATCAGCGCCGGCGAAGAGCTCTGGCCGCTTCGGGATCTTCTTCTGCGCGGTCGCGGCGCTCGCCGTTAGGCAGAGCGCCCCGAGGATGAGGAGTGTACGACGCACGTGACGGCTCCGCGGGGGGGGAGGGATCGTGCCGTTGGGCGGGCCGGCCATCATAACGCCGTAAGGCGCTTTTGCGCCATCCGTTTCGGCGTTTCTGAGAGATAATTAATCTCCCTCGCTGGCACGACGAATGCGTACTCAACAGTTCGGGGCTGCTAACGCAGGGTCTGGCGCGACCGTGGTCCCCCGTCATAGGTTGGGAGAGATCTTCGCGCCGGCGCACTCTGTGCCGGCTGCTGCCGCCGCGAGAACGGCGTGGCGGCACCGCCCCCAGGCAATTGCCTGGGGGCTCTTTCTTTATGCCGGCTGTCGTGCGGTGCGCGGCACGTCAGAGGCGTGGGCAGCCGCTACGATGGTGGGCCTGGCTCAGTCGTTGCCGCGCAGCTTCCGCGACATCTCGTCGAGCAGCTTCCGCTCGTCGCTCGTCAGGCTCTGGATCCCGGTCGCGGAGATCTTGTCGAGCACGAGGTTGAGCGCCTCGGAGCGTGGATCGACAGCCGCGCGCCGCACCACCGGCGGCGCCTGACGCTTGACGACGACAGCCTTGCTCTTCGCCACTGCATCGTCGCTCGCGGATCCACGCTCGTTCGTCCGTTCGCGCGGTCTCGGCGCCGAACGCGGCACCGCGCGCGGCGGCTCATCCGGAATATCGGCGACCGGAGAGATGCGCTGCCGCAACCGGTCGAGGCTCTGCGCTGACGGGGTCCGCAAGTAGAACCAGGCGAATGCGAGGCCGCCAAGGTGCGCCGTGTACGCGATTCCCGACCCCGATGCGCCGGACATCGCGTACGAGCCGACGCCCTGCACGATGTTGAGGACGATGAGGATCGCGATGAACCACTTCACCTTCATCGGCACGACGCCGAACAGCGAGACCTCGTCGTCCGGCCAGTGCATCGCGTAGGCGAGCATCACGCCCATCACCGCCGCCGACGCACCCATCAGCATCCCCGTACCGCCGAACATCAGGTGCCCGAGGACGCCGCCGAGTGCGCACCACAGGTAGAACGCGGTGAATCGCCCCGGGCTCCACATGTGCTCCACCCGCGGACCGAACATCCACAGGTTGTACATGTTGAACGCGATGTGCCAGAAGCCGTAGTGCACGAAGGCGTACGTCACCACCGTCCACACCGAGTGCGTCAGGTCGGCGCGCTGGAACGCGAGCCAGTTCCAGACGTCGCGGTCGCCTAACGCCGCGACCTGCAGGAAGTAGATCGCGACCGTGATCGCGATCAGCGCCTGCACGGCGCGGGTCATCCGCGGGTGCTCGTCGGTGTCAGTGGAAAACGCCATCGGTGCCTGCCGTGCTGCTCGCCATGTGCCAGCGCCCGCGCTGGCTCTCCTGCTTCACCGTCGCATCCGCCCCGCTCGCGAGCGGTGGCGGCGCGCGGCGCGCCGTCATCTGATTAACCCACGCACAAGGTAGCGGTTCCGCTGCGACCTCTCCTGCTCGACGATCCCGCATCGGGCGCGTCACGATCGCTGCGGCGTCTGCTCGCTACGCGCGCCTCGGGCTCCGCTCTCCCTCGAGCGCCAGTCGGACGACACGCTCGCACAACTCAGCGAAGCTGATCCCGCACGCATCCGCCGACTGTGGGATGAGACTGGTTTCCGTCATCCCGGGAAGGGTATTTGCTTCCAAGCAATAGAAGTGCCCCTCGGGGCTCATCCGGAAATCGATGCGCGCATAGCCGCTGAGCTTGAGCGAGCGAAACGCCGCGAGCGCCTGCTGCTGCACCGCGGCCGTGTCGGCGCGATCGAGCTTCGCCGGAAATTCCTCTACCGCCATCCCCGCGGTGTACTTGCACTCGTAGTCGTAGATCTCGTGCTTGGGGATGATCTCCCCGACCGCGAGCGGCTCGTCGCCGAGTATCCCGACCGTGAGCTCGCGACCCGGGATGAACGCTTCGATCATCACCTCGTCGTCGTGCTTGTAGGCGAGCTCGATCGCCGCCGCGAGATCTTCGCGCCGCTTCACGACGCTGAGCCCCACCGTCGATCCCTGCTTCGACGGCTTCACGACGACCGGCAAGCCGAGCGCGCTCACGATCTCAGCCTCCGTCGCCGGCGCCATCAGCCAGTCCGCGGTCCTCACTCCCGCCGCTCGGAACAGCAGCTTCGACAGCTCCTTGTCCATCGCCAGCGCGCTCGCGAGATGCCCGCTCCCGGTGTAACGAATCCCGGCGAGATCGAGCAGTGCCTGCACTGTCCCATCCTCCCCCTGCCCGCCATGCAGCCCGAGGAAGACGACGTCCGCGTCTCGCACCGCTGGATGGTCGCCCAGCGATCCGGGAATCTTCAACGTCGCGAGAAATTCCGGCGTCGGCGGCGCCTTCTTCACCGCGCCGCTGAGATATCCCTTTTCCTCCTCGACGGACAGCACCTTCCCCACCGGATCGAATGCGGTAACGGCATGCCCCCTCGCCCGCAGCGCCGCCGCGACGCGCGTTCCCGATGCAAACGACACATCGCGTTCGCTCGACGCCCCGCCCATCAGCACCGTGATCTTCAACGCCGCGCCGCCCTTGTCCCCGCTTTTGGTTTTACCCATTCACGCAGTTCCCTCTCTCATCTCTCTGTCGCAGCCTCGCTCATCTCTCATCGTAGTGTCATAGCCGGCACGGCGCGCAACTCGTGGCGCATCGCAGTGTCAGAGCCGGCACCGGTCACGCCTTCATGAGGAACTGCAGCAGGTCCGACCGCGTGACGATCCCCTGCATCGCTCCATTCTTCCGCACGAGCACCGCCGGATTCGACTTCGACAGCAGCTTCGCGACCGACTCCACCGACTGTCCTGCCTCCACGCTCGGGAACGGCGGATCCATGATGTCGCTGACCGTCGCGTCGAGCAGCTTCGTGTCCTCGAGGCTCTTCCCCGACAGCGCCCAATCGCTCACGGAGCCGATGCAGTTCGATCCATCCATCACCGGCAATTGCGAGACGTCGTGCTGGTGCATCAGACCGAGCGCCTGCCGCACCGTCGACCCCGGCGCGACGCTCACCATCGCCGGCGCGTCGGTCGTCTTCGCGCCAAGCACCGTGCCTAACGTCCCGCGCTCGGCGTCGAGCATCTGGTTCTCGCGCATCCACTCGTCGTTGTACAGCTTCGACAGGTAGCGTTCGCCCGTGTCGCAGAGAAAGGTCACGACGAATGCGTTCGGGTCGTCAACCTCCCGAGCGACGCGGAGCGCGACGTGCGTGATCAGCCCCGCCGACCCGCCGACGAACAGCCCCTCCTCGCGCGTCAGGCGGCGCGCCATCGCGAATGCGTCGCGATCACTCACCGTCTGGTAGTCGTCCACCAGCGAGAGGTCGAGCGTGCCCGGTACCTTGTCCTGGCCGATCCCCTCGATCTTGTACGGCGCACCATCCGGGTGGCCTTTCCCCTTGGTCTTCCACATCTCGGCGAGGATCGATCCCGCCGGATCGCCGGCGATGATCCGGATCTTCGGATTCTTTTCCTTGAGGTAGCGGCTGACGCCGGTGATCGTGCCTCCCGTCCCCGCCGCCGCGACGAAGTGCGTGATCCGCCCCTCGGTCTGCTCCCACAGCTCGGGACCCGTCGTCGCGTAATGCGCGTCCGGGTTGGCTTCGTTGTAGAACTGGTTCGCCAGGATCGCGTTAGGCGTCTCCTTCGCGATCCGCTTCGCCATCATCACGTAGTTGTCCGGATGATCCGGTGCGACCGCGGTCGGCGTGATGATCACTTCGGCGCCGAATGCCTTGAGCAGCCGCACCTTCTCCTGCGACATCTTGTCGGGCATCGTGAAGATGCAGCGATACCCCTTGAGCGCGGCGGCGATCGCCAGCCCGACTCCCGTATTCCCGCTCGTCCCTTCGACGATCGTCCCACCCGGCTTGAGCGAGCCATCCTGCTCGGCGCGTTCGATGATCGGCAGCCCGATCCGGTCCTTCACCGATCCGCCCGGGTTGAAGAACTCCGCCTTCCCGTAGACCGGCGTGCGTATCCCCTTCGTGATCCGGTTCAGCTTCACCAGCGGCGTCCACCCGATTGTCTCGAGGACCGAGCCGTACGGCCGCCGATTTCGCTCGACCTCCCCTGCCTTCTTCGCGAGTGAGACAGCGCTGTCGCGTGCGGAGCTCGTCATGGAGTTCTGTTGCGGTTGAGGATCGTGTCGCCTGGAAGCGGCGGCATGTCGGGATGGCGCCAGTAGACGGGGAAGAGAATGGAGACCGCCTCGGGTTGGCCGTTCTTCTTCGCCGGGATGAAGTGCAGCTCGCGCGCTCCGACGATCGCCGCGCTGTCGAGCGATGGCGTTCCACTCGCCTCGGCGACGCTCGTCGAATCGGGGAGGACATTTCCATTCGCGTCGATGAAGATGCGAAGGACAGTGTTCCCCTGGATCTTCTTCGTGTAGGCGGCCGTCGGATAGCGAAAGGGAGCCTGTTTGTTCGTCATCACCGGCAGCTCGTCCGGACCGGCGCCCGATCCGGCGAATACCTGCGCCATCTTCTTCGTGTCCGAGTCGCCGACACATCCGGCCGCCAGGACGGCGACCAGGAACCACACCGGCGTCGCGGCGAACGCTCGCGATCGTGCGCGCATGGGATCTCCCTCTCTCGAATGAGCGATCATCGTTCCAAGTTAGCGGACGGCGTGCGCGCGGCGAGCGCGCTCAGCAGAATCTTCGACGCATCGCGTGCCACGATTGCGAACTGCGTCACGTTGTCGGTTCGATCCTCGATCCCCGAAGCGATCGGGACGAGTCCATGCAGCGCGCCGGCTCGGGACGACGCGATCGCGGCGCGGCTCGTGTCACGGCTCGCCGCGACCTCGCGCGCGGCGCCGGCCGTATCGTACGCCATGCGCGGCACCAGGAACGGATGCGCGCGCAGGAAGTTGGCGCACTGCAGCAGCGCGACCGGATGACTCGCCGCCGAGCGCAGCGCCTCGAGCGTCGCGCCGGGCAGTGCGACGAGGTCGAGGTGAATCGGCAGCGGGACTTCGCGCATCACCACGAGCTTCGACTTCCTGATCGCCGCGACGCTCTCGGCGACCGGCCCCGCGATCGTGTTCCGGACCGGCAGCACCCCGGCCTCGGCGCGCCCCGCTTCGATCGCCGCGATCACCTCGCCGAACGACGCGCACGAGAGCGCGGTCGCGCCATCGCCCCACACACTCGCGATCGCCGCCTCGCTGAACGCACCCGCTTCTCCCTGGTAGGCGACGGCGATCGTCACGCGTTAGGCAGCGGCGGGTTCGCCCGGTCGGGTCGGAGTGCGACGGCCGCTCCGAGATAGACATGGCTCACGTCGGTTCGCGGTTCGTCGAACTCGGCGTGGATGAGCACTCGGATCGTCCGGGCCAGCGCCTTCGGCACCGGGATCTCCATCGTGCACAGCAGCGCCGCGTCGGTCCAGCCGAGCTGGCGCGCGGCCAGCGCCGGGAACTCGCTGACAAGGTCAGGGGTCAGCGTGAAGATCGCGCTCACGATCTCGTGCGGCTGCATCGCATTGCGATCGGCGATCGCCGTCAGCAGCTCACGCGTCGCCGCGAGGAGCATTGCCGACTCGTCCCGCTCGACGGTGATCGCGCCGCGGATCGCATGCAGGTGGCGAGGCCGGCGCGCGGACCTGTCGCTCATCGCGGCCTTTCCCGCTTCGCCGCGTCCGCGCTCAGCTCGGCGATCAGCTGCAATGCCTGCATCGGTGTCAGCGTGTTCGCGTCGAGTGCCGCCAGCCGCGTGACGAGCGGGTCCGGTGCGCTCGCGAACAGCGCGAGCTGCTCCACCGCCGCGGCCGCCGCGGTCGCGCGAGGCATCGCGGCCGCTCGCATCGCCCGCCCACCGTTCTTCGCGGCCAGCGCCGGCACCAGCTGCTCTCCCTCGAGCAGCTGCAGCACCGCGCGCGCTCGCGCCAGCACCGCGTCAGGCAGGCCGGCCAGCCTTCCCACCTCGATCCCGTACGAGCGGTCGGCGCCGCCTGGCTGCAGCCGGTGCAGGAAGAGCACCTGCCCGTCGGTCTCGCGAACACCGACGTTATAATTCCGA
>JAICKA010000015.1 GCA_025928185.1 Gemmatimonadaceae bacterium
CCGCGCCTCTCCGCCGTTCTCCGCCGTTCTTCGCGACCCCGTTCCTCTCCCTGAGACGTGGCCGAAGCCGCGCGACCGGGTGGCGCGAGAGTCTTTCGCGCCAGAAAGAGTCGAACGGGGCTGCGGAGTTTGCGGATTATCGGATCGGGGAGTTGGCCGGGACGCCACCACCACAAAGACAACATTGTCTGTTGATGCGGCGCGCGGAGCTCCACGCGCCGATCGGAGCGAATCCGCGCCTCGTTCGCCGGTTTCCGCCAGGTCCGCTTCCTCCAGTCAATCCAACCCGATTCGGCGCGCAGGCATTGATTCGCGCGAGCCGCTCCAGCCCGCGCGTTGCTACAACTACACGCCCCAATCCCTTCCTGTCGCCGAAAGCAACTCGGCGCGGCCGCGGCCCTGCGGCCATGCCACCCGGTCGTGATCCGGCTCGCACAGGTAGATCTCGTGTGCCGGCTTGCCGGTGATGCGCATGCCCGACGAGCGCAGCATCGCTTCGACTGCGGCGTGGTTCGGCGCCCACCAGTTGGTTGGGTCGCCGGAGAACGCGTGCTCGATGAATGCCATCTTCGGCCAACCGGCCTCGGTGAATGCCTTGCGATCGTCGATGTCGCGATCGACGTCAGTGCCGTCGAACACTTCAGTGCCTGGCATCGTGAGCGTTTGAAACACCATCAGGCGACGCACGTGCTCGGCTACGAGATCGAGCCCGAGCAGCGGATACCGCAGATGATAGAAGACGCCCATGAAGATCACGAGATCGTACGACTCGGTGATCTGCGCGAGATCGTAGATCTGCATCTGACGGAACTCCACGCGATGGCGGAGCTCGAACTCGCCGGCGGCCCATTCGGCTTGCTTCAGAAACAGCGGTTCCACGTCGATGCCGGTGACGTACGCGCCGCGTTGCGCCAGCTCGAAGCTATAGAAGCCCGAGTTGCACCCGACGTCGAGCGCGGTCCAGCCCGTGAGATCCTGCGGAATGTGGCTGGCGATCGCTTCCCACTTGAACGCAGGAAAGTCGCCGAGCGCGTGGCCGGGGGCGGTCTGCGCGCCGTCCGGCAGGTGCAGGTTATGAAACCAGGGTCCGAGCCGCGCGATTTCCTCGGCGCGCTCCTCCGATGGCGCCGACACACGGCGCTCGAGTAGTCTGGTCATCCGATCTCCCTCAACACAATTTCATGCGACCGCGGTGCCGGTCCCGACACTGCGCACGTGCTGCTCCAGCTCGACCGCGCGATGGCTGGCGGTGTGCTCGGCCAGCACCCGTGTTCGCGCCCTGCGGCCGATGGCGATACGCTCATCGTCCGGGATCTCGCGGAGATACCGGAGGACGTCGTCAGTCGAATGAGCGATGAGAATCTCCTCATTCGGTGTGAACAGGTCGCTCAGGCCACGCCACGCATCGCTGATGATCGGCGTGCCGCAGGCCGCGGCCTCGAACAGGCGAACGCTGGGCGAGTAGCCAGCCGCGATCATGTCGGCGCGGGTGACGTTCAATGCGAAGCGCTGCGCGTTGTAGAACGCGCGATGCTCGCGTGGCGCGAGATGCGCCCGCCGGGCGACGTTGCGCGGCCAGTGCACGTCCTCCGGATATTGCGGACCGACGACGGCGAATCGGCCGCGGGACCAGCGGCGAGCCGGTTCGAGCAGCAGTCGCTCGAGCGTAGGTTGCCGATCGGCGCTGTACGTTCCCATGTAAGCGAGATCCCACTTTATCGTTCGCGTTTCCGGAAAGTACAGCTCGGGATCGAACGAGCAGTACAGCGGACGGGCGCACGGCGAGCCCAGCTCACGCTCGATGCGTTGCAGCGTCGGCCCGCCGGTGAACGATAGATACAGGTCGTACCGTCGAATCAGCTCCGGCGTGAGATATTCCACATCGCCAGTCGCGAGACGCGCCAGCGTGACCGGCGTGTCGATGTCGTAGAACGCCGTCACGCCGCTGGCGGTGCGCGTCACCCACTCGCCGATCGCGATACCGTCGGCCACATACGAACCGACGACGACCAGATCGGCGGTGCGAATGGCCGATGCGAACCGACGGCGCAGCTCGCTGACGCTGCGATAGAGTGCGAGCTCGCAGTACGCGGGCTCCGGCAGATCGCGATTGTCGGCATACCAGGGAACATCGCGCTCGAGAAACAGCACGCGATGGCCGCGAGCTGCCAGCTCGCGCACGAGCCCGCGATAGGTCGTCGCGTGGCCATTGCCCCACGAGGACGTGATCGACAGACCGAGGATCACGATGTCCAGCCGAGTCGCTGGGGGCGCCGACGCGATCGCCGTCACGCGAGGGCTTCCCGGCTCGACTGTGAGTCGGCGCTCGAGTGCATCGACACGTGCGTCGATACGCCGATGTCGCGTGCGCCGAATTCCGCTTCGATTTGCCGTGCGCGGTGTGCGTACGTGTGCTCGGCGACAATGCGGCGATACGCCGCATCGCCGATGGCCTGCGCACGCTCGGGCGTGAGCCCGTCGAGGTGTGCGGCGACGGCATCGCCATTCGCGGCGACGAGCACTTCGCGATCCGGCTCGAGGAACAGCTCGATGCCGACCCACTCGTCGGTGATCAAGCAGGCGCCGGCACCAGCCGCCTCGAACACGCGTGTTGGCGGCGAAAAGCCGTAGCGCGCCATGCTCTCGCGATTGACGTTGAGCACCGCGCGCGGCGTACAGTTGAACGCGTTGTGTTCGTGCGTGTACACGTGGCCGATCGCCGACACATTCAACGGGATATGCTTGTCGGCCCAACCGCTGCCGCCAAGCAGGAACCTGCGGCGCGGCAAGCGCTCGGCGGCGCGAAGGAAGAATTCCTCGACACGCGTTTCGCGGTCGGGCAGCCGATTGCCGAGAAATCCGAGATCCGCCTCGAACCGCGGTTCCGGGAGCACCGGATGATGCGTCGACGGATGGAGCGCATTGTAGATCGGGATGCACGCGCGTGCGCCGAGGGCTTCGTATGCACGCACCACCGGCTCGCCGCCGCCGTAGGTGAACACGAGATCGTAGCGGGGAATGAGCGGCAGAAAAGGATCGTCGGCGTTCTGCCCCACACGATCGAGCGTTGCCGGTGCGTCCACGTCCCAGAAGATGACGGCGGTATCTGCACGCTTGAGCCCGAGCACCTCGCGTTCGAGCAGCTCGTCAAACACGCCAACGCCGCTTGCCTTGACAATGACGTCGGCGCCGCGCGCGCGCTCGAGCGCCTGTGAGACGCCATCCGTGCCAACGCCCGCGTACACGACCACCTTCGCCCACGTCGGATCCTCGATGTCCCGATGCGCCTGGCGTTCATAGGCATCCGGCTCGTAGAAGGTCACGCGGTGACCGCGCTCGTGCAGCGCGCGAATGATTCCGCGGTAGTACGTAGCCGCGCCGTTCCAGTACGCCGAGACGAGACTCGAGCCGAAGAATGCGATATCCAGTCCGGAGCTCATACGGATGCGGTGTCCTCGATGCGTGAAGGCGCGAGCTCGGCGACGATGCCGAGCAGCTCGTCGACTCGATGTGCGCAGGTGTGGCGCGTCTCGATCGTACGGCGGCCGTGCTCGGCCAATGAGCCGGCGAGTGCGGCGTCGTGCAGGACGTCCTGCAACAATCGCTTCATTTCGGATCCGGTACGGGCGACGAGATAGTCCGTACCGGGCGAGAAGAGGTGCTCGGCGTCGTCCCACGGGGCGGAGATCAACGGGATGCCACAGGCCAGCGCTTCGAACACACGAATGGTCGGAATGCCGGGGAGCGCGCGCGCGTACGGACGGCGAGGCACGTGCACCGTTGCCCCAAAGCGCGCGAACGTCTCCGGCGCGCGATAGTTGGGCAGCCAGCCGGCGTACTCGATGCCGGCCGCGGCGAGCATCTCTCTCGCGTGATCGGGATAGCGAACGCCATGCACACGGGCGCGCAGTGCGAGCTCCGCCACGGGATCGACGAGAAACTCGCGCAGCTCCGCCGCGCGCTCGTCGTCGCCCCAGTTGCCGATCCAGACAAGATCGCCATCGCGCTCTGGAGCGGTGATCGGATGAAACACCTGCGTGTCCGCCGCTTCGTGCCAGACGTACGCCGACGCTGCCCAACCTTCCTTTATATAGATGTCGCGAATGGCCCGGCCGAACGCGAGCACGCCGTCGTAGTGCGTGAGATCGTAGCCGGACATGCTCGCCGACGCGGTGACCGCGCGATGATGCGTATCGTGGAACAGCAATACGTACTCGCCATCGGAGGCACGGTGACGGCCAATGCGCGCGACCAGGTCGTGATCGTTCCATTCGTGCACGAGTACCAGATCTGCTCCATCGAGCGCATCGTCCAGATCGAGAGTGGCGAGATCGTAGACGGTGCTGCGCAGCGTGGGATACGCCCGTCGGTAGTCATCGAGCGCCTCGGCGCCGTGATCCGCGGCGAGGTTGGCGGCGCTCCATGCGTCGGCCGGCTCGTAGATGCACACGTCGTGACCGCGATGCACCAACTCGCTGGCCACGCCGCGCAGAAAGTGTGCGTTGCCGTGGTTCCAGTCCGACCGCAGCGAGTGATAGAACATCACGACGCGCATGCCGCGACCTCGCCGTTCATGTGAGCATGCCGCAACCGATTGTACGCGGCCAGATACCGCTCGGCCATGAGCGCCGGCGTGAGCTCGAGTGCGCGCGTTCGCGCACGTGCCGCGAGTGCGCGACGCAGGCTGGAATCGTCGCACATCCACTGCAGCGTGCGCGCGAGCTGGTCGTCGTCCATCGGATCGACGTACGCCGCCGCGTCCCCCCAGATCTCGCGCAGGCTCTCGATGCCGCCAAGCACGAGCGTACACCCGGAGAGAGCCGCTTCGAGCACCGAGAGCCCGAACGGTTCGTAGCGGGCCGGAAACGCGTAGATGCTGGCGCGCCCGAGCCATTCCGCCAACTCGTTCGCCGGCAGAACGCCGAGCGCGTTCACGTGAGTGACATCGTGCTCGGCGCCGTCGGGCGAGCGCGTCGAGCCGGCGACGTACGCAGGCCAGGGCAGTGATTGGGCAACGCGGCAGAGCGCAGCGACGTTCTTTGCCTCATCCCACAGCCGACCGGCGGCGAAAATGAGTGATTCCTTATGGCCTGGGCGAAAGCGCGTACCGTCGCGGCCGTTGGGGATCACGTCGGTATCGGCGAACGCGCCGTAATGGCGAACCAGCGCCCGAAGCATCGCGTGCGAGGGCGCTCCCACGAGATCGGCGGAGGCGAGTCCGGCGCGTACGCGCGTCGTGTACTCGTCCCATTCCGCGGGCGGCGTTCTGCCGTACACACCCTGCCACCACGACTGCACGCACGAGTGGCCGACGACGAGCACCGGTGCGGTCCACGACAACGCACCGTGGACGAATCCATTCAGGTGTACGATGTCCGGTCGCACGCGTTGCTCGAGCTGCAGCAGCCAGTCGCCGGCGCGGTCCACGTCGAGCCACGGATCTTCCATCCACTCGAGGCGGAAGGTGCTCTCGTGCAACTCGACGTTATCGAGCTCGGCCAACTCTCGGCGCTGATCGTCGCTGGGCGGTGCGCCCATGGTGGCGAGCGCCACCTCCACGCCATGCGGCGCGAGGGCGCGCGCCAACTCGAGCGCGTACACCCATACGCCGCCGACCGTATCCGCGGTTGCGAGGATCCTCATCGACCGTAGATCCGATCGAGTGCCGCGGCGACGTCCTCCAGATGTTCGATGGTGGAATCGAACCGTTCACCGGCGGCGAGTCGGCGCGCCCAATCGACGGCCGCCCGACCGCCCCATTCATCAGGTGGATCGGCCAGTACCTCACGCGATGTGCCGCGATGCCTGGCCGCCGTGAAATCGTAGAACGAGCCGTTCACATTCGAGAAGGCCGCGCCGCCCGCGCTTCCATAGAATGATGCGCCGATCACGGCGTCCTGGCCGGCTGGCAGATTCCACGAGCACGTGAGTCGAATCGACGCGCCGTTCTCGACGTCCACGCGCGCCACGGCGTAGTCCTCGACCTGCGCATCGATCGAGGCGAGCGGCTTGCCCTTCGAATAGAGTCTGCTCGTTGCATCGACGACGCGTGGAAAACCCAGCGTCCAGAGTGCGAGGTCGACGAGATGGATGCCGAGGTCGATCACGCAGCCGCCGCCCGACAGCTTTGGATCGAAGAACCACGGCTTGTCTGGCCCGTATGCATTGTGAAAGACGAGATCCACCGCGTAGATCTCGCCCAGCTCACCGCTCGTCACGAGCTCGCGGATCTGTCGCATGCCCGTGGTGAATCGATACGACAGATCGACGGCGAGCAGTCGGTCCGCGGCTCGCGCCGCATCGATCACGCGGCGCGTTTCGGCGGCCGTACGCGCCAACGGCTTCTGGCAGAACACGGCAATGCCTCGCTCGAGCGCGGCGATCGCCTGATCGGCGTGCATCGCGCTCGGCGTGGCGATCACGAGCCCGTCGATGTCCTGATCGACGAACGCGTCCAGCTCGGGCGGAACGACTGCCGCTCCCGAGACGCACTGCGCCGCGGTCGTTGCGGCTTCGCCGCTGGGGTCGCCGATCGCCACGACATCCGCGGTCCCGCGCTCGGCGATGCGTTCCATGCGATGGCGGCCAATCCAGCCGACGCCGAGAAACCCGAGTCGCGGCCGACGAGCAACCGATGACTCGGCAGTCGCAGCAGGACGCGTCCGATGATTGCGCTCGCTCGACTCGCCAGTCGAGACCACCTGGCTGATTGCCGTCACGCGATCACCAGCGCTTTCATGAAGCCGTCGGGACGATCGCGGGTCGCCGCCATTGCGGAATCGACCTCGTCGAGTGGAAAGCGATGCGTGAACAGGGGCGACGGATCGAGCTCACCGCGCTCGATCGCGCCGACGGCCTCGCGAATGCCATCGACGTACACGCGCGCGTCGCGCTCGTGGGCGTTGATGACGTCGAGTCCGCGCCAGTTCCACAGGAACATGTTCACGTTGCGCGGACCGTCTTGATGGAAGCCGGCGATGATCAACCGGCCGCGTTCGCGCGTCAACTCGCCGGCAAGATCCAGCGGCCACTGCAACCCGACCGCTTCGATCACCCGATCGCAGCCGTGACCATCGGTGAGTGCTTTCACGTCCTCGATGATTCTATAATGATCGTCCATGCGAATGACTTCGGCGGCGCCGAACTGGCGCGCAATCTCGAGCGAGAAGGGCCGCCGTGACACCGCAATCACGCGCGCTCCGAGATTGCTCGCCAACCTGGTGAGCAACGCCCCGAGGAAACCGATGCCGACGATCGCCACCGTCTGCCCCGGCTCGATATTGCTGCGCTTGAGAATGTTCATCGCGCATCCGAGCGGCTCGCCGGGCAGCGCGATTCCGTCGAGCGACGCCGGCAATGGTACGACGGCATCGGCCGCCGCGAGATCGTATTCGGCGAATGCGCGGTACGTGAGCGCCGCGACGCGCTGGCCCGGCTCGAGGCCGGTCACGTCGGCGCCGACGGCGTCGATCACGCCCCAACCTTCATGACCCGGAGCACCGGGCGGTTGAGGATACTCGAACCACTCGCGTCCTTCCCACATCGGCAAACTCGACGCGCACACGCCACTGCCCTCAAGCCGAATGCGGACCTCGTTCGGCCCAGGCTCGACGAGATCCGTCGATGCCGCGGCGAACTGACATGGAGCATTGAGCACCGCGGCGCGCATCGTACCGACCGCGTTGGTGGGAAGAGCGGGAGCACTCACTGCGCACCTCCAGGAGTCGAGAGTACCGTCGAATCGTCGGAAAGCGGATCGACCAGGACGTGCCGGCGACGTGTCGTCGAGCGCGTGCGCCCGACGTCGGTGCGGCTCTCCTTGAGCCAGTCGTACAGACGCCGCACGCCGTCTTCAACGGACACCGTCTGCCGCCAACCCGTGGCGGCGGAGAACTTCGCGGTATCCGAGACGTAGTAGCGCTGGTCGCCAGTGCGCCAATTCTGAAATGCCACTTCGGGACGCTGACCATGGAGGTCGGCGATCAGGTCGAGCAGCTCGAGCAGGCTGATCGTTCGGCTGGCGCCGCCGCCGATGTTGAACGCCTGACCGGCGATGGACGCGATGGTCTTCTGCGCACGGACGAACGCGTCCACCAGATCCTCGACGAAGAGAATGTCGCGCACCTGCTTGCCGTCGCCGTAGAGCACGAGCGGCTGTTCATCGATCGCGCGGATGAGAAAGTGCGCGACCCAGCCTTGATCTTCAGTTCCGAACTGATGCGGACCGTAGATGCAGCTCATGCGAAACACCGCGGTTTTCAGACCGAACGAGCGCGCGTAGTCGAGCACGTACTGATCGGCTGTGCCCTTGGAGCATCCGTACGGACTATGGAAATCGAGACGGCGCGCTTCACTGATTCCGAGCGACGCGATCGCCTCGGACTGCGGCGTATATCGCGCCGCATTCTCGACCAGCGATACGTCGTCGAGACCGCCGTAGACCTTGTTCGTCGACGTGAAGACGAGCGGCGGCCGATAGTCGGCGGTGCGAATCGCCTCGAGCACGTTCAATGTGCCGCGCGCGTTGACGGTGAAGTCGTGGGCCGGATCGTCGAGACTCGTGGTAACGGCGACCTGCGCGGCGAAGTGGAAGACCTGTCCGGCACGCGCGACCACGCGGCGCACGGCTTCTGCGTCGCGCACGTCCCCGATGCACAGCTCGACGGCGTCGCCGTGGGTGTCGCGCAGCCAGCGCACGTTCTGCTCCACGCCCGAGCGCGACAGATTGTCGAAGAGAATGACGCGCCGGCCTTCACGCAGCAGCCGGTGCGCGAGGTTGCATCCGATGAAGCCGGCGCCGCCGGTGATGAGCACCGGTCGAGTGCGGCTGGCTACCTCCGGCTCGGCGACGACGCCGGCCGTGACGTCTCTGTCTCTCGAGATCATACGGTCAACCTCCGCGCCGCGAGCTCGGCGCGCGCTTCGTCCACTCGATCCTCGGACGACTGACCACTGAGCCAATCGGCGAGTGCGGACAATCCGGTCTCGAAGTCGATCTGCGGCTCGTAGCCGAGAAGACCGCGCGCGCGAGAGATGTCGGCGAAGCAATGCCGGATGTCGCCGACGCGGTACTTGCCCGTGATTTCGGGCTTGATGTACTCCTTGCCGAGGACCGTCGCCATGCGATGAGCGATGTCCTTGACGCTGTACGAGTTGCCGCTGCCGACGTTGATGGCGCGTCCGATCGCGTCATCCGACTCGAGCGCGAGGCGACAGGCACGAGCGACGTCGAGCACGCTGACGAAATCGCGACGCTGCTCACCGTCCTCGAATACGCACGGCGCGTTGTCATTCAGCAGGCGCGACGCGAAGATGGCGAGCACACCCGTGTACGGATTCGAGAGTGCTTGCCGCGTGCCGTAGACATTGAAGAAGCGAAGCGCCGTTGCCGGAATGTTGTACGCGTCGCCGATCATGAGGCAGAGTCGCTCCTGATCGTACTTGGATAAGGCATAGACGGACGCAAGCACGGGCCGCTTGGATTCCGGCGTGGGCGCCGGAATTACGGCTTCGCCATCCGGTCCGCGCGGCTCCCACTCGCCGCGCGCGAACTGATCCTTCGAGCGCTCGACACATTCGAGCTCCGCGCCGTCGGGTCCACGATACAATCCTTCGCCGTAGATGCTCATGCTCGACGCGACGACGAGCCTGCCCACCGGGTGCTGGATGAGCGCCTCGAGCAACACGGCCGTGCCGCGATTGTTCACGTCGGTATAGCGCTCGATCTCGTACATGCTCTGACCGACGCCGACGACCGATGCGAAATGATAGACGGCGTCGATGCCGTGGAGCGCCTTGCGCACCGCGTTCGCATCGCGCACGTCGCCGACGATCAGCTCGATGTCGTCGGCGAGATACGCGGGGCGCCGAGCGTCAGGCCCGTGAACCTGTGGCGAGAGATTGTCGAGAACCCGGACGCGATAACCGTGTCGGAGGAGTTCGTCGGCGAGGTGTGAGCCAATGAATCCCGCTCCGCCGGTGATGAGTACGTGACCAGGCATCGGTCCTCCCGAAAGAGGCGCGCGGCGGAACACCGGCCGATGCGGCAGTCGCGCGCCGTGAGACATAGCGGCACACGAGCTGATTTTTCACGTCTCGAGTCGCGTGCCGGGGGGTAAGTACCTTTGCAAGTGGCACGCCGACGGGTTGCGTCCGCCTCAAAAAAACCGACGCGTCTGTTGCGCGCTCGCGCGTCGCTATGAGAGTTCTCTCATAGTCGACCGTGGCGACGGACGCTAACTATCTCTTGTCGAACAACTTCCTGAACTCGCCGTAGCCTTCCGCCTCGAGCTGCGACAGCGGAATGAACCGCATCGACGCCGAGTTCATGCAGTAGCGCATGCCCGTCGGCTGCGGACCATCGTTGAAGAGGTGGCCGAGATGTGAGTTGGCTGAGGACGAGCGCACCTCGGTTCGCTCCATCAAGTGCGTGCGATCCGTCTTCGTCGTCACGTTCTCCGGAACGAGCGGCCTGGTGAAGCTCGGCCAACCGGTGCCCGAGTCGAACTTGTCGAGTGAGCTGAACAGCGGCTCTCCCGATACCACATCCACATAGATGCCAGGCTCGTGATTGTCCCAGTATTCATTCTGAAACGGTCGCTCGGTGCGATCGCGCTGTGTCACCTCGTACTGCATCGGGGTGAGCTTGCTCTTCAGTTCGCCGTCGTCGGGCTTGTTGAAGTCGCTCATGATTGCGTCTCCGTTCTGCTGACGTTGGAAATTCGATGTGTTGAAATCTGACCGCGGCCGCAAGGCGCGAGAATGCTAAAAGGGGGATCGACGTCCACCGTCGATCCCCCCGCGTACTTCGTGCCTCGACCGCCGGCGCGGTCACTCAGGCTTTCTGACCGTCGTGTCGACTTTCGCCTTCGTCTGCTTGCCGGTTTTCGTGAGCGTGTGATGCGCGCTCGCAGCCGTCTGCTTGGTGGTGTGCTTGATCTGCGCTCCGGCGCGCTTGCCCGCGTGGCTCACGGAGTGAGCGGCTTTGCCGACGTCGCCGCCGACCTTGTGGATTCCGGTCGCCTTGCCGAGGGTGGCCTTGGTGTCGTTGCCTGCCTTCTTCAGCGTCTTGTGGGCGGCGCTGCCGACGTCGCCGGCGTCCTGCTTGATGGTGTTGCCCGCCTTCTTGAGGGCATGGTGTATTTTTGCTTCGGTCTTCGTGGTCGACTGGGCCGCCGCTGTGCCGGCCAACGCCAGCGACAGTGCACCCGTCATGAGTAGATAATGAATTCGCATGTGGTGATCTCCCCGGTCCCTCCGTACCGCGCGCCGGCCGACCGTCGCCGTCGCACGAGCTCGTCCGAGCTCCCGGCGACGTTCAATGCAAATCGCGGGCACATTGCGGCGGGCGCAGCCACATGGCGGCGGCCGTGCCAATCAGCGAAATTCGAGACCATTCCCAACGGGAGATGACCATGCCGACCACCGCGGGGCCGGAGTTCCTGACGACCACTGGAATCGAGATCGACGGATACGACGTCGTGCGGACGCTCGGCATCGTGCGCGGCATCGTCGTGCGCTCGCGCTCGGTGTTCGGCCAGGTCGGCGTCAAGTTTCAAACGCTGTTCGGCGGAAACATCTCGCTGCTCGAGGAGCTGTGCGAACGCTCGCGCGCCGAAGCGTTCGACAAGGCCGTGGCCCACGCGCAGGCGCTCGGCGCCAACGCGCTCGTGGCCACACGCTACGACGCGACCGAGATCATGCCCGGCGTTTCCGAAGTGCTGTGCTACGGAACCGCGGTGCGCGTAGCGCCGCGGCTGCGGGGTGCGTGATGGGCAGCTCGGCGGCCGGGATGACGGCGGGGGTCGGAATGACGGGCGGTCGCGCCATGGCCGACGAGGACATCAACCAGCATCGCTGGCTCATTCTCCTCGGACTGATGACGGCCGGTGTCATGGAAGTGCTCGACACCACGATCATCAACGTCGCGCTGCCGCAGATGGCGGGCAATCTCGGCGCGACCATCCAGGAGATCGCGTGGGTGAGCACCGGCTACATCCTGTCGAACGTCGTCGTGCTGCCGATGACGGCGTTCTTTACTGCCACCTTCGGCCGCCGAAACTATCTGTCGGCGTCGATTCTGATCTTCGTCGGCGCCTCGTTCATGTGCGGCACCTCGCACACGCTGGGCGAGCTCATTCTCTGGCGGGTGGTTCAGGGCGCGGGCGGCGCTGCACTGCTCTCCACGGCGCAAGCGACGATCCGACAGATCTTTCCGCGCGAGCAACAGGGAATGGTCCAGTCGATCTTCATGCTCGGCATCATCGTCGCGCCGACGCTCGGACCGACGCTCGGCGGCTGGATCACCGACAACTACAACTGGGGCTGGTGCTTCTTCATCAACGTGCCGATCGGCATCTGCTCCGTGTTTCTCGTCACGGGTTTTCTGCACGACCCTCCGCATCAACAGCGGCGCAGCGGCCCGGTGGACTGGCTTGGCATCAGCCTGTTGATCGTCGGCCTCGCGTCGCTCCAGTATGTGCTCGAGGAAGGGCGCGAAAAGGATTGGTTCGGCGATCAGCTGATCGTTCGGCTCACGATCATCGCCTCGATCGCGCTGGTGACGATGGTCTGGTGGGAGCTGTCGTCGAGAAACAAGCACCCCATCGTGAACTTCCGCGTATTGAAGAACCGTGATCTCGCCGGCTCGATCTTTCTCTTCATCGCGCTCGGCTTCGGACTCTATGGCGGCACGTTCCTCTTTCCGCTGTTCACGCAGAACCTGCTCGGCTTCACGCCGACCGAAACGGGGCTCGCGCTCATGCCGGGAGGCATCGCAACGGCGGTGGTCGCGCTCGTGTGCGGCAAGCTGCTGAATGGCGAGCGGCCACTGGTCGACGCGCGACTGCTCATCTACGTGGGACTGGCGGTGTTCGTCTACGCGATGTGGCAGCTGGGTCATCTCACGACCTCGGCCGGCTATTCCGACGCGCGCTATCCGCTCATCATCCGCGGCATCGCGATGGGATTCCTGTTCACGCCCATCAACTTCGTCGCGTACGCCAACCTCAAGCCGAGCGAGGCGCAGCAGGCGTCTGGGCTGATCAATCTGTCGAGGCAGCTCGGCGGATCATTCGGAATCGCCATCATCACGACGTATCTCGACCACCAGATCGCAATTCACCGCGCGGATCTCGTCTCGAACACGTATGCGGCCAATCCGCTGTTCATGCAGCGCCAGCAGCAGGCGGTCGCGGGATTGATGTCGCACGGGTACAGCGCGTATCAGGCCCACCAGGGTGCGATCGCGATCATCGACCGCATGCTTACCGGCCAGGCGCTGATGTTGAGCTACAACGACGCGTGGCTCATGATCCTCGCCACGTTCATCATCGTCGCGCCGGCGGTGCTGATCATCCGCAAGGCCGAGGGGCATGCGCCGGTCGGTGGGATGCACTGAGCCGCGAGCGGCGAGCGGGTTTCGTCAAACCTCGGCACCGGCGTGATTTACAACAGTCGGCCTCCCGGACGCGTACATTAGATACATATGGAAGGTGGCGGCGCCTCCAGGTGGGAGGCGCCGCTTTGTTTCCCGGTGGGGGCGCACCAAACGCCGCCGGCTGCATCTCCGTACTGCCAAATACGAATGGAAAGCTCCCTCGAGAACGGACCTCTGGAGAGGTCCGCCGACACCGCGAATCGCCACACTGCCCGTCCGGTACTGGTTACGGATCAGGCAGCAGCGGAGCAGTGTCTCATCGAGCGGGCGCGGGTGGGCGACGCCGAGGCATTCGGCGCGCTGGTCGAGTGCTATTTGCCGCGCGCACTGCGGCTTGCGCTCCGGCTGCTCCGCCAACGGGAGGATGCTGAGGACCTCGTTCAGGACGCCTTCCTGTCAGCATTGCGACACATAGACACCTTCGACCCGCACCGCCCGTTCTGGCCGTGGTTGTCGCGGATCATCGTCAATCGAGGAATCGATTTGAGTGCGGCGCGCTCGATCCGCGTCACCTCAGAGCTGACGCCGGACCTGGCCGACGGCGGTGAATCGCCATCCGCCGGTGCCGAGCGCGATGACATCTTCAGCCGTGTGCGCCGCGCGATGAGTGCGCTGCCGCCGCGCCGGCGGTTGGTCGTCGAGCTGTTCGAGCTGGACGGCCTGACGGTCGCCGAGATTGCCCGGACGCTGGAGACGGCACCCGCCACGGTCCGCTGGCATTTGCACGTCGCCCGACGCCAGCTCCGCCAGGCATTGCAGTCGCTGCGCGAGGCGAGCGCATGACGCGTCACGCCGACCCGAAACGCGATCGGGAGCTCGCCGGCCTTCTTCGTGCCACTGAGCCGAGCGGTCTGCCGACCGATGCGCAGATCCGTGCGCTCTCGGATCGCATTCGCGCCGCCGCGGCGCCGATGCTCGAGCAGCGGGAGCTGCGGTCGCGCACGATCTGGGATTACACCGAGTACTGGTCGGGCACGCTGATCCGCCTCGGTCTTGCAACGGCGGTCGCCGCCAGCGTCTGTCTGTTCTGGCTGTCGAACAGCCGCAGCACAGCTGCGGACGTGCCGCCGGAACGCGTGGCGCTGATCGGCGCTGCGACGAACCGGGTATCGTCGCACGATCTTCTCGATCTGCTCACGGCCGAATCGCCGGCTCCGCCACAGCATCGGCGGTGACGATGAGCGCGTCCGGAGTGAATCAGCCGTCCAGTCGGGCGCGCGCGCTCGTCGCGCTCGTCGCACTGGTGTTCGCCAGCGGGGTCGCCGGTGCGGCGATCGAGCGCGCGGTAACGCGGCCGGCGCCAATCACGCGATTGGCCGACACGACGTTTCATCCGCTGTCGTCGATCCTGCGGTCTCCAACGGCGCAGGATCATCTGCGGTACCGGATCGAGCTGTCGCAGGCGCTCGGGCTGTCGCCGGCCCAGGAGTCGGCGATCGACAGCATCATGTCGATGCGTGCGGGCGAGTTCAACGCACTGCGCGAGGAGATCCGACCGCGCGTGGACCTGCTGGTGACGAGCGTGCGCGCGGACATCGAACGAACCCTCACCACCGAGCAACGCGAGAAATTTCGCGCGCTCCAGCGGCGCGACCGCGAGCAGCTCGTCTCGAATGGCCAAGCCCCTTAACTGATCTTTCCCCTTCCCATGCTCTCTCGCTCATTCCCGCTTCGCGCCGCCCTGGTCGTGACTGGCCTGGCCGTTGCCGCGTGCCACTCGAAAACGCAGCAGGCCGCGCCGTTGCCAACCGCGGAGGTCACGCGCGGCAACATTGCCGTGCGCGTGCAAGCGACCGGCGTCGTCGAGCCGGCGGACACGGTCCTCGTCAAGTCGAAGGCGTCGGGCATGGTGCTCCAGATGCCGGTGGACGTCGGCTCGGTCGTGAAGCCTGGCGATCTGCTCGCGCAGGTGGATCCGCGTGACGTGCGCAATCAGTACGATCAAGCGGTGGCGGACGACGTCGTGTCGAGCGCGTCGCTTCGCAAGGCGCTCGCGGATCAGGCGCGCGAGGACACGCTGTTCATGCGACACGTCGTCACGGCGGCACAGCATGACAGCTCGAAGGCGACCACGGCCGCGGCGGTCGCGGACATCGTGGAAAAGCGCGCCAACCTGGACCTGGCGCTTCAAAAGCTGCAAGACGCCACTGTCAGAGCGCCGATCTCGGGCACGGTGATCAGCCGTCCGATCACCACCGGCCAGATCATCACGTCGGCCACCTCGGCAAACGGCGGCACCACGTTGATGACGATCGCGGACTTGTCACGCGTTCGGATGCGTGTGACGATCGACGAGGTCGAGATGGCGAATGTGCGGCTCGGCGAAAAGGCCACCGTGCTCGTCGACGCGTTTCCGAACCGGACGTTCGACGGAACGGTGGAGAAGGTCGAGCCGCAGGCGATCGTCGACCAGGGTGTGACGTTCTTTCCGGTGCTGGTGAGCATCAGCAATCGTGATGGTTTGCTCATGCCCGGGATGAACGGCGAAGTCACGATCAACGCGGGCGATCTGACCAACGTCGTGCAGGTGCCGATCGACGCCGTGCGTCCCACGAACGAGCTGGCGCCGGTATCGCGGATGTTCGGCGTTCCGGTGGACACGCTCACGGGCGAGTTGCGGCGCGAGCTGACCGGCGGCGAAGGCACGACGGGGGTTCCGGGCCGGTACGCCGTCGTCCAGCAGTCAGACGGATCGTTCGAGATGCGCGAAGTGAAAACTGGTCCGAGCGATCTGCGCGTGGCGCAGGTCGTCAGCGGGCTGCAACCGGGCGATCACGTGGTGATGCTCGGCGCGATCATCACGACGCGGCCGGTGTCGCCGCCCAAGCTCACGATCGCCGCGAATTTGCGACGGGACGGCGCCGTGTCCGAAGCGACGCCGCGCTCCAGCGCGAAGGGCGCGAACAATTCCACGGCGAACGGTCAGGTGCCTCGCCAGTGATGTCCCGGCGCCGCAGCAACGCACGACAATCCGGGAGGGCGCTCGCCGGCGCGATCGGCATCGTCCTCGCCGGTGCGTGCGTGCATCAGCCGCCTTCGATCGACGGCGGTGCGGCCGCGCCGGCGAGTCCGAGCTCGCTCTGGCAGCCGAGCAGGAAGGTCGTTGAAGTGGCGCGTCGCGACACCGCGGCCATCCGGGTTGCAGCCCAGGATCTCCAGCATCTCACGCTCGCGGACGTCGTGGACATCGCGCTGCGGAACAGTCCCGACACGCGACTCTCGTGGGCGCAGGCCAGAGCCGCCGCCGATGTCTATGGCTCGAGCAAGGGTCAGCTGTACCCCACGCTGTCGGCCAACCTCGATTTCAATCGCTCGCTCACGGCAGCCACGCCGGTTCGCTCGGGCGTCGAGCGGTCGCAGTATGGGCCCTCGCTGTCACTCGCGTATACGGTCCTCGACTTCGGCGGCCGCTCGGGTTCGATCGACGTCGCACGTCAGACGGCGGTGGCAGCCGATCTCACGCACAACGCCACGGTCGAGAACACGATCTTTCAGGTGGAGTCGGCGGCGTTCGGCTATCTAGCCACGCGTTCCGAGCGCGATGCCGAACAGGCGGCAGTCAACGAGGCAACCGCGGCGCTCGATGCCGCGAACGAGCGCCACCGGGTTGGTTTGGCGACGATTGCCGACGTGTTGCAGGCGCAGACCGCGCGCTCCGAGGCGCTGTTGCAGCTCGAGACGCTCGAGGGCGCACTCCAGATTGCGCGTGGAACGCTGGCGGTCGCCATGGGCGTGCCGGCCAACACGCCATTCGAGATTCCTCAAGTCCCGGCGACCGACTCGGTGCACTTCGTGGCACAATCGGTCGATTCGCTGATCAACGCCGCGGTGCGCAATCGTCCGGAGCTGGCATCGGCGCGCGCCGCCGCCGCCGCGTCGTCGGCGATTCGCGTCACGCGTTCGGCCTACCTGCCGGCGCTCGGCTTCAGCGCCACTGGCGCCAACAACCGGTCCAGCTTCTCCGGACTCGGCGGCCGTACGTATTCGCTGAACTTCGGGCTGCAGATTCCGCTGTTCTCCGGTTTTTCCAATCAGTACGACGTGCACGCGGCGTCCGAGGACTATCAGGCGGCGCTCGCCCGGGCCGACGCGACGAAGCAGCAGGTGATCCAACAGGTGTTCACGTCGTATTACACGCTGCGGACGGCGACCGACCGCGTTCACACGTCGGCGGATCTGCTGGCGAGCGCGACGCAGTCGGAAACGGTGGCGCGCGAGCGGTACCGTGAGGGCGTCGGCAGCATCGTCGATCTGCTGGTGGCACAGAGCGCGCTGGCGACGGCGCGCGCGCAGTCGGTGGAATCGCGCTGGCAATGGCGTACGGCGCTGGCGCAGCTGGCCCACGACGTCGGCGTGCTCGGCGCGCGCGGCGATGCGACGTTCTCTCCCCTTTCACCGGCGCCCCAGTCGAGGCCGGGACGATGAGCATTCATAAATACCAGATCCGGGTCGGCGTGGGCTGCGCGATCGCGGCGGCGGCTTGCAGCAAGCCGCCGGTCAAGGAGACGCCGAGCGTTCCGGTCACGGTGGCAACGGCGACGCAGATCGCGGCGCCGCATACGATCGAGGCCAACGGCGTCGTCGAGCCGCTGCATACCGTCGCGGTTGAGGCCCAGGTTGGCGGCACGCTCGATTCGGTGGAGTTCCGCGAAGGCGAGGACGTTCGGAGCGGCCAGGTGTTGTTCCGCATCGATCCCAGACCATTCCAAGCCGCATTGCGGCAAGCCGAGGCCACGCTGGCGCGCGACGTCGCGCAGGCACTGAGCGCACAGCGAGATGCCGAACGCTATCAGGCGCTCGTGGCCAAGGACTACGTCACCAAGTCGCAGGCCGATCAGGCCATGGCGCAAGCGGCGGCGCTCAAGGCCACAGTGCAGGCGGACAGCGCGGCCGTGGACAACGCGCGCCTCAATCTCAGCTATACGACGATTCGGGCGCCGATCTCGGGCCGCACCGGCCGCTTGCTCGTCAAGCAGGGAAACCTCGTCCAGGCGAACAGCGATCCGCTGGTGATCATCAACACCTTGCATCCGATCAGCGTGCGCTTTCCGGTCGTGCAGCGCGAATTTCCAGAGCTGCAACGACGCAGCAGCCGCGGCAACCTGCCGGTGCGCGTCGTGACGGCGGACAGCGGACGTGTCGGCGAGGTGGGTCGGCTGGATTTTCTCGACAACGAAGTGGATTCGCTCACTGGGAGCGTGGTTGCCAAGGCGCTGTTCGACAATCAGCTGAACAGCCTCTGGCCGGGTGAGTACGTGCGCGTGAGCGTGCAGCTCGACGTCACGCCGAACGCAGTGGCCGTTCCGACGAGCGCGGTGCTTCCCGGACAGAACGGGAGCTACGTGTTCGTCGTCGGACCGGACAAGATCGCCAAAGTGCGGCCGATCGTCCCCGGTGAAGCCGTGGGACAGCTCACGACGGTGGATAGCGGGTTGGTGGTAGGCGAGCAGGTAGTGGTGGACGGCCAGTCGCGATTGACGCCGAACGCACGCGTCGAGGTGCGAGCTCCGGCCACCGAGACCGCAACGACACAGGCGGCACCATGAATCTCTCGGAGCTGTTCATCCGGCGACCGGTCGCCACGGTCCTCGTGATGGCGGGCATCATCTTCTTCGGCATCACCGCATATCGGCGGCTGCCGGTCAGCGATCTGCCAACGGTGGACTTTCCGACGATCTCGGTGAGCGCCAGCCTGCCGGGCGCGAGTCCGGAGACGATGGCGTCAGCCGTGGCCACGCCGCTGGAGAAACAGTTCTCGACGATCGCCGGCATCGACAACATGACGTCGAGCAGCACGCTCGGCGCGACGTCGATCACGATCCAGTTCTCGCTCGATCGCGACATCGACGCTGCCGCGCAAGACGTGCAGGCGATGATCGCCAAGACGCTGCGGCAGCTGCCGGACGGCATCATTCCGCCGTCGTACCAGAAGGTGAATCCGGCGGGGCAATCGATCCTGCTGTATGCGCTGACGTCGTCGCTGCTGCCGTTATCGCAGCTCGACGAGTACGCCGAAACGATGATGGCGCAGCGCATCTCGATGGTCGAAGGCGTGGCGCAGGTCAACGTGTACGGCGCGCAGAAGTACGCCGTCCGCGTGCAGCTCGATCCCAATGCGCTCGCCCACCGTCAGCTCGGTATCGACGAGGTGGCGAGCGCGATCACGTCGGAGAATGTCAATCTGCCGACGGGCATCCTGAACGGTCCGACGAAGACGTACACCGTGCAGGCGAACGGACAGTTGCAGGATGCCGCCGGGTTCCGGCAGCTCACCGTCGCCTATCGCAACGGCGCGCCGGTCAAGCTCGGCGATCTGGGCGAAGTGCTCGACAACGTACAGGACAACCGCGCGGCGAGCTGGTTCAACGGCAAGCGCTCCATCGTGCTGGCCATTCAGCGACAGCCGGGCAGCAACACCGTGGCCGTGGCCACGGGCGTGAACGAGTTGATGGAGAAGCTGAAGACGCAGCTGCCGGCCGGTGTCGAGGCGGTCACGTTGTTCGACCGCACGCAATCGATCCGCGAATCGGTTGCCGACGTGAAGTTCACGCTCGTGCTCACGCTCGTGCTCGTGGTGCTCGTGATCTTCCTGTTCCTGCGGAATGTTTCGGCGACGGTGATTCCGAGCCTGGCGCTCCCCATCTCGGTGATCGGCACGTTCGCCGTGATGTATTTGATGAACTACAGTCTCGACAACCTGTCGCTGATGGCGCTCACGCTTGCCGTGGGCTTCGTGGTGGACGATGCGATCGTGATGCTCGAGAACATCGTGCGCCACATGGAGATGGGAAAGCCGCCGATGCGCGCCGCGATCGATGGCGCGGCCGAAGTCGGCTTCACCATTCTCTCGATGACCATCTCGCTGACCGCGGTCTTCATTCCGATCCTCTTCCTCGGCGGAATCGTTGGCCGACTCTTTCACGAATTCGCCGTCACGATCGCAGTCTCGATTCTCGTGTCGGGATTCGTGTCGTTGACGCTGACGCCGATGCTCTCCAGCCGGTTTCTTCGGCCGCACTCGGAGGAGACGCACGGACGGCTCTACAACACCACCGAGCGCGGCTATCAGTGGCTGGTCAAGCGTTACGAGGGTGGTCTGCTCTGGGCGATGGCGCACCGCCCGCTGACGATGGTGTTCTCGCTCGGTATTCTCGCCGGAACCGTGCTGTTGTTCATCGTCGTGCCGAAGGGCTTCATTCCCAGCGAGGATACCGGCCAGCTTCACGCGACCACGGAAGCGGCGCAGGGCACGTCGTTCGATGACATGGTGCGCCACCAGCAGCAGGTGGATGCGATCGTGCACGCGGATACGAACATCGCCGGCTTCATGTCGGCCGTGGGCGGAGGCCATTCCGGATCGAATCAGGGCCGCCTGTTCATCACGCTCAAGCCGCGCAACCAGCGAGTGAGCGCGGATGAGATGATCTCCGAGCTGCGGCCCAAGTTGGCAAAGGTTCCGGGCATGGTAACGTTCCTGCAGAATCCGCCGGCGATTCAGATCGGCGGCCGCGTCTCGAAGGCGCTGTACGAGTTCACGATGCAGAGCCCGGACATCAGCACGCTGTATCCGGCGGCGCAGCGAATGGTCGACGAAGTGAAACGGTCGCCGCTCGTGCAGGACGTGACGAGCGATCTCCAGCTCGGCAATCCGCAGGCGAGCGTGCAGATCGATCGCGAGCGCGCCTCGTCGCTTGGCGTGAGCGCGTCACAAATCGAGACGGCGCTCTACGACGCGTACGGGTCGCGGCAGGTGTCGACCATCTACACACCGAACAACGAATACTGGGTGATGATGGAGCTGCTGCCGCAGTATCAGCAGGATCTCTCGGCACTCGACCTGTTGTACGTGCGATCGAACACCGGCGCGCTCGTGCCGCTCAGCGCAGTCGCGACGATCACCCAGAGCGCCGGCGCGCTGAGCGTGAACCACTCCGGCCAGCTTCCGTCGGTGACGCTGTCGTTCAACCTCGCGCCCGGCGTGTCGCTCGGCGACGCGGTGAACGTCGTACAGACCGCGGCCAGTCACGTGCTGCCGAGCAGCATCAACACGGCGTTTTCCGGCACGGCGCAGGCGTTCCAATCGACGCAGGCCGGCATGCTCGCGCTGCTCGGCATCGCCATCTTCGTCATCTACGTCGTGCTCGGCGTGTTGTACGAGAGCTTCATTCATCCGATCACGATTCTCTCGGGGTTGCCGTTCGCCGCGTTCGGTGCGCTGTTGACGCTGTACATCTTTCATATCGATCTGAGCGTGTACGCGTTCGTTGGCATCATTCTGCTGGTCGGTCTCGTCAAGAAGAACGCGATCATGATGATCGACTTCGCGCTCGAGGCGGAGCGATCGGAAGGACGGACGCCGAGCGACGCTATCGTGCACGCCTGCCTGATCCGCTTCCGGCCGATCATGATGACGACCATGGCGGCGCTCATGGGCACGCTGCCGATTGCGTTCTCGCAGGGCGCCGGCGCCGAGTCGCGTCGTCCGCTCGGCGTCGCGGTCGTCGGCGGTCTGGCGTTCTCGCAGCTCATCACGCTGTTCGTGACGCCGGTGGTCTACACGTACATGGATACGTTGAGTCGCCGCATGGGCGGCTTCTTTACGCGCGCGGGCCGCGACCACCGCGATGATCTGGTCGGCGTGCCAGCCGGTGCGATGGCGTTCGAGGGAATGGTGCCGGCGAAGTCGTCTGGTGACGCCGCGGATTAGCACCGAAGCGCCAGTATCGCCGGTCCGTGGGCGCCGCAAATACTGTCAGAGACAAAAGGCAAGCGGCCGCAGATGACGCTGATGAACGCTGATTTGAAAAGCAACAACAAGAGTTTTTCAATCTGCGTTTTTCATCGTTCATCTGCGGCCGCTAACCATCAGGGGGCATGACCGGCCGCTAGCGCTCGAGCCGGGCCCCGGTGAGCTTCGCGATCGCGGCCAGGGTTGTTTCCGCGGCATTCAATCCCAAACGGAAATCCTTGTCGCTGTAGGTCGAGAAGAGATCCGTCGGCTGATGCCACTGCGGATCCCACCCGGCGCCGATCTGCGCGCCGCGTTCGTTCTCGCGCAGGCTGATCGACGGCACGAGATCCTGGAACGGACCGGAATCGGTGTTCGTCATGTGCTGGCCCACGTGCGCCGGATAATCGGTCGCATACATGTCGTTCGCGTCGGCGAATGCCCACGCCAGCTTCTGCGCGCCGTCGGCGAATTTCGACGTTTGCGCGAACTCGACGTTCACGTCCGCCTCGGGCCGCTGCTCCTTGCTCATCGTGCCGTCGGCGTTCGGCATGCCGTGATCGAACATCATCATGTCGTGCTGAATCATGCCGAGCCACTTGGGTTCTGGATACTTGCCCGAACCGGCCGGCTCCTCCTTGCCTTGCAGTGAGTAGCGCTGCTCGACGTAGGCGCGCGCGCCGTTCGTGCCGGTTTCCTCGTTGTTCCAGAGGATGAAGCGGATCGAGCGGTCGGTCTTGACGTCCGGGCTGCTGAATACGCGCGCGACCTGCATCACGAGCGCCGTACCCGAGCCATCGTCGTTCGCGGCTTCACCCCAGCCGATACCGTCCATGTGGCCGCCGACGATGTACATCTCGTCGGGGTGCGTCGTCCCGATTTTCGTGCAGTAGACTTCCTCGCGCTCGCCCGGCGACGTCGGCTGCGTGTCGATTGCGCGCAGCTTCGGATCCGGCTGCTTCAGCGAGTCGTTGTTCACGCCGGTCTCGGTGCGAACGCCGAAGATGCGCGAGCCGCCCTGACCGTTGGACGGCCCGACGCTGATCACGCTTCCGTGCGGAGGCGGCGTGCGACGCGCCCCGCCACGGCCGCCACGGCCGCCGCGACGTCCCGCATCGGCCTGTGTCGCTTCCGGGTACTGATATTTGATGCGCTCCGTGTTGGTGCAGCCGTAACTCTTGAGCTGCGCCTCGATCCAGTCGACAGCGGCACGATTGCGATCCGTGCCCTGACGGCGATCCCCGAATTGTGTGAGTCCCTTGACCGTGGCCTTGTACTGCGCGAGGTCGAGTCGGCCGACGAGCTGGCGAATCGGGTCGGATGCCGAGTCGGCGGCGTTGACCGCCGGTGCGGGGCCGCGGGCCTGTGCGCGTACGGGAACGGCGGTCGCGGCGAGCGAAGCGCAAACCGCCGCGAGAAGCACCTTCGATGACATGCGGGTCCTCTAGGGCGAAAAGTGGAGTGCTGGATCATGCGGCGGAGAGGCGTCCACTGCAACCCATCCACTAGATTTGCAGCCATGTCCGATGCGCCGTTCGGCACGTTCTTCGTCCCGGGTCCGACCGAGGTTCGGCCGGAGATCCTTGCGCAGCTCACGCGCCCGATGATGCAGCACCGCAATCGTGCGTTCGAGGCGATGTTCGCGCGCATCGACGCGGGCCTGCGCGACGTGCTGCTCACGGCCCGGCCGGTCTACGTCGGGGCCACGTCGGCCACGGGATTCATGGAGATGGCGATCCGCAACGCAGCGGCGGGGCCGATCCTGTCGCTCGTGAACGGCGGATTTTCCGAACGCTTCGCGCTCGTCGCCGAGTCGTGCGGCCGACAGGTGGAACGCGTCGTCGTGCCGTGGGGCGCGACGTTCGATCTGAACGCGGTGGAAGACGCCTTGACGCAGACGCGCTTTGCCGCGGTGACGGTCGCACAATCCGAAACTTCGACTGGCGTGCTCACCGACGTGCATGAGGTGGCCGAGCTGGCGCACCGGCACGGCACGATCGTGCTCGTCGACAGCGTATCGGGCGCCGGCGGAGCCAAGATCACCGTCGACGGCTGGGGTCTCGACTACGTGCTCACTGGTTCGCAAAAGGCGCTCGCATTGCCGGCCGGTCTGGCGTTCGCCGTGGCGTCGGCTGAATACGTCGACCGTGCACGCTCGCTGCCGGATCGCGGCTTCTACTTCGACATCGTGCAGTACGACAAATTTGCCGCGCGCAATCAGACGCCGAGTACGCCGGCCACGTCGCTATTGTACGCGCTCGAAGCGCAGATGGGCGACATCGGCCGCGAGGGCATCGAACGTCGGTGGGAGCGACACCTCGCCATGCGCGACGCCACCATCGAGTGGGTGTATGGGCTGCGCGAGCGCCGCGGGGTCGACGTGAGCGTGGTCGCGCCGGAGGGCGCTCGGTCACCCACGGTCACGGTGATCCGTCTCCCGCTCGGCATGTCGCCGGTCGAGTTGAGAAACGCGATCGAAGTGCGCGGATACACCATCGGCGGCGGCTACGGCGAGCTGGCGGCGACAACGGTTCGCATCGGCCACATGGGCGATCACACGCTCGAGGGACTGCGTCGCTGCTTGCACGCCTGCGAGACGGCCATCGCCGAGCTGGCCGAGCGGCGGCGGCTCGTCCGAGCCTGAGTGATTTAGAGAAGTGGAATTACGTCCGCCGACTCGGTTAGGCGGTCGACTGGTCGGCACGGCTCCGCGGCAGTATCAGCGTGAACGTCGAGCCCTGACCGGGTTTGCTTTGGACGGTGAGATCGCCGTGCATGGCGCGGGCGAGCTGCCGGCTGATCGCGAGACCGAGCCCCACGCCCTGATCCGCCGGCTGAAGCGCCTTTTTCGACTGCACGAACGGCTCGAAGATCCGCTCGAGCTGATCGGGTGCGACGCCGATACCTGTGTCGGTGACGCTGAGTGACACGTGCTGGTCCGCCGGTTGCGCCGCGATGCTGATCGTGCCGCCGGCAGGAGTGAATTTGAGCGCGTTCGCCAGAAGATTGAGCAAAATCTGACGCATCTTGTCGGCGTCGGCCAGCACCGCCAGCCCTGGCGGCGCGGCGAACGGCTCGAGGTGCAGCTGCTTGAACGTGCTTTGCGGCGCGACCATCTCTAGCACTGAGCCGACCATCTGCCCGACGTCGACCGTTTCGATCCGAAGGTCGATCCGTCCCGATCCGATTTTCGCGAAATTCAGCACGTCGCTGACGAGCGTATCGAGGTGGTCCTTGCTGCGCTGAATCTTGAGCAGATCGACGCGCTGCTGGTCGGTGACCGGGCCGCGCACGCCCATCTCCATCAATTGCGCGTAGCCGCCGATGGCGTTGAGCGGCGTACGCAGCTCGTGGCTCATCGCCGCGAGAAAATCGCTCTTGGCGCGATTCGCTTCGGTCGCTTCGACCGTCAGCCGCTGCAGCTCGGCTTCATTGCGCTTCCGATCTTCGATGTCGGTGTTGGTGCCGAACCAGTGGATGATCGCGCCGCGATCGTCGCGCTGTGGCGTGGCGCGCGCGAGATGCCACCGGTAAGCCTGATGCACGGCGCTCCAGAGGCGGAATTCCATCTCGTACGGCTCACCCGTCTCCAGCGAATGCGCCCAACGTTCACGCGTTCGCGCGAGGTCGTCGGGATGCAGCACGGACAGCCACTGATCACCGATGATCTGCTCGGCCGATGTTCCGAAGTAGGACGCGGTTCGATCGCTCACGAAGTCGAGCGTGCCGTCCGGACGCGCCGTCCACACCTGCACCGGAATGGTGTTGGCGAGAAACTGGTAGCGCGCGTTGCTCTCTTCGGCGACCGTGCGCGCGCGCTCGCTCTCGCTGAGCAGGCGCTCGATTTCGCGGCGCGCCCGGACGGCCTCGGTGACGTCGGAACCGTGCGCCACGATCCCGATCGTCTTGCCGTCCTGATCGGTAAGCGGCTGGTAGACGAAATCGACGTAAACTTCCTCGAGCGCCGCCCCGGGTGTGCGGGCGAGCGACACCGGCACGGCGCGGCCGATGAACGGCTGTCCTGTTTGGTAAACGCGATCGAGCAGATCGATGAACCCCTGTGCGCGCACCTCGGGCATCGCTTCGATGACGGGCTTGCCGACGATGTCGCGGTAGCCGACGACCTGGCGATAGGCGTCGTTCACGAACTCGAATACGTGATCCGGACCGCGTAGTACGGCGAGAAAGGCCGGCGCCTGGGCGAATACCTCGCGCAACCGATGTTCGGCACGTTCGGCGGCGGCGCGCGCCGCCACCGATTCGCGCTCGGCGCGAATGCGGCGCGTCGTTTCGGTGGCGATGTTGAGAAAGGCGACGATGACTCCGTTCTCGTCGCGCACCGCGCTCAACGAGAACGTGAACCATGCTTCGTCCGGTGGTCCGTTCGCGCGCCACATCAGAAAGCGCGCATCTTCGGAGTATTCCGGCGGCCCTCCCTGCCGGATGCGATCGAACATGGGACCGATCTGCGGCCAGATCTCCGCCCACACGTCTGCGCCCGGATGGCCGAGGGCCTGCGGGTGCTTCGAGCCGAGGACGTGACGGTATCCGTCGTTGTAGACGAGCGTCAAATCCGGGCCACACCACAGATTGATCGGAAACGGACACTCGAGCGCGGTGCGGACGGCGATGCGCAACGCGACCGGCCATTGTTCAACGGGTCCGAGCGGGCTCGCCGACCAATCGAATGCCCGGCAGCGACGCGCCATCTCGGTGTCGCCGGGAAACACGAGGGATGTCTCCCGCACGTCGGCGGCTCCGGCGTGTGTCATCGAGTCAGTGTCAGCCCCGGAGTGTGTTTCTCCGGCGAACGCCCGATCACGCGTGCTTGAAATACTGCACCGCGCGCTCGTGCTTCTCGGCGGCCGCACGCGTCTTGAACGTTCCGAGGTTGCGGCGCTTGCCCGTCTTCGGGTTCTTCTTGCGGGAGTACAGCCTGTACTGCCCGTCCTTGAGCTTGCGAATCATTGATGCTCGCCGGTCAGTGAGTCGTGGCGGCAGGCCTGCGGGCCTGACGGCCGGTCCGGGCCGCTACACTCAGCGAGCAAATTTCTCGCCCGGGCCGCCAAAGCATGGCGGCCCGAACGAGCCGGGCTTCAGCTACCCGGGTGGTATTCGCGCTCGGTGTGCCCCTTCAGCTGCGACCGATAGAAATAGACGGTACGGAGATTTCCCGTCGCGTACCGCTCGGCTTCATCGTTGAAGTGCGGCGAGGACGGATGTCCGCTTTCGCCGCCGGCCGTTACCGCCCGCGCCCGCACGCTGTCACCGAACTCGACGACGGCGACGAAGCTGTTGCCGCTGGTGCCGTACCACTTCTTGGTGCCCGGATATGCCCGCGCGCCGAATGAGGCCAGCGAACCCCAGCGCGACGACGTGAAGCCGACCGGAATGCTCGGCGCCGCGTCGTCGAACTTCTGAACGATGTCGCCCGTCAGGCGCTGGAAGCGATTGATGTCGCCCCACGGCGTCTTCCAGGTGCCGAAGTCGGCGGTCAGCTTGTCGCTCGCCGCGGCGAGCGACTGGAGCATCTCCTCCGGCGTCGCCTTGGTCGCGACGTAATCCTCCGCCGACAAGCTGCCGGCGCGGCGCGATTCGGCCGCGACACGACGGCTGATGTCCTCGCCCCAGAATACAGCCAGCGATGTTGGGATCGACGCAACGCCCCAGCGATAGTCCCAGTTGCGCAGCACCTTGATCTGCTCGGCGACTTTCGCCTTGAGCGGATTGTCGGAGGGCGTTTGATCGTAAGCCTTGAGCAGCGGAGGAATCATGTGCGCGAACGACGGCAGGTAGCTATCGAACGCCGCCGCGATCAGCGAGCTGGGAGTGAAGTCTTTGCGGTTCGAGAGGACGCGGAGCGCGTGATAACCGCGCGGCGATTCCTCGCGCCCCATGTCGACGTACGTCGGGAAATCCGAGCGCTTCTGGCTCGCCGCGCCGGCCGCGGACCACGGCCAGTTGTTGCTGTTGTACAGCCAACCGGTCGAGGGATTGAAGAGCTTTGGCGCCTGATCGATGCTGAGCAACGGTCCCCAGGCGGTCTTTGGATTGCTGCCGTCTACTGGCTTCGTCCAATCGAAGTTGTCGTCGCGCCGCGGAATGAAGTTGGCGTGCCAGTACGCGATGTTGCCATCCGCGTCCGCGTACATCGTGTTGTTGGACGAGTTGCCGTGCAACTGCATCACCTTCTCGTACTCCTTGTAATTGCGCGCCTTCGTGCGGAGGTACGACTGCTCGAGCGCCGGAATGGGCGTGTTCATCAAGCTGATCGTCATCCATTTGCCGTTGGCGTCGGCAATGACCGGCCCGTGCTGCGTGTAGTAGACAGTGAACCGCTTGCTCGCCATTCCGTTTGCCGTCTTGTATGGAATGGTGATCGACTTCTCGCGGACCGGCAGCTCCTTGTTGCCGTACTTGTAGACGTAGTGGTCGCCACGCTTGGAGATCGTCTCGAGATATTGATCCACCGCATCGACGCCGCTCGACGTGTGCATCCAGCCGAGGCGCGGGTTGAAGCCCTGATAGATGAAGAACTGGCCCCACGTTACCGCGCCGTACGCGTCGAGTCCCTCGTTGCTCACCATCTGCAGCTCGGAGCGGAAGAAGAACGACGTGTGTGGATTGATCCAGAGCAGCGCGTGGTGGTCGGCCGTGTTCGACGGTGCGATGGCGATGCCGTTCGAGCCGGTCGGCTCTTCGTAGATGCCGAGCTCCTCGTTCGACGGAGTGGTCGGCACCGGCTCCTTGCCGTAGAACGCCGCCAGCCTCCCGAGGTTCACCCGCTCGATGTCGCCGCCGATGCTGCCTTCGCTGAACGTGAGCGGCATCCACGACTCGAAGTGCGTGATGGCACGCGGCTTCACGTCGGGATGTTTATAAAGGTAGTAATTCAGTCCGTCGGCCCAGCTGTTCATCAGCGCCTTGAGCCATTGCGGGCTGCGCGCGTACATCGCCTTCATCGTGTCGGGATCGATGAACAGCTTCTGGCGTAGATCCGAGTAGATCGCCTGCTCGCCTTCGGCTTTGGCCAACTCGCCGATCGAGTTGAGGTAGTTGGTCTCGACGCGATTGAAATCGTCTTCGGCCTGCGCGTAGATCATTCCGAACACGGCGTCCGCGTCGGTCTTGCCGTACACGTGGGCGATGCCCCAATCGTCGCGGTAGATCGTGACGTTTTGCGCGTCACGCTGCCAGCGCGCGAGGTCGGCGGAGGATGGCTGCTGCGCGGACGCCGGCACGGCGATCGCGGCGAACGAGCCGAGAAGGAGAGCGAGTGTGAGTGGATGGCGTGTCATGGTGGGCTGCCTGGAGAGATGCAGGGAATATCCCACACGCCGCGCCGATCCGCCAACCCACGGTTGCCGCAGATCTCGCAGATGAACGCTGATACGGCAAAGTGGAACCGAGTCCGGCGCCACGGTTTGGGCGCCGGCTCCGTCGCTCACCCCAGAAATTGCGTGTCGAGCGCTCGCTCGACCACGCGACCATTCAGCGCGCGTACGCGGTAGGCTCGAGCCTGCGGCCGCGAAGCCACGACGCGGTGAAGTCGCGTGCCTATGAAATGCAGCGCCGCACCGTCATCAGCGGCGTACCCGGCAGGCAGTGCGCCCGATGCGATCATCGCGTGATATGCGGGCCTGCGCTCCGCTTCGCCGTCGTAATGCGGGCAGTGACTTCCCGATAGCCACCCAAGCGCCCGGATCGGCCTGAGCTCGGACGCGAGCGAGTCACTCACGCCGGAGTGGAACCAGCAGAGCGATCCTGCGCTGAGGCCGCACATCACCCTGCCGCCGCGCCAGGCGCGCCTCAGCAGTCGATCGAGGCCCCACTCGCGCCAAAGCACGAGCAGATTCCTCGTGCTTCCGCCGCCGACGTAGAAAATGTGTTGACGGTCGACGACGCCCTCGATGTCGGGTGGCGGAGTACGGAACAGATTCAGGTGCGTCGGCTCGCAACGTTGCTGGCTGAACGCCGCATAGAACTTCTCGACGTACGCCGAAGCGTCCCCGCTCGCGCCACCGAGAAAGCAGATGCGCGGCTTCGGCGATCTCGCCTGCGCGAGCACGTAATCGTCGAGCAGCGGATTCGCGGGTTCCATCGAGAATCCGCCGCCACCCATGGCGATGATCTGGCCCGCTCGCGGCATGCCGCCGAATCTATGCGATGGCGGAACGCAACGCGCGCCGACGCCACCGACGCACGGGACCAAAACACGAACGGCGGCGCAATTGCGCCGCCGTTCGTGTTTTCAACCCGAGGGTACGACTGCTACTTCTTCGGTGTGTAGCGGCCGTCCTGATCGTGCTGCTCGTCCGTGCCAAACGAGAAATCCGGCGTGTCGTCGCCACTCACACGTTCCACACGGAACGTCTGGCGGAGCTTCTGTCCGTTCACGCTCAGTGTGACGAGATAATCACCGGTGTTTGCAAGCGCGCCACCGGCACCCCGACCACCGAATCCGCCGCGACCGCCGACGTTCGGCTGCGGCAAGCCGATCAGCTTCCAGATGTGGCCCACTGGATCGAGTGCAGCGTCACCCATTGCGCCTTGGCGCGCGTTCGCGCCGCGCGCCGCGCGTCCTCGCGCAGCACCCGGGAGTGGTTCGAACAGCGCGCGCGTCGCCGAGTCGACGCCGAACCCGCCGCCACCGCGGCGACCGCCCGCCTGTTCGGCCGGCCGCGCGCAGAAGGTCTGCCACATCGTGGTTGGGTGCTCGCACGCCTGACCGCCGCCGCCGCCTCCACCGCGGCCGCCACGACCAGCTGCATTCGCGTTCCGCGGACGCTCCAGATATCTCAACTGGCCGCGCACGCGGTTGATCGCCGCGGTGTCGTAGCCGACGCGCTGAAGCGAATCGAGCACCATCGGCGCCCGCACGTGCATCAGAATGCTGTCGCGTCGTTCCGATGGCGACTGCACGGCAGTGTCGCGCGGCGCCGCTATCTGGTAGTTCCACGTGACGTGATGCAGCCCGGCACCGCCAGGACCGCGCAGCGTAGCCAGCGTGTCGCCGGAGACGCTGCTCACGATCAATTGCACATTCGACGGTGCGCCGGCGCCGAGCCGATAGACGATATCCGCCCCGTAGGGAGGATTCGCGAACGTCATCACCGCCTGACCAAAGCCGTTGCCCGGCAGGTTCGTCTGCGGCGATTCGCCCCACTGGTACGCCGTCTTGGGAGCGAACAGATACGTGCCGGATGCGAGCACTTTCGGTGTCACCTGCTCGAGCGCCGCGATGTCCGCAATCCAGAGGCTGCGGCCGTGCGTTGCCGCGATCAGCTCGTGGTCGCGCGGGTGAATCTGCAGGTCGAACACCGGCACCGTCGGCAGCCCGGTGGCGAAGCGCGTCCAGGTCTGGCCGCGGTCGATCGAGACATACGCCGTCCGCGAGCTGCCGACGAACAGCAGATCGCGATTATGAGGATCCTCACGGATGACGTGCAGGTAGTCTTCGGGACTCGAGTGCGGCAGGTTGTTGACGATCGAGCGGAAGCTCTTGCCGCCGTCGTTCGTCACGAACAGATACGGCGTGAAGTCGTTCCAGCGGTGATTCTCGAACGCGACGTAGAACGTGAGCGTGTCGAAATGCGACGGCTCGACGCGGACGACGTACGCATCCCACGGCACGCCGAGCGGGGCGAAGCGCGGCGTGAGGTTCTCCCAGTCGGCACCGTCGTTGTGCGTGATCCAGACGTTACCATCGTCGGTGCCGGCGAGCAGCATGCCGGGCTTGATCGGCGACTCGGCGAGCGACACCACCGTGCCGTACGCTTCCGCGCCGGTGAGGTCGAGCGTGATGCCGCCGGTGTACTTGTCGACGGTGTCGATGCGCGCGGCGATCGCGCGCGCCTGCGCGGGATCCGTCTTCACCGAGAGATCAGGCGAGATCGGGAAGAGGTCCTCACCGCGCTTGAGCGACTTGAGCACGCGGCTGCCGCCGAGGTAGAACACCTGCGGGTTGTGCGGCGAGAGGAAATACGGCGACTCCCAGTTGTAGCGGATCGAGAGATCCGTCGAATCCTTCACTTGCCGCGCGCGGATCGCGTCGATCTGCGTCTGCACCTGCCGGCTCACCGGCTTGAGCGGATCGCCGCGCAGCACGGCCATCGAGTCGTCCCACTTCTTGTACGTCTCCTGCCAGCCCGGCTTGTTCACGCGGCCGCGCGCACCCGTGCGCAGGTTGGTCTGCTGGATGCCGGCGTTCTGCGATTCGCCCCAGACCATGTCGGGGTTCGTCGGATCCTGCGCCGTGTAGAAGCCGTCGCCGCCGGAGATCGTGCGCCAGTAGGTGTTGTTCACCGGTGACGAACGCCGCTTGCTTGGTCCGCACCACGCGCCGTTGTCCTGCGCCCCGGAGCAGATGTTGTACGGAATGTCGTAGTCGTACGAGACGTCGTAGAACTGGCCAATCGGCAAGGAGCGCACGTACCAGAAGTTGCCGCCGCGATCGTAGGTGATCGCTACGCCGCCGTCGTTGCCGATGACCCAGCGTTCGCCGTCATTCGGATCGATCCAGAGTGCGTGGTCGTCGACGTGCACGCCTTCGGTGGCGTTCATCGTCGTCTTGCCGCCGTCATTCGAGACCTGAAGGCTGGTGGACGAGAAGTACACCCGATCGGAATTCTTCGGATCGACACGCACTTGCGAGTAGTAGAATGGGCGCGTGTCGATGTTGTTCATCTGCTGCCAGGTCTTGCCGGCGTCTGTCGAGCGATAGAGCCCATTCGCCGGCGGATTCCGCTGCAGCGTGACCGGGCCGGGTTCCTTGGACGAGGCTTCAGTCAGCGCGTAGACGACATTCGGATTGCTGCGCGCGATCGCGATGCCGATGCGACCCTTCGGACCTTCCGGATAGCCGTTGCCCTTGATCTCCGTCCACGTGGCGCCGGCGTCCGTCGACTTGAAGAGCCCCGATCCGACGCCGCCGCTGAACAGCGAGTACGGCGTGCGATAGCGCTCCCACGCCGAGGCATAGATGATGTCCGGATTCGACGGATCGAGCTGCACGTCGACGAACCCGGTGTGGCCGTTCGCGCCGGCCTTGATCAGCTTCCAGGTCTGTCCGCCGTCGGTGGTCTTGTACAGGCCGCGATCGCCGCCGGCCTTCCACGCCGGCCCGAGCGCCGCGACGTAGACGACGTTCGCGTTGCGCGGATCGATCTGGATGCGGCCGATGTGCTGCGTCCCGCGAAGACCCATGAATTGCCAGTGCATGCCGCCGTCTGTCGACTTGTAGACGCCGGCGCCCGGCTCGATGGTGTTGCGCGAGTTCGGCTCGCCGGTGCCCGCCCACACAATGTTCGTGTCGGACGGCGCGATGGCGAGCATGCCGAAGGACGCGACTTCCTTGTCGTCGAACAGTGGGCGCCAGCTGATGCCGTTGTTCATCGACTTCCAGATGCCGCCCGCGGCGGCGGCGACATACAGTGTCTTGGACGGGCCGGGAATCCCCTGCACGTCCGAGACGCGACCATTGAAGTTGGACGGACCGACCGCGCGCCATGGGAAGCCGGCGACGAACGACGAATCCAGCATTTGCGCCGACGCCGGCGTGCTGAACGCGACGAACGTCGCTGCGCCGGCGAGGGCGGTGAGCACACGAAACCGTTGCATAGCCAATCCTGCGAGTGGGGGACAGTGCTGCGGGACGAGGAAAGACATTACAGCTACGAGGCGGCTTCGGCGAGTGTTGACCTGTGGCGGAGCGGCGGAGCGGCGGAGCGCGAACTACCCAGATGCCAGACCCCTGATCACAGCTATCAGACGCCAGACCCCCCAGCCGACCCAACGTAGAGAGCTTACCGGATTCGAACACCCGGAAATGCACTCTGGCCTCGAACTCGCCCTATTGTTCGCATGGTTGTCCATCGCTGACGCGTTCCACCGTTTCACCGTTCCGCCATGTTCACCGCCTGCCTCTTCTGCCACGCGGACCTCGGCGCCAATCATTTTCTCCCGGCCTTTCCGGTTGGGCGACGGTTGGCGTTCGACGCGCGGAAGGGCCGCCTGTGGGTGATCTGCCCCCGCTGCGCGCGGTGGAACCTGACGCCGCTCGAGGAACGCTGGGAAGCGATTGACCAGGCCGAGCGCCTATTTCGTGGCACGCGGTTGCGGATGTCGACGGACAACATCGGACTGGCGCAATTCCGCGGCGTGTTCGAGCTGGTGCGCATCGGCCCGGCGCTGCTTCCGGAAATCGCGTCGTGGCGCTACGGCGCTCGGCTGGCGCGCATCGCTCGAGCGAACGACGAACAGAAGCCGCTCGTCAGGCGCGGCATGCAACTGGTCGCGCGCGGCGCCGCGTCCGCGCTCGCCAGCTACGCCATCGCCGTCGGATTGAGTGACGACGTCGTGCTGCGCATGCAGACGCTTCAGCGTCGACGGGGAGTGCTGCTGCGCACGCAGGACGACGCCGGCAACCAGCTCGTCGTGCGGTATCGGCATCTTGGCGCCGCACAACTCGTCCGTCCGGAGCGCGATGCGCCGTGGCGACTGCAGCTCGCGCATGACATGGGCACGTCCACGCTCATGGAGGCACCCGCGCTACGCGCCGCGGGCAAGCTGCTCGCGACGCTCAACATCGGCGCGGCGACGAACGCCGAAGTGATGCACGCCATCGCCAAGCTCGACGAAGCAGGCGACGACGAGGGCTTTTTCACGCGCGTCGTCTCGCTAGCAATGCGTACGTCATGGGGCCGCTACCCCGACGCCGTCGAGCAGCCGCACCAGCAACGAGCGTCGTTCTCCGAGCGGCTCGCGCTACAGCTGGCCAGCCGTTCCTTCTGGGGACGAGGGGGCACCGGCAGCGACGAGCAGACGCCGCTCTACCGAGTGCCAGCGGTGGACCGCCTGGCACTCGAGATGGCGGCGAACGAGGACGTCGAGCGCCGCGCGTTGGCGGGTGAGCTCGACGCGCTCCTCGCCGCCTGGCGCGACGCCGAGGAGATCGCGGCGATCGCCGACGACCTGTTCGCCGACGACGTGGTGGAAGAGTTCAAGCGCCGGTACTCCGAGCGCTTGCTCGCCACCGACCCGTCTCACATGGCGGTGTAGCCCTTCCAGAGCGCCGGCAAGCTGCCGACGACCCAGATCAGGATGCCGAATACGACGGCTCGCCCCTTGGTGACGCGGCCCGTGACGTACAGACCGATCGCCAGCAGCACCGTGACCCAGATCGCGAACAGGTCGACGCGCGTGAGCAGTGCGAGCAGCAGCGGATTGGACTTGTCCGGATCGAGAAAACGCGCGGCGCTGATCGAGATGCTCTGCACCGACGTGAGCTTGGCCGGATCCATGAGCAAACCTTCGACGCCGTTGACCAGCGTGCCGAGCACGCGCGGTACGTAGGCGTACGCGGTTACCAGCATTGCAGCATGAAAGGTTTGCTTGGCGCCGACGAGTTGTGCGAGCAGCCATGCGACGACGCCGAGGACAAACACGCCAAGCAGCGTACCGGGGCCGGCGAACCATTTCGTGAATGCCTCGCCCAGTGTCCGCGATTTGTCCATCAGCTCTTGCGTCATCTGCGGATTCTTGGCCATCGTCTTCGCCGCCTGACGCGCGAATTCCGCATCGAAAACCGGCTGGAGCGTGTTGAACGTCGCGAACACGATGATACCGATGGCGATTGCGTCGAACAACATCGGCGGCCACACGCTCGTGTTCAGCCGGCGGCGGAACACTTCCGACGGCTGATAGAAAATGTCGATGATGCTTTCCCAGAACGAGCCGCTCGACGCAGCGGCGGGGGCGGGCGCAGCGGTGGAGGACATTGGGAAGATGGGAGAGAGGAGACAGGAGACAGGAGGGAAGCCGAGCGGGTGAAGATTGCATCGGATTCCCCTCAGCGCGATAGCCCGTATCCCCTCTCCCCTCTCCCCTCTCCCCTCTCCTCTCTCCTCTCTCGATTATCTCGACACGATCTCCTGGAGCGCCTGCTTGATGCGCGGGTCGTCCGACCTCGATAGCTGCGAGATCGCTCGCCGCCGGACTGCCGGGTTTTCCTCGGCCTTGATGATCTTGAGCAGCTCGTCGATCGCCGGCGGCTCACCATTACGCACGTACAGTCCGACGAGCGCCTCCTTCATCGACGGATCCGTCGTCGTGTCGTAGAGCTTCACCAGATCGGTGATCGACGCACCCGAACGGCTGGCGGCGTCCAGCGCGCGGCGCCGGGTCTGCAGCGGCTGATTCGCGTCCTGCGCCAGTCCGAGCAGCCATCGCGTGTTCGCCGCTCCGCCAATGGTTGCCGCTGCGGACATTGCTGCTTCTCGCGCGCGGTCCGTCGTGAGCGAGCCATACACGCTGCGCAGCAACGCCGCATCCTCGCCGGTCGCGTAGTCCTGACCGAGTGCACGAAGCGCCACGACCAGCACGTCATCGGGAAGATCGGTACGCCGAACCGCCGTGCGGAGGAATTCTCGAGCTCTCGGATCACCGGAGCGCGCGAGGACCGACATGGATTCGCGCTGCAGCCAGCGGTTGTTCGTCTGTTGCGCCAACTGCATGAGCGGCGGAATGCCGGCCCCGTGCTCGAGACGCGACAGCACCGAGAGCGCCTGCTGGCGAACCGACTGATTGTCGGTGTCGTCGCGAGCGATCGCGAGAATCGGCTCCGTGACGGCGGAGGGAATCGTCGCGCGCCCGTCGGTGGAACGGCCGAGCGACGCGAGCGCCGACCGCCGCGTTTCGCGCGGCAGCGCGGTGTTGCGCGCGATGCCGATCAACCCGTTCGAGAGGTCGACGCTGTCGGCAAGCGTCGCCGGAAAGATCGCATCGCGCCCGGCGCGGCCGTCCACGCTGTTGGCGAGCGACAGCAGATAGCTGGTCGCCTGCGCGACGCTCACTCGGCCGAGGTCCGCGACACCGTGCATCGTCGTGTCGACGGGACCGACGAAAGTCCGGATCGAGAGCGGAATGCGACCCGCCCGGTCGATCACGACGCGCACCGGCCCGCCGACGCACGGCTCGGTGCGTATCGTCTCGTCGATGCTGCCGTAGAACGTTCCACTGAAGCTGTTCGGGCCAGTCTGAATGAACGTGCGCCCATTGCCGCACACTCCTGATCGTGCGGCGAAGTTGAACGCGACGGGACCTTCTGGAGCGCCGTTGACGCGGTCGGCGAGCGACTGCGATCCGGCGGCGGATTGCGCCGTGAGCGTAAGTCCGGCGACGATGGCAACGCGGAGTGTGCGGGTCATGGTTGCTTCTTGTTGTCGAGAAGGTCGACGAGCAGTTGTTGCGTGCGCGGATCATTGCGGCGCGTGAGCGCGTTGATGGCCGTCGTGCGCAGGCGATAGTCGGTGCCGTTCCGAACGATGTCGATCAGCTTGTCCGCTGCTTCGGATTCCTTCCGGCGCGCAAGAACGCCGATGATCTGCAGACGCATCTGCTCCGAACCGGCGGCGTCGTAGAGCTTCGAGAGATCGGCGATCGAGACGTTCGAGCGATACAGCCGCGCGACGGCCGCGGCGCGCATCTCGCTCGACTCGTTCGGATCGCGCGCGATGCCGAGCACCCACTGGTCGTTGCCCGGACTGTCGATGCGCGAGACCGCGCCGATGATCGCTTCCTTGAGACGGTCGTTATCCGCCTTGGCGTAGAGGTTCCGCAGATACGCGGCGTCGTCGGCGGTGGCGTGCTCGCCGCCGAAGCTGTTGATCGCCTCGACGCGCAGCGCGAGCGGCGCATCCTTGCGTTCGATCAGCGCGCGCATGCTCTGCCGCGCCTTCTGATTGTCGCTCGCCACCAGCGCGTGCACGACGGCTCGCTGAATCCGCTCGTCCTGCTCCGTGCGCAGCAGATCCTCGAGTGTGGACAGCCCCGCATCGCCAGGCAGTCGCGGCAGCCAGTTGATGGCTTCCATGCGGACGCTGGGGCTCGGATCCGATTTGGCGGTCGCGATCAACAGCGCCGCCGACTCGCTGTCCGCCCGGCGGCCGAGCATGAACACCGCGTTGCGCCGCAGTGTGACGGAGCAGTCGTCCTTGCGGTCCAGCACGCGCTTCAGCAGCGGCACCGCGGTTTGCGGATCCATCTGGCTGAGGGCGTTCAGCGCTTCCACCTGCACGGCGGCGGCTTCCTGATCGCAGCGCGCGCCGCCTGCCTGGGTCGCCGCCTTCTCGACGCGCGCTGCCGCATCGCGGTCGCCGCGCATGGCGAGGGCGCCGTTGATTCGCGCGTACAGAGCCGTCACGTCGATGTCCCCGTTCCGTCGACCGGACGATGTGGCGGCGCGTGTCACGATCGGCTCGAGGACGGTGGCGGCGGCCTTCAGGTCATCGGTCGAGCCCAGGCGATAGAGCGCATACGCCTGGTAGTAATGCGCGTCGTCGCCGTAGGCCGACTTCGGATATTTTTGATAGATCTCTGAAAACAGCTCGGAGGCCCGGCGATAGTCGCCGCGATTGAACGTCTGCCGCGCGACGCGCCAGATCGAATCTGCCGGATCGTCCTGCGCCCACGACGGACGGGGGCGCGCCGCCGGCAGCCCATCATTGATGCCGCCGAACGTAATTGCAGGGATGTTCACGTCGAGGTTCTCGCGCAGCACGTCGCCCACCGAGGCCAGCGCCAGCGAGGTCGACGGCAGCTCGAGCTGAACCCGATCGAGTGCGACGCGTGCGTCGGCCATGGCCGCGTCCACATCGACATTCGTGGCGATTCCGGCGGCGTCGAGCGTCATCGGAATTTCCAGCCGGGCCGCATCGAGGGCGTCACGAGCCTGATCCCGCAGCTGTCCCACGTCGATGCGAGCGGCGTCACGTGCCGCGGCCCGCGCATCCTCGGCGGCCCGCCGTATGTCGGCTCGCATCGCGCGCCGGGTCGTGTCCTGCGCCACCGCCGGCGCCACGAGGCCGGCGAGTGCCGCCGTCGTCATCACGAGCATGGCGACTGCATTTCGATTCATTGCTCTCTCCTAATCCGCAGAAAGGTCGGCGGCCGCCGTACGCAGCCGCGGAATGACGTCGTGCTGCTCCAGTGCCTGATTGACGAGGTCCAGCTCCGTGCGACTATGGTTGTTCTGCAGCCGCACCACCTGCGCGAGCACGAGCTCGAGATCCTCGAACAGTGCGCGCATCGACTGATCGTTCGCCGCGGGCGAATCGAGCAGCAGACGCGTGGTGGTGAGCAGATCGCCGGCGCGCGCCAGGAACTGATCGTCGGCTCGTCCGGCCTTGACTTCCGACGGCAGCGCGATGAGCAGCGCCGTCGTTTGTCCGAGATACTTTGACGTCTCGGCTTCATATGGGCTGGACAGCGCGCTGTCGAGCCGCGGACTCGGCGACGCGGTAGTCGCCACCCGGGCCGGCAACTTCCGCACGCCGAATGAGCTCGCGCTGCGCGTCGACGCGCGACCGATCGCCACGCCGATCACGAGTGTCGCCGCCAACGCCATCCACGGCTTGATCGCATTCCATCGGGTCCGCGTTCCGCCGTTCGACCGTTCCACCGTTCCATCGTTCCGCCGCTGTTCAATCTCCATCCACATCTCGTCCAGCGGCGCGTCCGGGGGCCGGTGATACGTCTTCGCGGCATCGCGCATCAATTCGTCGAATCGTTCGTCCGTCATGTCTCATGCTCCGGTGCCAGATCGGCCAGCGCGGCGCGAAGGTGTGCACGCGCTTGCGACAGGCGGCTCTTGCAGGTTCCCGCTGCCACGCCGAGTACTTCCGCGATCTCGGTGTGGGTGTAGCCCTCGATGTCGTGCATGATGATCGTCGTCCGGTAGATCTCCGGCAGCTCGTCGATTGCCCGATGCAGCCGGTCGCGCAACACGGGATCCGCCGCGGTGGTGTCGTGGTGCTCGAGCGAGACGTCCTCGAGGTCCGTCTCCCGTTCCCTGAACCGCTTCACCTTGCGCATCGCATTCGCCACGACGGTGACCGTGATCCGATGCAGCCAGGTGGAGAGCGCCGAGTCGCCGCGAAACCGCGAGAGCTGAGCAAACGCTCGCACGAAGGTGTCCTGTGTGAACTCCCGGGCCAGCGCCGCGTCTCCGGTCAACCGAAAGGCGAGCCGAAAGACCCGGGGCGCGTGCGCGTCGTACAGCTCGCGCGCGGCGATCCGGTCCCCGGCAACGACCCGAGCGATCAGGTCGGGTTCGCTCACCCGGTAGGCATCATGGAGTGCAACGACTGATCTGGTCACGTGATGCCGGTTAGATGCAGCGATGGAAAAAAGGGTTCGGTCGAACGCGGTCTTGACGGAAGCCGCGCCGTGACGCATCGTGCTTCCCGGAACACTTCCGGGGGAACCGCATGCCGTCGTCCGATCTCGACCTGTTGCAAGGCACGCTCGATACGCTGGTCCTCAAGACATTGTCGTGGGGACCGCGGCACGGCTATGCCGTGGCCCGGTGGATTCGCGACACGAGCGATGGCACGCTGCTCGTCGAGGATCGCGCGCTGTACGTCTCGCTGCATCGACTGGAGGCACGGGGGTGGGTGCAGTCGGAATGGGGGCTCTCGGAGAACAATCGCAAGGCGAAGTATTACGAGCTCACGCCGGCGGGGCGCCGGCACTTCAGGCAGAAGGCATCCGATTGGACAGCCTACGCGAACGCCGTGTTCAAGATTCTTCGCACCACGTGAGGCGATCGTCATGAACAATCCACGCCGACCACGCCGACTCTTTCGCCTCGCGCCGACCCGCCGCACCGTCCAGCGCGAGATCGATGACGAAATGCGCTTTCATCTGGAGACTCGCATCGACGACCTCGTCAGAGGCGGATACGATCGGGCCGAGGCCGAGCGGATTGCCGGGCGGGAGTTCGGCGACGTCGGCGAAGCGCGCGTCGAGCTCGTCACGATCGATCGGCGCCGGCTTGGACGCCTCGCGCTGCGCGAGTGGATGTCGTCGCTCGGGCAGGATGTGCGCTTTGCGCTGCGCGGATTGCGGGCACGGCCCGGCTTCTCGCTCACGATTCTTCTCACGCTCGCGCTGGGGATCGGTGCGAACGCCGCGATCTTCAGCGTCGTCGATGCGGTGCTGCTCCGGCAGCTGCCATTCGCCAATCCCGATCGCCTCGTACACTTGTGGGAGTACTCCAGCCACACGGTCGACGGCAGATCGGAAGCGTCGTATCCGGACTACCTCACGTGGCGCGAGCGCAACCGGGTGTTCAGCGATCTTGGCGGATACCAGAACGCTCGCTTTCTCGTCGGAGCCGATGCGCCGGTCGCGGTGAACGGCACCAAGGTCACGTGGAATTTCTTCAACGTTCTCGGTGTGCGCCCGATCGTGGGTCGGACCTTCGTAGCGGGCGAGGATGACGTCGGCGCGCCTCCCGTGATCATGATCACGAGCGGGTTGTGGGAGCGGCAGTTCGGTCGCGATCCGGCGATCGGCGGCAAGCGTGTGATGCTGGATGGTGCGCCGGCGACGATCGTCGGCGTGTTGCCGCCCGATTTCCACTTTCGTGATGCGTCGTCGGACGTCTGGCGGACGATCGATCGTGGGACCGCGGTGCGCGAGCAGCGTGGCAATCACTGGTTGAATGTGGTCGGCCGGTTGAAAAGCGGCGTGACGGTCGATCAGGCGCGGCGCGACATGTCGTCCATCATGCGAGATCTCGCGCGCGAATACCCGGCGAGCAATGCGACGCGCGACGCCGAGGTCGTTCCGTTGCGTGACGAGCTGGTGGGGTCCGTGCGGCCGCTGGTGCTGCTGCTCTACGGCGCCGTAGCGGTGATGCTGCTCGTCGCCTGCGTGAATGTCGCCAATCTGCTGCTCATGCGGGGCACCGACCGCGCGCGGGAGATCGCGGTTCGAGCCGCGCTCGGCGCCGGACGCGCGCGACTGATGCGCCAGTTCATGACGGAGAGTGTGGTCCTCGGAATGGTCGGCGGGATTGCCGGCCTCCTCGTCGCACGGCTCGCGTTGAATGAGCTGCTGCGGAGCATGCCGCCGGCGCGACTCAGCACGATTCCAGGCCTGTCCGCGGCGACCGTGGATGGCCGCGTGATTCTATATGGAATGCTGCTGTCGATCATTGCGGCGCTTGTGTTCGGCGCGCTGCCGGCGATGCGTGCCACGCGGGCCGGCGCATACGGCCTCGTTCGCGACGGCGGCCGCGGCGCGTCCCGTGGCGGCAGAGCCTTGCGCGACTGGCTGGTCGCGGCGGAGATCGCGCTCACGGTCACGCTCGTGTGCGGCGCGGCGCTATTTGCAAGAAGTCTCATCAAGCTCATGGCCATCGAGCCGGGCTTCCGCACGGATCATCTCGTCACGGCGCGCGTGATGCTGCCGGACGCGCAGTACACGTCGCCGCAGTCGATGGTGGCGTTCTACCAGCGGTTGACCGTCGAGCTGCACCAGACGAGCACCGTCCAGTCGGTGGGCCTGTCGACGAAGTTGCCGCTGGACGTCGGCAATACGCTCAGCTACATGATTGCGGGACGTCCGGAGCCGCTGCCGGGACAGGCGCCGAATGCCAGCTATCGCATGGTCAATCCCGAGTACTTCAACGCGCTCGGCATTCGCGTTCTCGAGGGCCGCACGTTCACGAGCGGCGATGATCAGTCGGCCGCGCCGGTCGCGGTAATCAACCACGCGCTTGCCGCCGCCGAGTTTCCCGGCGTGAATCCGATCGGGCACCTGATCACGGGCGTCGGCGACACGGCGGTACGCATCGTCGGCGTGGTCGGCGACGTGCCGATCGGCAAGCTCGAGGAGCGCATTCCGCCGACGCTGTACTTTCCGTTCGCCTGGTCGCCGCAGACGTCCATGCACGTTGCCGTTCGCGTGCACGGCGATCCGGAGGCGATGATTCCGATGCTGCGGAATGCGGTTCGCGCCGTCGATCCGCAGGCGACGATCAACCGGCCGGCGTCGATGGACGACCTGCTCGAGCAATCCCCATCGGTGTTCATGCGTCGATTTCCGCTGATGCTCATCGGCGTGTTCGCCATCGTGACGCTCGTGCTCGCGCTGATCGGCGTCTACGGCGTGATCGATTATTCCGTCGCCCAGCGCACTCGTGAAATGGGAATTCGGATGGCGCTCGGAGCACCATCGCGCAGCGTCGTTTCGCTGATCGTGCGGCAGGGCGTGTGGATCGCCGGTGCCGGCGTGATCGCCGGTGTGGGCGCCGCACTGCTGCTCGGGCGATTCATTTCAGGATTGTTGTACGGCGTCGGAGCCCACGATCCGGAGACGCTCGCGGCTGCGGCGTTCGCGATCGGAATTGCCGCGGTGGCCGCTACCCTGTTGCCAGCGCGGCGCGCCACGCGCGTGGACCCGGTGGTGGCGTTACGAGCGGATTGAGCTCGAGGTTCCGCGCGTGCCCGTGTGTGCGCGCGGTGTCGGCTGCGCAGTGCCGCCGACGTGCCCCGCGTGGGACACGTCGCTGTCGTCCGACTTGATCACCGGCGCGCCGTCGGTCGGCATGATGCGGATCGTGCGGCGCTTCGGCACCACGCGGAACCGCACGTCGTTCCGATCGCCCGAGACCAAGTCGATCTCGACGTGATCCTTCTCCATCACATGGAACTCGGCGAGGTCCGCGCTGATCACGCGGACGGTCCAGTGGCCCGGCGCCACGTCGCCGAAGTCGACGTGGCCGTCGGCGTCCGTGGTTTGGAAGATCGTGTCGCGGCCACTCTCGATCGCGACGATCGCATTCGCGAGTCCGCCGGCATCGACCAGCGAATCGTTCGCCGCCGTCGGCGCGCCGCTGGCGAATGCCATCGTGCGAATCGTTGCGGTGATGCGTCCGCCCTTGGCCAGCGCCACGGCGAACTTGACCGGCTTGTATACGTCGCCGAGCACGTCGACGCTCGCATCGCCGACGAGCACACCAGGCGACGCCTTGTCTGCGCTCTCGAGGCTCAGGTCGTAATGGCCCGGCTTGAGGCCAACGACGGACACGCGGCCATTCCCGTCCGTGATGACCGACTGACCGCCGAGTCGCACGAGCAGATTCGACATGCCGTGTCCGGTCGCCGCGTCGACGACTCGGCCTTCCACCCGACCGGGGGTTCGTGACGGTCCGGTCGGAATCTGGAGTGGCGTGCGCAGCTCGAGATACACGGCATTCATTCCCGGCACGTTGATCCCGCGTCCGTAGCGCGCCATGTGAGCGCGCAACGACAGCAGGATCCCGCGCGGCAGCTCGCGCGAGAGCGTCAAACCTCCCTGGGCATAGCGAGTGATGCCAAAGCTGGTCGGCAGCGTGACGGATCCGTCCGCGAGCAGCGACAGCGCCGGTGTGAGCTTCAGCTGCGTCGAGCCGCCGGCGACGATACCACCCGCGGACAGTGCGCTCATCGACGCGCCCTGGGATGCTTCCGTGTAGACCGACACGAAGCGGTCGCTCCGAAGTGTTGCACCGATTTCGACTCGGAACGACTCGAAGGGCCGCACCGCGCCATCCCCGTAGACCACTTCGTCACGGGCGGCTTCGCCACGAATGCTGAACTCGCCGGCGTGCAGCAGGCCGCGGGCACGGAGGCCCTGCTGGCCAGTGGCGAAGAGCGCCGTGCTGCCGGACTGTCCACGCGCGGAAACTTCGTAAATGAGCGCGAGCGCGTTCGAGTAGTCAGCCTCGAGCGCGCCGCTCGTCATGTGCTGCGAGAGATCGTACAGCGAGGACGGCGCCGACTTCGTGGCGAGGGTGTTCGCGGATAGACGGAACATCATCGGACCGTTCGGGTCCACGCCGATCGCCGCGTGTGCCGCGTCGTTTCCGCGACCGGGGCCGGCGAACGTCGGCGCGGCGTGCAGGAAGCCTACGTCGTAGGCAAAGTTCGGGAATTGCCCGGAGAGCTGGGCTCGCGCCGCGCTGGACGTCACGGATCCGCTGTCGCTCGCGGCGGTTTCGATTTCCAAGGTCGAGGAGGTGCCGAGGTGCGCGCGTCCGGTGAACGAGGCGATGTGCGCGCCGCTGGCGCGTCCGACGACGACGGCGCGTCCCGACAGCACCGCCGCGGTCTGGCTGCCGAGGAATGCGCCCGCCTCGGTGCCGCCATAGTTCGTCCAGCGATCGTGCTGCAGGTACACGCCGCCGTCGAGATCGTTGCCATTCGCCCGGAACGATCCGCCAAATCCCGGGAAGCCGGACGAACTGAGTTTCGAGAATGTGTATGAACCGTCGCCGAGCATCGCAGCGTAGCGGTCGTTCTCGATGCCGATGTGATACTCGTCGCGTTCGCCGAAGATGGACTGTTGCGCGACGGGTGCGCGGAACATGAAGTCGACCGTCGTGCCGCTGCCGGCGGCGATTGGACCAGAGCCCCAGAGCGCGATCGGCGCCACACCGGCGGATGGACCGGCCGCGCGGAGCGCCATCTGGGCGGGAAGCCCGGTAGCGTTGGTCGTACCGGCGCCGCCGCGTGGCACGACGAGCACGTGCGCCGAGGCGTGGGCCATCGGTTCCCGGCCAACGCTATCTGTGGACGCGAGCTCGATGACGTCATCGATCGTACGCCGGTCGGTCGTGCGCGTGATCATGCGCGCGACCACCGGCGCGCTCGCACCCGGCTCGAGCAACACCGACCAGGTGCTCAGATCGCAGCGGCTTTTCGCGCTGGAGCGAATCGCGAGATGGACGTGCTCGGGAACGTTTCCACGATTCCGAACGAGAAATCTGGTATTGTAGGCGTCGCCGGAGGCAACGAAGGCCGGGCCCTCGGCGGTCCCGATCACCACCGAGCGCCGCTCGTCGACACGCACGAACGCCGAATCCCGAACGGCGGTCGCGCCGTTGCCAAGCGCCACGCGCACGACGTACAATCCCGCGGGCGCGCTGGCCGGCGCGGCAACGCCGACGAGCCACGTGTCGAAATCGTGTGGCGCAACGCGCAATGGCGCCGTACCGAACAGCGGCGACCAGCCGTTCGGCACGGCGAGCGTTGGTGTGGCGACAGCCGAATCGCCGCTCCCGTTGCGAACGGTGAATACCAGCGTGACCGTGCCGCCGGTGCCGACGCTGATCGTGTCACGGCGTGCTGCGTTCACGGCAAGAGGCGTTTGCGCCGACGCGAGCGCCGCCGGTGCGCACAGCGCACCGGCGGCGAGGAGTCGGAGCAACGCCCGGAGAGTCATCGGGTGCTCATCAGAAGACGACGGTGTACTGAGCGGCGTACACCGAGTCTTCACCGGTGTCCGCGTAGATCACCGCCTTGTACGTTCCCGCCGGCATCGCGCCGAGTGCGAAGCGCTGGTGCAGCGATGTGCCCGGGTACAGAAGGCCGCGCGATTGCTTGGCACTCCCGCGCAGCTTGCCCTGGGCGTCGTACAGCTCGATCCAGAGCTGCGGCCGATAGGCACGTTGCCCCGTGTTCTCCACGTCCACATCGATGAAGGCGCCGCTGTCCGGCTTCTGGCTCGCGTGCGGCGCGGACAGGTGAATCGTCCGCGTTCCCGTCGAGCCGATGTGCGTTGCCACCTGCACGGCGTACCGAATGACTGTGCTGATACCGACCTGCGGCCGATCGGCCGCGGCGTGCAGACTCGTCGGCGCACCGACGCCCTCGACCATGACCACGCTCCAGTACGTACCGCGCAGCGAATCGGTGCGTGGAATGACGACGGTGTACGGCACGGACGCGATGCTGTGCGGTCCGACGACGACTTGTGCCGACTGCAGCGAGATCCAGTGCGCGTTCGATCGCGGCGTGGATCCCGCCTGGTCGAAGCTCGACGTTCCGTTCGCGTGAAACTGGTAATCGGTCTGGTAGATCCGGACGGCTTGCGAGTCCGCGGTCGTGTTCGAGACGGCAATGCGCCCGGTGTAGCTCTCGCCCGGAGCGCCGGTGTGTTCTTCGACGGTGCTGCTGAGCACCGACACCTGGCCACGCACGGTCGTGCTGACGCCGAGGGCGAGCACGATCGTGGTGAGCCATGAAGCGGCGGATGAAACGGAGCGGCGCATCGAACTCTCTAGGGAAGATCGATCAGGGTGAACGTGACGGTGCGACTCTGCGATCCCACCACACCCGCGGCGAGCGTCGCGTTGAGCGTGTAGGTGATCGGCAGTGTCTCGGCTTGCCGGTTGGTGATGTTCGTGACTGCGTCGGTGACCGTGGTGTTCAACGTCACGGGAACGCTCGACGCGCCGGTTGGCGAGGCGAGCGATATCGCGAGGGTGACACCTGGCGGCATGTTGCTGCTCAACTGCACCGTGATCTTCTTGACGGTCTTGTTCTGCACCTTCACGGTGTACGTCGTCGCGTTGTTGACCGCCGGCGCCGGTAACCCACCGGCGCCGCCTGCGGCGCCCACAATCTGGAGCACCGCAGGCGAACCGGACACGCTCACGCTCGATGATTGCGCGTTACTTTCGCGTGGAGCGAGGACGATGACACCGAGACAGACCACGAGCACCACCAGACAGCGAGCCATGAGGCTGCGCTGGCGGTGTCGCATGGGATCACGCGCCGCCGGTAATCGTGTAGGTCACCGTGCGCGAGTCGGACGCCACCACACCAGCGGCGGCCGTCGCGTCGAGCGTGTACTGCATGCTCAGGCCCGTTGCGGCGAGGGTCGAGATGCCCGTCACGAGATCCGTCGAGGCGGACGACAGCGAGACCGGGCTGCCCGAATTCGCGGCAGTGGCACCACTCGGGGCGGTCAGCGCGACAGACAGCGTCAGTCCGCTCGGCATGTCAGCGCTCAGGATACCGGTGATCTTCGCGCCACTCTGGTTCGTGGTCACGGCCCAGGTCAGTCCGGTCGACGTCGCGGACACCGGGTCGCTACCGGCAACGGCGCTGTTGATGGCGAGGGAGGTATTGGCGGTCGAAACGCTGACTTCATTGATGGCGTCGACCTGGAAGGTCACGGTCTGCGTCGCGGTCTGCGCGAACGCCACGTGGCTCACCAGCATGGCGCCTACGGCGGCGACAAGCGAAACGGCTTTCATTGTTGTAAGTCTCCAGATTGGATGATTGTGAACCTCTGAGCAACGCACTACCCTGCGCGATCAAGTATCGTCAGCGCTCGGCAAAGCTGAAGACTTTCGCAACGTTCTGGCGTCACGATGTGTTGGGCCCAATCCGACACGCGCTCCGCCCCCTCCCGCGGCCCTCGCCGAGTGAATTCATCCACTTCGAACCCACCGACCCTCGCCAGGCGCCTCGGCCCATTCGACGCCACGATGATCGTGATGGGCGGCATCATCGGCGCGGGGATCTTCGTGAACCCGAGCGTCGTCGCACGCCAGGTGCACACGCGTGCACTCATCCTCGGTGCGTGGATCCTCGGTGGCGTGATCGCACTGATCGGGGCGTTCGTGTATGCGGAGCTCGCGGCGCTACGGCCACGTGTGGGCGGGCAGTACGCGTATCTACGCGACGCGTATCATCCGCTCGTCGCGTTTCTATATGGATGGACGCTGCTGCTCGTCGTGCAAACCGGGGGAATGGCTGGAGCCGCGATCATCTTCGGCCGCTACGTGCGCGAACTGTCCGGCATTCAGACGCCGGAAGGATTGATTGCGGCAATCGCACTCGGTGTGCTGACGATCGTGAACTGCGCCGGCGTTCGCGCGGGCAGCAACGTGCAGAGCGTGCTGATGATCGCCAAGCTGGCTGCAATCGCGATGCTGATTGGCGTTGGCGCGGTCTTCCTGCACGGAGCGCCGTCTCCCACGCGCGGCGCTTCAGCGGTCGCAACGCATGGAACGGATGGCGCATCAGGTTTGGCCGCGGCGATGGTGCCCGTGCTGTTCGCCTACGGCGGATGGCAGACCGCCAGCTTCGTCAGCGGAGAGATGCGCGATCCGCGCCGCGATCTTCCGCGCGGATTGTTGATCGGCGTGGCCGGCGTGATCGTCGTTTATCTCGCCGTGACGGTCGTCTGCCTTGGCGCCCTCGGGCCGGAGGGCCTGGCGATCACGAGCACGCCGGCGTCCGAGGTAATGCGTCGGGCACTCGGCGAGCGCGGCGCACGCGTCATCGCGCTCGGCATTGCGCTCTCGACGGTGGGCTTTCTCAGTCAGAGCATTCTCACCGCGCCGAGGGTGTACTACGCGATGGCGCGCGACGGCGTGTTCTTTCGGGCGGTGGGGTGGCTGGATCCGCGATCGCGGGTGCCGGTCGTCGCGATCGTGTTGCAGGGTATCTGGGCCGCGGTCATCGCGCTCACGGGAACGTATGACAGAATTCTCAATTACGTCGTCGCCATCGACGTGCTGTTCTTCGGCTTGACCGGCGCGTCGCTTCTCGTGTTCCGGTCTCGCGCTCGAACGGGCCGGGACCGCCAGGATGGGTCAACCGACGAAGCTTCCACCACGCATGTGAGGGTGCCGGGTCACCCCGTGACGACGGCGTTTTTCGTGCTGGCGTGCTGGGCACTCTCGATCACGACCGTAGCGCACGACCCCGGCAGCGCCGGCATCGGCGTGTTGATCCTCGGCGCCGGCATCGTCGTGTATCAGTTGTGGCGACCGGGCAGAGCTTTGGGCTGACCGTCCCAATTCGCGGACGGGTTCGTATCCCAAGGCAGACACCCGCGTTCCGCGTGACCAGCGTCACGATTCCCATAAGTCCTTTTTATACAGAGACTTATCTGGACATAGCGCTCCAACGGAAATGCGGCATTGGCCCTGCTTTTCATGGGTGGTGCAGCAACCCATCCACAGGAGCATTCAATGCGAAGCTTGCACGTGATGTCGATCGCCGGAGCGTTTGCGGTGGCGATGCCGATCCTGGCTCAGGCCCAGCGGCCTACGACGTCCATCCCTGGACGTACGAGCACTACGCAGACGTGCAGCCCCGTGCAGGTGATCAAGAGGGAATGTGTGCCGGCGAATACGCGCACGCAGACCGGCCGGTACCCGACGGGCACGGTGTACCCACAGCGTCGACCGAGTCCCACCACGCAGTATCCGGCGTACCCGCAGCAATATCCGAATTATCCGAACTACCCGAGATATCCGTCGTACCCTACATACCCGAGCTATCCGCAATCCTCGACTCGCGAGGTTATTCTGCCTGATGGCCAGCGTTGCATGGAGCACGTCGACGGCACGGGCCGCGCGCACTACAACTGCCCACAAGGCCACGGCAAATCGCACGGCAAGGGCCATGGCAAGTGGAACAAGGGTGATCGCAACGACGACCGTCACGATCGTCGCGCGGATGATGCCCGCGATTCCCGCGACTCACACGGCCGG
>JAICKA010000248.1 GCA_025928185.1 Gemmatimonadaceae bacterium
CAGCGGGGTATGCGGCCGCAATACCTGCGGCGACTCCCTGCGCGATCACCGTAACGGCACCCACCGATACGAGCACCGCAATGGCCGCTGCGACGATGATCCAGATGGCTCCGTATCGCGGCGAAACCAGCCCAGCGAGCACGCGTTCCACGCCAATCGCCGACAACGTCGCTATCGAGAACGCCACGAGATAGAAGATCGTGCTCGGCGCGCGAAAGTAATGCGTTCCCGGAACGATCGCGTACACGATGTGATACAACGGCGTGTACCCGCCAAGTGCCCAGACCAATGCTACGGCACCAGTGGCCAGCCAGAATCGGCGGAAGCTCTTTCGAGCCGTGATACCGAAGCACGCGCCGAACAGCACGAGCACGGCGGCGCCGATGTACTCGCTGTGAAAGTGGATGTTGTTCCGGCCCCAGTAGTGATCGAGAATTCCGGTGAACTGGGGCAGATACGTGTTGATCAGCTCCTCGATCGGCATCGAAAACGACGTCGCGTAGTCGTATCCTCGGCCGCCGGCGCGCGGCGAGAACGGCGTGTATTCCATGACGGGATAGAACTGCACCGCGCCGATCAGCGCGCCGATGATCACGGCCACGAGCGCGAGCCCGAGTCGTCTGAGCGCGACATCACGCGGCAGCGCACCGCTTCCCGAGTAGTCGCCGAACGCGAGATACAGCGCGAAGGCGCCGCTGCAGAGCAACATGTATTGCAGCAACTGCGGATGCGGACTGAGTACCGCAAGGCCGATCGTGAACGCCAGCACGCCCCACGACCATGCGCGTCCGTCGCGAACTCCGCGGGTCAGCATCCAGAGCGCGAGCGGGAGCAGCGCGCTGACGAACAGCTTGCCATCGTGGCCGGGTGAGGCGAGCGAGGCGATCTGACCGCTCATCATGTAGGCGAGCCCGCCGATCAGCGCGCTCATGAAGCCGAACTTCCAGGCGCGCAGAAAGCCGTACGTGAACAGACCGGCAAGAAAGAGATGGATCGCGAACTCCCACGTCATCGCGGCATCGGTCGGCATCACCATCCGCAGCAGGAAGGTGGGATAGAAGATGTCGCCGTGCATCGCCGCGACATACGGCAAGCCGCCGAACAAATACGGATTCCACTGCGGAAAGCCGTGCCCCGCTCTGAGCCAGGCCGCAGCGTATTCACGAAACGCGTATCCGATCTTGTACTGATCGCTCCGGATGTTGACGAGAAACCGTCCCGCCAGCGCCGGATACGCGAGCGTCATCGTCGCGATCGCGTACACGAGCGCTGCCCACCAGCCGGCGAATCGAGGTCCGTGCTGCTCCAGCGCGGGTCTCGGCTTCAGGTCAGGAGTTCGAGCCATCGCGAAGGTTCGAGGTCGCGGGTCGTCGGCGCGTGCCTCGCGCCAGAAAAATCAGAGCGGGAACGATCTCCAGCACGGTCACCCACAGCCGCGCCGTCACGGCGACGACGGCGGCCTGCCCAACGGTCGCCAAGCCAACCACGGAGAGCGCATCAACGAGCGCCAGCTCCCGCGCGCCGAGCCCGGCCGGCATTGCGAACGCAAGATAACCCAGCACGTACGCCACCGCCCAGACCGCGATGTAATCAGCGGTCGAGCCGCGGGCCGCTCCAAGAATGCCGCCGACGAAGAGCTGGAATGCGATTCCGTACAGCACCCAGGCAATCAGGTTTCCAACCACCGCCTGATACAGTGCGCGATGCGGCAGCGTGCCGATGTCGACTGACCGACCGGTCATGCGGCGAACGGCGTCGAGCGCACGCGGCAGCAGCATCGGCAACGCCAGCAATCCGCAGAACAGGATCACCGTGAGCGTTACGCCGAGCACCGCGTGGCCGTTCGACAGCGTATCGACGGCGGCCCACCCGGCCACGAGGGCGACCACGAAGCCGGTCGCGATGTTCACCGCGGTGTTGATCAGCGCCGCGCCGGCCGCGATCGCCGGCGAGATCCGTTGGCGACGCGCCAGCTCGGCGAATGCGCCTACCTGAAAGACCTGATTCCAAGGCAGATAGCGCACGAGCGCCGACACCGACCAGATGCGCGCGGCGTCGATGAACCCGAGCCGCTCGCCCCACCCCACCACGATGCGCCGCCACGTTTCGACGAGCACCGCGTACGTCGTGAGCACCACGACGCATGACAGCACGATCAACCCCCACCGCGGATGTACCTCGATGGGGGTTCCTCGAAATTTTCGCCATTCGTCGATCAATCGTACCGCAACGAACCACAGGATGATCGCGGTGACGACGAGCTGCACCGCGATCCACAGCTTATTGCGGCGAGGTGGTGATGGCGTTTCGGTAGATGTCGGCGTATCGACGGGCAACCGACTGGGGGGCGAAGGTGGCGAGCGCGTGCAGGCGGCCGGCGGCGCCGAGGGAGGCG
>JAICKA010000084.1 GCA_025928185.1 Gemmatimonadaceae bacterium
CCATTCGTATTCACCCGCTCGTCTGCGCGGCGTTCAACGCCGACTTCGACGGTGACCAGATGGCCGTGCACGTGCCGCTGTCGTTCGAGGCCCAGCTCGAGTGCCGTCTGCTCATGCTGTCGTCCAACAACATTCTCAAGCCGTCGGACGGACGTCCGGTCGCGGAGCCGACACAGGACATCGTGCTCGGCTGCTACTTCGCGACCAAGGCGCCGGCCAACTTCAACACCGTCGATCAGAAGACGCTGCGCCGGTTCGTCGCGGTGGCCGAGATCGAGATGGAGCTCGCGCTCAACCGCCTCACGCGGCACAGCGCGGTGCTCTTCTACGTCAAGGACGTCAACGGCGAGCGGTGGGAGAAGACGACCGCCGGCCGCGTGCTGTTCAACGCGATCGTGCCGACGGAGCTGGGCTACAAGAACGCCGACATGAAGAAGAAGGCGCTCTCGGAGCTCGTGTTCGAGTCCTACCGCAAGGCGGGTCTCGCCACGACGGTGCAGTTCCTCGACCGCCTCAAGGAGTTCGGGTTCGCCAACGCCACGCGCGGCGGCGTCTCGATCGGTATTGAGGATCTCGAAATTCCGACCGCCAAGGCCGGGTTGCTCGAGGAGGCGTCGGATCGCGTCGAGCGCTTCCAGCGCGCCTACCAGACCGGCAACATCACCAATGGCGAGCGCTACAACAAGGTCATCGACACGTGGACGCACGCGAACTCGGACATCGCCGACGAGATGGTCAAGGCAATGCGCGAGTCCAAGAGCGGGTTCAACCCCGTGTTCATGATGTTCGATTCCGGCTCGCGCGGCAGCCGCGATCAGATCCGCCAGCTGGCGGGTATGCGCGGTCTGATGGCGAAGCCGCAGAAGAAGCTCACCGGCGGCATCGGTGAGATCATCGAAAGCCCGATCAAGTCGAACTTCCGCGAAGGCCTGTCGCCGCTCGAATACTTCACGTCGACGCACGGCGCGCGAAAGGGTCTGGCCGACACGGCGCTCAAGACGGCCGACGCGGGCTACCTGACGCGTCGTCTGGTCGACGTCGCGCAGGACATGACGATCACCGAAGAGGACTGCGGCACGATCCAGGGCCTCGAGGTGTCGGCGCTCAAGGAAGGCGAGGATGTGATCGAGCCGTTGGCCGAGCGCATCGTCGGCAACTTTGCCGCGGAAGACGTCGAGGATCCGCACGAGCTGGATGAATCCGGCCGGCGGTTGCTCGTCATCGAGGCGGGCCAGCTCATCGACGAGGAGAAGGCGATCCAGATCGAGGAGTCGGGCATCGAGACGATCAAGATCCGTTCGGTGCTCACCTGCGAAGCCAAGCGCGGACTGTGCCGCATGTGCTACGGGCGCAACCTCGCGACGATGGCGGTGGTCGACATCGGCGAAGCGGTCGGCATCATCGCCGCGCAGTCGATCGGCGAGCCGGGCACGCAGCTCACGCTGCGCACCTTCCACATCGGCGGCACGGCGGCACGTATCGCCGAGCAGACGGCGCGCAAGTCGAAGGTGGCGGGCACGGTGGAGTACGGCGACCGGCTGGTCGTCGTCACCAACCCGGAAGGCCAGAAGGTCGTGACGTCGTACGAGGGCGAGATCCAGATCAAGTCCTCGAACGAGCGCAACGCCACGGTGGCCGCGCGGCTGCAGGTGCCGCTCGGCTCCATCCTGATGGTCGAGAACGGCGCCGACGTGAAGCGCGACCAGGTCATCTTCACGTGGGATCCGTACACGAACCCGATTCTCGCCGACGTCGAAGGCAAGGTGCGCTTCGTCGACATCGTCGAGGACGAATCGGTGTCCGAGGAGCTGGACGAGCTGACGGGTCTTCGTCAGCGCGTCATCATTGAAGATCGTGAAAAGAAGCTCCACCCGCACATCGAGATCATTCAGGAGAAGGGCGGCAAGGAGAAGCGCGTGCGCGACTTCATCATCCCGGCGGGCGCGCAGCTCACCGTGGAGGATGGCCAGCGTATCTACCCGGGCACCACGCTGGCGAAGGTCGGCCGCGAAGCGTACAAGACGCGCGACATCACGGGCGGTCTGCCGCGTGTCGCCGAATTGTTCGAGGCGCGTCGTCCGAAGGATCCTGCCACGATCTCCGAGATCGACGGCGTCGTGCGGTTCGGCGAGATCAAGCGCGGCAAGCGCGAGGTCTACGTCGCACCGATCAACCACGATGGCTCGCTCGACGAGACGCGCGAAGCGCAGCTGTACGAGGTGGGCGCGGGCAAGCACCTGCGCGTGCACGAGGGCGACCGCGTGCGCGCCGGCGACCGTCTGTCCGAGGGGCCGGTGAACCCGCACGACATCCTGCGCATCAAGGGCCCGCGTGCCGTACAGGAATATCTGCTCAACGAAGTGCAGGAGGTCTACCGCCTGCAGGGCGTGAAGATCAATGACAAGCACATCGGCGTAATCGTCAAGCAGATGCTGCAGAAGGTGCGCGTCATGGATCCGGGCGACACCCAGTTCCTCGAGGGCGAGCACGTGGACCGGCAGATCTTCCGCGACGAGAACGATCGCGCGAAGAAGCACAAGGAAACGCCGGCCGCTGCGGAGCCACTGCTCCTCGGCATCACGAAGGCGAGCTTGACGACGCAGTCGTTCATTTCGGCGGCGTCGTTCCAGGAGACCACGCGCGTGTTGACCGACGCGGCCATTCGCGGCGCGAAGGACGACCTGCTCGGGTTGAAGGAGAACATCATCATCGGCCACCTGATTCCGGCGGGCACGGGCATGTACCGATATCAGGAAGTCGACATCGAGATCGCGCAGCCGGAAGGGTTCGAGGCGCTGCCGACAATGGCGGAAACGTTGCCGAACGTCTTCTCGATGGCGGACGACGACGAGTTCCCGGTGGTGCCGCGGCCAGGCGTGCCGGGCGGGACGGAGTAGGAGTCATTCGAGAATATGAAAACGGGGCGAGCTTCGGCTCGCCCCTTTTCATTTCGTCAGCTTCCGAGATTGCGGCGCGGGTTGGGTTCGTTTCACTCCACTTCCGCTACTCCTGGAACTCTGCAGCTACACCAGGCCCGTCTTGGCGCGATGGCTTATCGCGCCGCGCAAGCCCCAACGATTGGAAACACGGATGACACGGAAGGGACGGACTGGAACGGATAAGAAAACAACCAAATGCTTTGCGGGTGTGGCGTGAGGGACTCCGTGCTCAGTACCGCGGCACCCGCGGATCGACATCGTCGCTCCACCTGAGAATCCCGCCCGCGAGATTCCGCACTCTCGGGAACCCCGCGCCCCGAAGGAACTCGGCGGCTCTGCCGCTCCGGCCGCCCGACTTGCACATGACGACGATCTCGCGATTCGGGTCGAGCGAGTCGACCGACTGCGGTACCGTCGCCAGCGGCACGAGCCGCGCCCGGTCGAGATGCGCCATCTGCCACTCCCACGGCTCGCGGACGTCGATCAGGTCGAACGTGTCATCGCCGCGGGCGATCCGCTCCGCCAGCTCCCGCGGGGTCAGGTCGGCGTTGGGATCGGCGTCGTGAGCAATCTCTGAATGTCCGGCCGGCGAGCCCTCCACGCCGCAGAACTGGTCGTAGTCGATCAGCTCCGTGATCTCGTGCGTGCCGCAGGCTGGACACTGCGGATCCTTCCGCAGACGCACCGTGCGGAACTGCATCCCGAGCGTGTCGATCAGCAGCAGCCGCCCGGCGAGCGACTCGCCGATTCCGAGCAGCAGCTTGATCGTCTCAGTCGCCTGGATCGTTCCGATGATTCCGGGCAGCACGCCGAGCACGCCGCCTTCGGCGCAATTCGGCACCTCGCCCGGCGGAGGCGGCTCGGGAAACAGGCAGCGGTAGCACGGACCGCTCTCCGTCGCGAACACCGACGCCTGGCCCTCGAACCGGAAGATGCTCCCGTACACGTTCGGCTTGCCGAGCAGCACGCACGCGTCGTTGGTGAGATAGCGTGTCGCGAAGTTGTCGGTGCCGTCGACGATCACGTCGTAGTCGCGCAGAATCTCGAGCGCGTTCGCCGAGGTGAGGCGCGTGTCGTACGGCTCGACGTGCACGAACGGGTTGACGTCGTGCAGCCGTTCGCGCGCTGAATCGATCTTCGGACGGCCGACGTCATTCGTGCCGTGGAGGAGCTGGCGGTGCAGATTGCTCGCGTCGACCGCGTCGAAGTCGACGATGCCGAGCGTGCCGACGCCCGCGGCGGCGAGATACAGGGCGACCGGCGAGCCGAGTCCGCCGGCGCCGATGATCAGGACGCGCGACGCCTTGAGCTTGCGTTGCCCCTCGATGCCGACGTTCGGCAGGATGAGGTGGCGCGAGTAGCGGAGGAGCTCGTCGGAGGTGAGCGGCGGGAGGTCGGCCATAAGGGGAATTCTAACGGTGTCTTCGGACGCGGGGTGAGGCCGCGACTTGGACCGTCGCGCGAGTCGGATCAACCGCTCCGACGTCCGCGTGGAGAGATGACTTCTGCGTTCGTTCACACTCGACGCCCGCCCGTGCACGTGCGTTGTCGGCGCGATCGGATGACGCATACGGTTGTATCCGTCGGTCGTCCGGCTCGACAGGCGACCGCGCCGTGCGTTCACGTCCGACGCTCGGCCGTTTCCGTCCGATGTCCGCGCGGTGAGGCGACTCCGAGGCACGCATCCGTGCGACGCTCGCGTAGACAGGCGAGTCGAATGTTCGTACCCGTCCGACGCTCGCGCGTTCAGCCGACTCCGATGTTCGTACCCGTCCGACGCTCGCGCGTTCAGCCGACTCCGATGTTCGTATCGGTCCGACGCTCGCGTGCTCAGGCGACTCCGCTGTCCGTATCCGCCGGACGCCCAGGCGTGCACGCCCGATGTCCACCTGTTCCGGCGACTCCGGCGCTGGTATCCGGACGATGCCCACGCAGGCAATCGACTTCGATGTTTGTGTCGGCGCGAAGTCCGCGTGCGCCAACCACCCGAACTCCTGTATCCGCCCGTTTCGCGCGTGTGCCGACGACTCCGACTCTCGTATCCGTCCGTTTCGCACGTGGGCAGACGACTCCGATGTTCGTATCGGCGCGTTTCCCACATGTCGAGCCGCCAAAGCGCCGCCGACAGCCGCTATCTCCGCCCCCCACCGTCGATTAGCTCGCCGCTCCGGTTGACAGCTCCGCCCACTCCGCCTAACTTCACCAGTCTCCCCCCGGCCACCTTTGGCCGGCGGGAAGTGCATCCACGGGGCTATCCCGTTCGTATTCTCCCAGCTTACATGCCAACGATCAATCAGCTCGTCCGACGGAGCCGCAGCGACGTCCTCAAGAAGGAAAAGTCGCCGGCGCTCAAGTCGAATCCCTTCCGTCGCGGCGTCTGCACGCGCGTCTACACCACCACCCCCAAGAAGCCGAACTCGGCCCTCCGCAAGGTCGCGAAGGTTCGCCTGACCAACGGCTTCGAAGTCATCGCCTACATCCCGGGCGAGGGTCACAATCTCCAGGAGCACTCGATCGTGCTCGTGCGCGGCGGCCGCGTGAAGGATCTGCCGGGCGTGCGCTACCACATCGTGCGCGGCTCGCTCGACGCCTCCGGCGTCAACGGCCGCAACCAGAGCCGCTCCAAGTACGGAACCAAAAAGCCGAAGGCCGGTGCCGCGGGAGGTAAGAAGTGAGCCGCCGCAAATCAGCCGTCAAGCGCCCGGTCCTCGCCGATGCGCGCTACGACAGCCAGACCGTCTCGAAGTTCATCAACGTGATGATGCTGCAAGGCAAGAAGTCGACGGCCGAGCGCATCTTCTACGGCGCCATGGACCTCGTCGAGTCCCGCACGAGCCAGCCGGGCGTCAACGTGTTCAAGCAGGCGCTCGCCAACCTCAAGCCTGTCGTCGAGGTCAAGAGCCGCCGCGTCGGCGGCGCCACGTACCAGGTTCCGGTCGAAGTTCGTCCCGAGCGCCGCACGGCGCTGGCGATGCGCTGGCTGATCTCGTACTCGCGCGATCGCAACGAAAAGTCCATGTCGGAGAAGCTTGCCGCCGAGGTGATTGCCGCGTCGAAGGGCGAAGGCAACGCGGTGAAGAAGAAGGAAGACACGCACCGCATGGCGGACGCGAACAAGGCGTTCGCGCACTATCGCTGGTAAGCGCATCACTGGCTGTCGCTAACTACTGCGCCCCGTCGAGCTTCCATGCCCGACGGGGCGTCGTGTTTCCAGCCACGGCCGCCGGTCGGTTCCGTCCCTCATTGCGACGCAGCAAGCGTCGCGGAGACGCGGGCGAACTCTTTTCGTCCGGCGGATGTCTACCATTCACATGGCAGCCGACGATCGGAGGCGACACATGCGATTCGGCGGATTTGTCGAGAGCGTGATGCAGGACGTGCGCTTCGCCGCGCGCGGATTGATGCGCCGTCCGGCGTTCACCACGGTCGCCGTGCTCACCCTGTCAATCGGCGTCGGGGCCACCACGGCGATCTATAGCGCCGTGAATGCGCTGTTGCTCCGCCCGTTGCCGTACGCGCGCCCCGAGGAGCTGATGCGCGTGTCCCTCCTCGGGCCGAGTCGCGGGGATCGCCCGGGCCCGGAGATGGTGTGGTCGTATCCCGAGTTCACCGCGTTTCGGAACGCGCAGGGAGTGTTCAGCGATCTGGCCGTCTACACCTTGGCGCCGGTCGCGTTTACCAGCGGCGACATCGAGCGCGCCGTGGCCGAGTACACCGGCGCTACGTACCTCCGCACACTCGGTCTCGCTCCGTCGCGCGGTCGCGACTTCGGTAGGGCTATCGACGCGCACGCCGGTGCGCCGCGTGAAGCGATCATCTCCTATGCCCTGTGGCAGCAGCGGTTCAACGCCGATCCCTCGATCGTCGGCCGCACGATGGACATCGATCGGGAGGTGTGGACGATCATCGGCGTCGGACCGCGTGGCTTTCGCGGGCTGACCGGTCAGGCGGACGTCTTTCTGCCGGTGACCGCACAATCACCGGAAGACTTGTCGGAAGCGAATTTTCACTCGTACCTGCTTGTCGCGCGTCGTGCGCCACACGTCTCGCCCGAGCAGGCCGAGGCGGCGTCAATCGTCCTGGCACGGCGCGTCAACGACATCCATCCCGGCCGAGCCGCCGCGAACAATTGGAGCGCGAAAGCGTACCCGCTCAACGACGCGCGGCTCGCGCCGCCGGTCAAGCGCTCGCTCCTCATCTTGTTCGGCGCGGTCGGCTTGGTCCTTCTCATCGCCTGCGTCAACGTCGCCAATCTCCTGTTGGGTCGCGCCAGCGCGCGGAGCCGGGAGATGGCCGTCCGCGTCGCCATGGGCGCCGATCGCGCGCGTCTCGTTCGCCTGCTGCTCACCGAAAGCCTGCTACTCGCGTTCGTGGGAGCGATCGCGAGTCTCGCCGTCGCCTGGGTTGGCGTCCACGCGCTCAGCACGATCGACCCGGCGACGACGCTGCGAGTGGCCCGCGACGACTCGCTCGGCTCGGTGACCTTCTCGGCGATTTCACTCGACTGGCGCGCGCTCACGTTCTCGCTCGCGGTATCGCTCGTCGTCGGCTTTCTCTTTGGCCTCGCGCCGGCGTACGGCGCGGGACGCAACTTCATGATGAGCGCGCTGAAGGGCGATCGTCTGAAGCGTGGCGGCGCCGGCGCGGGGCGCCGAACGCTCGTCGTGGCCGAGGTGGCGCTCGCACTCGTGCTGTTGGCAGGATCGGGGTTGATGCTGCGGAGCCTCGCCAATCTCCTGGCGACCAACCCCGGGTTCGACGCGCGGAACCTGCTCACGTTCCGTATTGCCGTCCCGCCGGGCACGGTGAGCCGCGACTCGATGCCGGGCTTCTATACGCAGATTCGCGACCGCGTGCGCGGGCTCCCCGGCGTCTTGGATGCGGCGCTCGACAATTGCACACCGATCGCGGGTTGGTGCAGCCGCACGGGAATGCGTCGCCTCGACGTGCCGGGGTCCGACGTGCGACGGTCACCGAGCATCGGCGTTGATTGGGTAACCGCGAACTGGTTCTCGGTCATGCGCGTGCCGCTCGAGCGCGGCCGTGTTTTCGACGATCACGAAACGCCGAACGGGCCAAAGGTCATCGTCATCAACGAGCGAGCGGCGAAGACGTTTTTCGGCGCGGAAGATCCGATCGGCAAGCGCGTCGACCTGGGCTCGGGCGGCATGGAAGACGCCGAAGTCATCGGCGTCGTCGGCAACGTGCGTCAAGAGCCCGATTCCGAACCCGGCGCCGTCGCGTACGTCGACTATTCGCAATCGCCGCGGCCGGGGATGATCGTGTTCGTGAAGACGGCGCGGGATCCGGCGTCGATTGGGCCCGCTGCGCGCAGCGCCGTGCGGGACGTCGCGCCGCAGGTTCCAGTGTACGACATGGTCACCATGGCAGAGCGAACGTCCGCCGCGACGGCGCAGGCGAGATTCCGCGCCGTGCTGCTTGCGTTGTTCGCGATCACCGCGCTGTCGCTCGCCGCCGTTGGGATCTACGGCGTCATGTCTCTTGCCGTCACCGCCCGTACTCGCGAAATGGGGATCCGGATCGCGCTCGGGGCCGAGCGCGGTCACGTGCAGCGCCTGGTCATCAGCGAAGGCATCGGATTGGTAAGCATCGGCGCCGCCATCGGACTACTCGGCGCGCTCGGCGCAACCCGCGTTCTCCGCACGTTCCTGTTCAATCTGAGCGCGAACGATCCAATCACCTACGTGTCGATCGTCGTCGTGCTCGGCGCGGCCGCGCTCATCGCGAGCGGGATCCCGGCGCGCCGGGCGTCTCGCGTGGATCCGGTGGTCGCGCTGAGAGCGGAATAGTTCCTGTTGGGCCGCCCGTAACGGCTCGGGTGATCAGCGTCGATCGCGCTCCGACCGCCGGAACCATGCGGCCTCCGGTCTGGCATCACCTCGACGCACTGGTTTACTTGCCCCTGGTCTTTCCCCGCCCGACTGACGGCTGTCGCGGCGAAGGGGACTGATTACCCGGTGCCGTTCGATCACGCAGCTTTACTGCATCAAACTCTCTCCAGACCTGTCGCATGAGCCGCTCCCCAATTCGGTGCCGACATTCCGTGCGGCGCTTCGTGTCTGTCGCGGCGCTCTCGCTCGCCGCCGCCCCCCTCGCCGCCCAATCCCGCGCCGGCTCTTCGCAAGTCGTCCCGCCCGCCGCCGCGCGCTGGTGGCACGATGTCACCGTGCTCGCCGATGACAGCCTGCGCGGCCGAGCGACCGGCACTGAGGATTATCTCAAGGCCGCGCGCTACGTCGCCGACGAGTTCCGCAAAGCCGGCCTCGAGCCGATCGGCACCGACGGCTACTTCCAGACGGCGCACTTGGCGACGGCGCGGCTCATTCCCGAGCGTTCGGGCATCGCGCTCGTCACCAACGGCCACGCCGACACGCTCGCCCTCAACACCGACGCGACGATCAATCTCAGCACGACCACAGCGGCGCACGCGAGCGGGCCGATGGTGTTCGTCGGCTACGGGCTGCACTTCCCCGGCATTCGCGACGACCTCGCCGGCACGAGCGTGAAGGGCAAGGTGGCCGTCTATCTCAATCGCCTGCCGTCGGGACTCAGCTCGAACATGATCGCCCACTCGCGCTCCGGTCGCTGGGAAGCGCTGCGCGCCGCCGGCGCCGTCGCGGCAATCGCGATCAACGATCCGCCGCGCGCAGATGCGGCGAATGGACGCGGCGGCCGCGGCGGCCGTGGAGGTCGCGGTGCGCGTCCGGCGAACGGTCTGATGGACGATCCGACCGGCGGCGGCGTGATGATCACGATGCCGGCGAGCGCCGCCGACCGCCTGTTCGCCGGGTCGGGACACACGTATGAGGAAATGCTCAATCTCGCGAACCGTGACAGCGCCGCCGTGCTGCCGCGCTTCGCGCTCGTGCCGACGCTCGACGTCTGGACGGCGATGGAGAAGACGCCGCTCGACGCGCCCAACGTGCTCGGCGTGCTGCGCGGGAGCGATCCGACGCTGCGCAATCAATACATCATCGTCAGCGCGCATCTCGATCACTTGGGCGTCGGCCGGCCGGTGAACGGCGACAGCATCTACAATGGCGCGATGGACAACGCGTCCGGCATTGCCACGATGCTCGAGACGGCGCGCGCGTTCCACGATCGTGGTGTGAAGCCGAAGCGCTCGCTCATCTTTGCCGCCGTCACCGGCGAGGAGAAGGGCGAGCTCGGGTCGGCGTATCTGGCGACGCATCCCACGGTCCCCGTCGGCGAGATCGTCGCCGATCTCAACACCGACATGTGGGAGCCGCAGATTCCGCTCATCGGCGTGTTCGGCTATGGCGCCGACGAGTCCAACCTGGGCGACGATCTGCGGCAGGCGCTCGCGATGCACCATCTGCAACTCATGGAGGATCCGCACCCCGAGCAGGTGCGGTTCATTCGCAGCGATCAGTACAGCTTCATCAAGCGCGGCATTCCCGCGCTCGCGCTCAAGGTCGGCTACCTGCCCGGGTCGGCCGGCGATTCGGTGATCGCCGCATGGAACGCGACGCGCTATCACAAGCCGAGCGACGATCTCGATCAGCCGGTGAATTTCGAGACCGCGGCTGCGTTCGACGCGATGTACTTCGATCTCGTGCGACTCGCCGCCGATCAGCCGACGCGTCCCGCGTGGAACCGCGGCAGCGTGTTCGCGACCGGCGGGAAGTGATCGTGTAGAACGTCTGCCGACGCGCGATGCGACTCGCCAATTCCTGTCGCATCGCGCGGGGCACGGTGTCTGCCGGGAGAGAGGTCATCCACGAGGAGGACCACATGGCGGACTTTCGGCAGCAGAAAAGCAAGCAGTTCAGAAAACCCTTAATCGAGCGCGGCGATCCGCACGGCGGCCACGGCCGCCGCGCATCGGAAGACATCGCTGAACAATTCGAAACGCAGACAGGACATCCACTCGGCGAGCGCGGCGCATCGCCGCGCGCCGGCGGCGTCGGCGACAAGCGCAGCCGCGGCGGCATCGAGCGCGGTCAGCACGCGCGCACCGGACAAGCCGAGAGTCCGCGCGAGCTCACGATCAATCAGCCGGAAAAGAAGCGTCGCGGAAACCGCAACGGCTGAGTTGGTCACATCGAATATCGAGAAACACGCCCTGGTGATGTCTCCTGGCACGATCCTGGTCTAGGGAGCCATCACCGGGTCAGCGTGTGGGGTGGGGTCGGGGTGCGGGGCGGAAGCTCGGCGCGGTCGGACCAGAAGCACGGCAGGAATTGCGGGGAGCAATTCACAGAGGGGCCCGGTGACCATCGTCCGAGGGGTGCACCATGGGCTTCCAATTCATTCGCCGCGCGGCCGGGGCCGCGGGTTTGCTGTTCGTCGCTGGACTCGTCCCCGCCGCCGTCCAGGCACAGGTCGTGATTCGAGGAATCTTGTATGACGACGCGACGGGTCTGCCCGTCCGCGGCGC
>JAICKA010000039.1 GCA_025928185.1 Gemmatimonadaceae bacterium
GCTTGCGGCTCGACATCTTCAACTTCGGCAACCTGCTGAACAAGAACTGGGGCCGTCAGATCAGCACGGGCAACTTCAGCCCGGTGACGCTCTACTCGGCAAGGGGCATGGTACTGCCGGGCACGACGACGACGACGGGCGCGAACCTCACCAACGGTGTGCCGAACGCCACGTTCAACACCGGTTTCAATCCGTTCAACTACGACAACGTCTTCTCGAACTACTCGATGCAGCTCTCGGTCCGGTACTCGTTCTGACCGGTTGACAAGACTGCACCGAACACAATGCGGGTCCGGGGATTTCCCCGGACCCGCATTGTGTTGGCCGTGACCTCGCGGAGCTGAGCTCAGAGGCTCATGCCAGATCTCCGAAGTGCTGCCGGCTCAGCGCTCGAGCTTGAAGTTCGCCACCACGTCCGGCCGCTGCGGTGCGTTCGCCACGATCCACCCCGTCGCGTACATCCAGTCCGCCATCTTCTTCAGCTTCGGAAAGTTGATCCGCGACGGCTCGTCGCGCGGCGTGTGATAATCCGGGTGCAGCAGACTGCTGAACATCACCGCCGGAATTCCCGCCCGCGCGTACGGCAGGTGATCGCTGCGGAAGTACCAGCCCTCTCGATGCGTCGGGCGATCCCAGCTCGTGTCGATCGTGAAGTGCGTCAGCTCGGCGTTCGCCCGCAGCGCCGCAGCGGCGAGCGCATCCGAGTTCTTGTGCGGCGGTTGCACGCCGAGAATCGCCGCGCTGTCGACGCTGTTGCGGCCGATCATGTCGCCATTGAGCACGGCGACGATCTGCGAGTGCGGCACTTCGGGATGGTTCACGAACCAGCGCGATCCGAGCAGGCCGCGCTCCTCGGCGCCATGCCAGACGAACAGCACTGGACGAGCCGCCGGATGCTGCACGAACGCACGCGCGATCGCCAGCATCGCCACGCTCACGCTCGCGTTGTCGTCGGCGCCGTTCCAGATCGAATCGCCCATCACCGGATAGCGCACGCCGTCGTGATCCTGGTGGCCGCTGTACAGCACGTACTGGTCGGCAAGCTTGGGATCGGTGCCGCGCACGACGCCGACGACGTTGCCGGACGGATAATCGAACGACTCGGTGAAGACGAACGCCTTGAGATGCGCGTCCGGCGCTTGCACCGCGCCGAGCATGTCGTGCCGGAACCAGAATGTCGGCGCGGATGCGAATCCGCCGCGTCCGCCGCGACCGGCCTGTGCACCGCGGCCGGCTGACGAGCGCGCGTACGATCCAGCCGGCGCACCGGCCGAGTCGATCGTGTACGAGCCGCGCATGGTGACGGTGGCGGTCGCATCGAACGCCATCTTCTGATCGGGGGTGCCGTTCGCGATGAGAATCGCCGCCGCGCCGCCGGCGCGCGCGATGTCGCTTGCCATGCGCCGCACGAGTTGACTCGTCGTCGATTGGAAGTTGCCGCGGATCGTGAACTCCGCAGGCGGCTGCGTAGCGATCGACGGCAGCACCATCGCGACGGCTTTGCCGTGCACGTCGGTGTGCTCGAGTGCCGCGCTGTCGCTCACGAACACGATCGGCAAGTCGAGATCGGAGTTCCCTCGACTGAGCACGATGGCGTCCTTCCACATCGTGAGCTCGTGGTCGCCGACGCTGATCTCGCTGCCGTCGCCAACGCGCGTCCGGTGCATCGGCCACCACTGGAAGAAGGTGCCGTCGTCACCCATCGGCTGGAGGCCGGCCTTGCGTGCCTGGTCCGCCACCCACGCGGTGGCGCGCATTTCGTCGAGCGTGCCGGCTTCGCGGCCGCGCATCGCATCGCCCGCCATGGCGTACATGTCGCGCCGCAGATCGGCTGGCGTAATCGCGCTCAGCGCCGGCGCGATCGCGGGACCAGTCGTCGGAGCAACGGTCGACGAGACACTGTTGCCGGCGCTTGAGCAGGCGCTTGCGGCAAGGGCGATCCCGGCCGCTGCAAACAGGCGCGTGAGAGACGTGCGATTGTCGCGCGCGCGCGCGACGCTGCTGCTACTCCGGTGTGCGCGCGCCGATTCTGGCGCGAATGACGGACTTGATGCCGCCCCGAATGTTGAAATCACCCACGACCTCCATCCAGCGGGGTTGCGTGACCTTGGACAGGTCATCGAGAATGCGATTGACTGCGCGCTCGTAGAAGATGCCGTCATTTCGAAAGCTCCAGAGATAGAGCTTGAGGCTCTTCAGCTCGACGCAGACATCGCGCGGAACGTACGTGATGTGAATCGTCGCGAAGTCGGGAGCGCCGCCCTGCAGCGCCTTCAGATCATCCGCATCGCCTTCAATACCGCCGAGCGGACAGAGCGACGTGAACTCCGGACATTCCATCGCGATCTCATAATCGCGTTCCGGATAGGGGTTCGGGAAGGTTTCGAGGAGGGCGGCGTTTGGCATGGAAGAGGGCAGCTGCTAGGCGCTGGTGGCTGGGTACTGGTTCATTTTCTCGCCCACAACTTGCACTACTAGCCACAGGCGTGCACGCACCACATATTGAAAATGGGCCGGCGCTATGCGCTGGTCGTCGCCGCCGCGAGAACGGCGTGGCGGCACTGCCCCCCGGCATAGCCCGGGGGGCTCTTTTTTTGGGGGCGGGGGAAGTTGGAGAGCTGAGCAGCGAGAGCGGCCGCCGAGGTGATAAATGGGTCTAAGTGAGCTGGCTGCACAGAGCACTCGTCGCGAAGAACCGAGGCGACTAGCACAGGGCGACTAGCACGAGGCGACTAGCATCTAGTGTCCAGCAACCCGCCAGGCGCTAGCGACGAGCGACTAGCTACTGGTCTCTCAGCCTCTTCGACATCTCCTCGAGAATCTTTCGTTCGTCCTTCGACAGACTCTCGAGTCCGTGCCGCGAAATCTTGTCGAGCACGCGGTCCAGCTCATCGGCTTTCGGCGAACGCTGAGCCGACGGCTGTGGCGCAGCCGTCGCGCGCTTGGACGCGATCGCCTTGCTCTTCGCCACGATGTCGTCGACTTCGTCCACGCGCTCGCGGCGCGGAAGGTTGCGCGGAATGGCGCGCGGTGGCTCGTCGGCGTCCGGCAGCTCGGCCACCCGCTGCCGCACCTGCTCGATGCCCGGCGAGACCGACATGCGCATGTAGAGGTACGCGGCGATCACGCCGCCCAGGTGCGCGAAGTACGTGATGTTCGTGCCGCTCGTCGTCGCCATGATGCCCATGACGAGATTGAACACGATCAGCGCGACGGCCAGCGTCCGCACGCGAATCGGCAGCACGAACAGCAGGTAGATCTCGTCGTCCGGCCACTGCATCACGTATGCGGTCATCACGCCGAACACCGCCGCCGATGCGCCGAGGAGCAGGCCGCTGCGAATGAACAGCATCTGGAACGCCACGCCGCCGAGCCCGCACAGTACGTAGAACCACGTGAACTTGCGGTAGCCCCAGGCCTGCTCCAGCCGTGGCCCGAACAGATAGAGGCAGTACATGTTGGCGATCAGATGCCAGAGCGCCACGTGCGCGAACATGTACGTGAACGCGGTCCACCAGTGATCCGGCAGCGCGGTTGGATCGAACGCCAGAACGGTGGCGAGCTTGTCCACCAGCACGGCTTGCAGGAACAGCATTGCCACGCAGATGCCGATGAGCACCTGCACGGCCGACATTGGCCGCGGTAATTCCTGCTCGGAGCTGCTGGCTGGGTACGACATGTTCGCTGCGAAACCTCTCCGGACGCCTACTGTGTTAACACGACTGACCCAAGCTGGTTCCGGTCACCCTTCTCACGCTGTGCCGCACGCTACAGTGCTCCCGCACACGTGCTCCGCACGCTAGCGCATTCCCGTCGGCGGCGGCAGTCTGAGCACGAAGCGCACGTCGCGATGCACGGCAACTGCGCGCTCGAACAGAATGGTCCAGCGCCGGTCGCGGTCGACCGGAATGCCCGCGCCCGGATGCACGACGACGCTCGCTGTTGCGCTCGCCCCATGGGCTCGCTCGATCAAACGCAGAACGTGGGCGTCCGTCGTCCGTTCGTCCACGTTCAGCACGAGTGCCTGATCGATTCCCGCCTTGCTTGCCGCCTCGAGCGATTCGAACAGGCGCTCCGCCTGCGGTTCACCCGCTGGCCCGTCCACCGTGAATTGCGCAAGCGTGAGAAAGGCTCGAAGCTCGTGAATCGCCTCGGGTCGCTGGCCATCGTCGTCGAGCATCACCGGGATCGACGGCGACGCCTTGTCGAATACGGCGCAAATGTATTCGACGTTTGCCAGCGGATCTCGTCCCGAGATCGAGATCGAGTGAAAGGCCGATCCCGAGGTGCCGCGCCGAATTTCTCCGGCGAGCGCTTCCGCCGTGTACATCGTTGCCGTTTCCGCCTCGGCCGCGAACCGCACGAAGAGCTGCCGTCGCCCGGCCCACAGGCCTTGTGCCTGCAGGCCCGACGGAATGCCGGCGAGCGCCGCGCTCGGACTCGGCGTGTGCGACATCAGGTCCTCGCGCTCCCGCGCGGCTCGAGCGCGAGTCGCACGATCCGATCGCACAGCTCCGGGAACGTGATGCCCGCGGCTGCCGCCGCCTGCGGAATGAGACTGAACTGTGTCATGCCCGGCAGCGTGTTCGCCTCGAGGCAGTAGAACGTGCCGTCGGTCCCCATTCGAAAGTCGATGCGCGCGCACCCGCCCAGCTTGAGCGCGCGAAAGGCGTTCAACGCTTCCGTCTGGATCCGTTTGGCTTCCGCCGCCGACAGCTCGGCGGGAAATCGCTCGTCCGCCATGCCTGCCGTGTACTTGCACTCGTAATCGTAGATCTCGTGCTTTGGAATGATCTCGCCGGCCGGCATGGCCTGGTCGCCGAGGATCCCGACCGTCAGCTCGCGGCCGGCGATGAACCGTTCGATCATCACCTCGTCGTCGAACTCGAACGCTTCGTCGATTGCGCGCTGCAGGTCGCCCGGCTCCTTCACCACCGAAAGGCCGACCGTCGACCCCTGCTTCGACGGTTTGACGATGACCGGAAAGCCGAGTTGCGCGCGCACTTCGTCGACGGACGTGGGCGCCATGAGCCAGTCTGCCGTCGTCACGCCGGCATTCCGGAACAACCGCTTCGTCAGATCCTTGTCCATCGCCAGAGCACTCGGCAGATGGCCGCTGCCGGTGTACGGGACGCCGGTGAGATCGAGCAATGACTGAATGGTGCCGTCCTCGCCGCTGCCGCCATGCAGGCCGATGAACACGACATCCGTGTCGCCCTGTCGCGGCAGTGTCGTGATGAGCCGCGGCAATGCCTCGCGCGCGAGTTGGCGCAATTGCTCGGTCGATGGCGGAACAGTCTGGACCACGGTGCCGCTCAGCAGCTTCTGCTGCTCCTCGCGGCTGATCGGACCGCGCGCGGGATCCACAGGCGTCACGTCGTGTCCGCACTCGCGCAGCGCTTCCGTCACGCGAATACCGGATGCCAGGGAAACGTCGCGCTCCGACGACGTCCCCCCCATGAGCACCGTGACTCTCATGGCTGTCCTCCCCTCTCCCCTCTCCTCTCTCCTGTCTCGATCATCTCGCCATCAGAAAGTTGAGCATGTCGGAGCGTGTGACGATGCCGTGAACGCTGCCGTTCGTGCGCACGAGCACCGCCGGATTGGATTTCGACAACAGCTTGGCCACCGCATCCACCGGCTGTGACACATCGACGACCGGAAAAGGTGCGTCCATCACCTGGCCCACCGTCGCATCGAGCAACTTGGTATCGTCGAGACTCCTGGCCGACAGCGACCAATCACTTACCGACCCCACGCAATTCGCGCCGTCCATGACCGGCAATTGCGAGATGTCGTGCAGCGACATGAGTCGAAGTGCCTGGCGCACGGTGGTGCCCGGCGTGACGCTCACGATCGTCGGCGCTTCACCGTTGCCGTCGCCGCGTTTGGTCTGCAGCACGCGATCGAGCGTCGTGCGATCCGCGTCGAGCAGCTGGTTCTCGCGCATCCACTCATCGTTGTACAGCTTGGAGAGGTAGCGCTCACCCGTGTCCGGCAGCGGCGCGACGACGAGCGCACCCGGATCATCGAGCCGCCGCGCAATGTGCAGCGCCACGTGCACGATCAATCCGCTCGAGCCGCCGACGAACAATCCTTCCTCGCGCGTGAGCCGGCGCGCCATGGCGAACGACTCCTTGTCGCTCACCGTCATGAAGTCATCGATCAGGCGCATGTCCAGCGTGCCGGGCACCTTGTCCTGGCCGATGCCTTCGATCTTGTACGGCGTGCCTTCCGGCTTGCTTTCACCCTTCGTGCGCCACATCTCCGCCAAAATCGACCCCACGGGATCGCCGGCGACGATCTGGATCTTCGGGTTCTTCTCCTTGAGATAGCGGCCCACGCCGCTGATCGTGCCGCCGGTGCCCGCGGCATACACGAAGTGCGTGACGCGACCCTGCGTCTGCTCCCAAATCTCGGGACCGGTGGTCTCGTAATGCGCCTGCGGGTTGGCCGCGTTGTAGAACTGATTGGCCAGGATCGCATTCGGCGTGTCGTGCGCGATCCGCTTCGCCATCATGACGTAGTTGTCCGGATGATCGGGCGGCACCGCGGTGGGCGTGACGATCACCTCGGCGCCGAACGCCTTGAGCAGCCGAACTTTTTCCTGCGACATCTTGTCCGGCATCGTGAAGATGCACTTGTAGCCCTTGAGCGCCGCGGCGATGGCCAGCCCCACGCCGGTATTGCCGCTCGTGCCTTCGACGATGGTGCCGCCGGGTTTCAATCGCCCTTCACGCTCGGCCTGCTCGATGATCGGACCGCCGATGCGGTCCTTGATCGACCCGCCCGGATTGAAGAACTCCGCCTTGGCATACACCGGGGTGCGAATGCCGCGCGTCACGCGATTGAGGCGGATGAGCGGCGTCCAGCCGATCGTGCCGAGCACGTCGTCGTATGGCGCGCGATTGCGCCTCGTATCGTCAGTCATGAGACAACCTTGATCAATGAACCCTCATGATCCGCTCGCGTGGGCTCCGGCCCGTCCTACGACGGTATCACCCGGCAAGGGAGGAGCTTCAGGATGTCGGAAGCGAATCGGAAACAGGATCGACATCGCCATCGGCTCCCCGTGCAGCTTGGCGGGCACGAAGCGCAGATCGCCGGCCCCCGCCACCGCCGCGCTGTCCAGCAGCGGATACCCGCTCGCCACGTCCACACGCGTTGAATCCGGCTCGACGCGGCCGTCGCGATCGATGAACAAACGCAGCGTAACGTTGCCTTGCACCTTTCGCGCATACAGCGCCGGCGGATACCGGAACGGCAGCGCGTTGTTGAGCAACTGCGGCATCTCATCCGGCCGCGGACCCTGGTTGGGCGGCGCCGGCACGCGTGGCGTCACATCCCGTTGTCCGCATCCGGCCGCTACCACCAGAACCAATGCCGGGGAGAGCACGGATCGGAGCATGCGCGGAAATGTAAGGCCGACTCTCGCCGCGCGCGAACCGTGCGTGGCTCGCGCGCGGCTCAGCTCAGTCGTTTCGCCTGCTCGGCGAGCGTCGCCAGCAACGCGAGCGCATCCAGCGGGGTCATCGAGTTCGGATCGATCGATGCGAGCCGCTCGACCAGCGGATGCGGCGGCGCGAACAGGCCCAGCTGATCGGCCGGGCGGTGAGCGCTCGCGCCGGAGGACACCGGCGGAGTCGCCGCACCGCGGGCGAGCTGCTCGCCCTCGAGGAGCGCGAGCATCTCTCGCGCCCGGGCAATCACGGTCTGCGGCAGTCCGGCGAGTCGACCGACTTCGATGCCATACGAGCGATCCGCGCCGCCCGGTTGCAACCGGTGCAGGAACAGGATCTGATCGCCGACCTCGCGCACCGACACGTTGTAGTTGCGGAGCGCGGGCAGTTCCTCCGAGAGCTGCGTGAGCTCGTGGTAGTGCGTGGCGAACACCGTCTTGCATCCCACGCGCTCGTGCAGGTGTTCCGTCACCGCCCAGGCGATCGACACGCCGTCGTACGTCGCGGTGCCGCGGCCGATCTCATCGAGCAGCACGAGACTGCGCGCCGTGGCCGTGTGCAGAATGGCGCTCGTCTCGCTCATCTCCACCATGAACGTCGACTGGCCGCGCACCAGATTGTCGCTCGCCCCCACGCGCGTGAAGATCCGATCGACGACGCCGATCCGCGCGCCGCTCGCCGGCACGAAGCTCCCGATCTGTGCCATCAGCACGATCAAGCCGACCTGCCGCAGCACCGTCGACTTGCCTGCCATGTTCGGGCCCGTGAGGATGATCATGCGCGCGTCGTGCTGCAGATGCAGATCGTTCGGAATGAACTTGTCGCGCGGCATCATGCGCTCGACCACGGGATGCCGTCCGCCGGTGATCTCGAGCGCGAAATCGTCGGTGATCTCCGGCCTGACATAGCCTTCGCGCCCAGCCACCTCGGCCAGCGTGCCGAGCACGTCGAGCTCGGCGACGACGCGGGCGATGCGCTGCAGCCGTGCGATCTCACAGCCCGCGCTACGGCGCAGCGAGTCGACGAGCTCGCGTTCGCGCGTCTCGATCCGTTCGGCGGCGGAGAGCACGCGCTCCTCGTATTCCTTCAGCGCGGTGGTCACGAACCGCTCTCCGGAGCTGATCGTCTGCCGGCGCTGATAGTCCGGCGGCACCTGCGCGAGGTTCGGCGTCGTCACTTCGATGTAATAGCCGAACACCTTGTTGAATCCGACCTTGAGCGATGGAATGCCGGTGCGCGTGCGCTCCTCGGATTGAATCCGCGCGATGGCGTCCTTGCCGCCGTCGCGCAAAGCGCGGAGCTCGTCCAGCGCGACGTCGACGCCCGGCGCAATGCTCGGCTCCTCGCCAACGACGATCGGTGGCCGCTCGACGAGCGTGGCGCAGATACGCGACGACAGCTCCGCCGCGTCATCCCATCCGGCGAGCACCTCGGCCAGTCGGCCGCGCGACGCCACGCGATGCAGCGCATCTGCGACGGCGGGCAGTGCGGCGAGCGAATCGCCGAGCGCCCGCAGCTCGCGCGGCGTGCTGCGGCCGGAGGCCGCCTTGGCCGCGAGCCGCTCGATGTCGCGAACACCGTCGATCGCGCCGCGCATCGCCTGGCGGCCGAGCGGTTCGGCGGCGAGGGTCGCGACTGCATCCAGCCGCGTGTCGATCGCGGTTCGGTCGGCGAGCGGGGCGAGAATCCACTGCCGAAGCAATCGTGCGCCCATCGGCGTGCCGGTTCGGTCGAGCACCGAGAGCAGCGTTCCCTCCGAGCCGTTGCCGCGTAACGATTCCACGAGTTCGAGATTGCGACGCGTCATCTCGTCCAGGGGCATGACGACGCCACCGCGCTCGATCAGCGGGCGTCCGATTTGTGGCAAGCCATTCGGCTGCAGCTCGCGCAAGTAGCGGAGCAGGGCACCGGCGGCGCCGATGATCAGGCCGTCCTCGGAACCGAAGCCCAGACCGTCGAGCGATAGCACACCGAAGTGGCGGGCCAGATCGTCGCGCGCCAGCGCGGCATCGAACTCCCATGCTTCGCGTTCGGTGATCAGCGCGTCATTGCGCGATGCCGGCAGTCGCTCCGGTGCGCCGGCCATGAGCAGAATTTCGCGAGGCGCCAATCGCGCCAGCAGCGGGTCGAGATCGCCGACTGTCGCGGCGAACAACCGGAGCTCGCCCGTCGACACGTCCGCCGCGGCGAGTGCCACGCGATCGTCGCTCGCGGTGCCGGCGTGCACGGCGCAGATGAAGTTGTTGCGCGCGCTCTCGAGCAGATCGTCGGCGAATGCGGCGCCGGGCGTGACCGTTTCGATCACCTCGCGCCGCACCACGCCCTTCGCGAGTCGTGGATCTTCCACCTGCTCGCAGATGGCGACTCGAAATCCTTGCTGCACCAGCCGGCGCACGTAGTCGTTCGCCGCCTTCACCGGTACGCCGGCGAGCGGCACTTCGGCTGCGCCGCCGTTGTTTCGCGACGTGAGCGTGAGGCCGAGCACGCGCGACGCCGTCTCTGCGTCGTCGTAGAACATCTCGTAGAACTCGCCCATGCGAAAGAACAGGATGGCGTGCTGGTGCCGGCCCTTGATCTCCCGATACTGCTGCATGAGCGGTGTCTGCGGCGCCGACATCATTTTTTTTCGCCGTCAGTTTCCGTCACGAACGTGTCGATCTTTTTCGCCTTGAGCGATTTGGCCTCGGCGCTCGCAGCGGCTCGTGTGGCGAAGTGGCCGATTCGAACGCGGAACAGCTTCGACGTTCCGACGACGCGCGCATCCATGCCGCGTGCCATGAGCTTCTTTGCAAGGCGCTCTGCATCGGCTCGATCGGTGTACGCGGCGACCTGCAGCGTGTACCGCCCGACGGACGCATGAGCTTTCGGCTTTGGGGCCGCTTCCTTCGTTTCGCGCGGCTTCGATATGGTCTCTTCCGACGCACGCGACTTTTTCGCCGGCTCCGCGGCCGCTCGGCGGACGACCGTCGTGTCGACGCCGGCGCAGCGCGGATCGAAGTACGCGAACTGATTGCGCAGCTCCACGTCGGCGGCGGACACGCCGGGTTCGGTGCGCCCGAGCACTCGACAGGCGCGCCGCGAATCGCCGTCGTCGAACAGCAACCGGATCAGCGAGAGTCCCGCCCGTGCACGATCGGGGTGCGTGGGATTCTCGAGCATGAATCGCTCGAGATGCGTGATCGCCGATGCGCGGTCGCCGCGCGCCGTCTCGAGCTGCGCGAGCTGGAACAGCGCGTCGCCCGCATGCCGCGACAACGGATACTCGACCACGATTCGGCGGTAGTCACGCTCGGCATCGGGGCCGCCGGCCGCGAGTGCGGCGCGCCAGAACAACGCGTCGGCGTAGGCCGGCGTGCCGGGAACTCGCGCCGCGACCACCGAGTCGACGAGCATCCGCCCCGCCGCGCCGTTTCCGTTCACGACGAGCTCGCGCGCGCGGATGAACACCGGATCGAAGCGCGCCGTATCGACGACCAGCGTTCCCGATTGCGCACGCACCGCCGGTGCCGCACACAGGAGCGCGACGAGCCCGAGCCAAACGCCGTGACGCATCACGAGATCCGGCTCAGGCCGCGCGCCGGCGCGGCGTCACGCCGCACAGCGACAGTACGAGAGTGGACAGCAGCTGCTCGTCGGACGACAGACGCGTGTCCTTTGCGGCGGCGTCGGTTGCAAGCAATGCCTCGAGCGCCCCGTCGATTGCGCGCGTGCTCCAGACGTCCGATGCGCGCACGCAGGTCGCGACGAAATCGCCCCACGGACGGCCGGTGAACACGCCGCCGGAGCTCTTGAGTAAACTGAAAACTTCCGCCGTGAGCCGCGATCCGGCAACACCGCGCTCTCGGGCGGCTTGCGCCCAGCCGATCACCATGGTCTGGGCAGTCAGCGCCATGACGATGCGCACGGCGTTGAGCGTCGGCTGCTCGAGCAAGCCAGGCACCATCTTCAGTGCCGCGGCACCGTCCCGTCGCGCGACCGCGTCGAGAAAGTCACCCAGCGTCTCGCCGGGACGCACACCCACCACGGCCGACACGGCCGCTTCGTTGATCGGCTCTGTGCCGGCGTAGTTGGCGATCTTGTCGAGCTCCGTCTTGAGCTGCGCGAGCTCGGTTCCCACCGCCGACTGCAACAACGCCGATGCTCCCTCGGTGATCGTCGTGCCGAGGTCGTGCTCGACGTAGTACGTGATCCAGCGTGGCAGGCGGTCGCCCGTCAGCGGCTTGTACTCGATCGCGGCAGTGCCTGCAATCAGCTCCTTGTCGGCCTTCGCGCCGGATGGTGCGACGAGCAACAGCAGTACGTCGTCCGCCGGTCGCGTGATATACCGATCGAGCATCGCGCGCGCGTCCTTGCGCAGCGCGTTGACGTCGCGGATCACGACCACGCGGCGGTCCGACATCATCGGCGGCGTGTTCACGAGGGATCCGAGGGTTTCGGCGTCGAGCTCGCCGCCGCGGCGCACCTCGAGATTGAACGCGCGAGTCGCAGCGTCCACTGCGGCATCCATCGCCAGGCGTGCTTCCTCGTCCTTCAGGTAATCGTCGTCGCCGTACAGGTAGTACACCGGCTTGAACGTGCCCGCCTTGATCGCGGGCCGCAGCGATTTCGCATCGGCGGACGACATGCCGAGCAATATATGATCTGGCGCGGCGGATCACACGAACGGCGACGAGCGCGCGTTCGGAAAATTCCGGGTCGGCCTAGCGGGTCTCTGCCACGTTCTCGAGCGTGGCGCTCGCGAATCGCATCGGCGCCTGACCGACCATCAGGACCGCGGGCCAGACGGGCATGCCGGTCGGTACGGAGGCCATGAAGGCGGCGTTCGCCATCGGGGCAGCCATCGGAAGCGTCGCGGCGGCGATCGCGGGCTCGATGCGTGGTCCGCCATCTGGCGCGTAATAGCGCGAGGTCTGCAACGCCATGTAAGCGACAATCGCGACACCGGCGGCCAGCGCGGCGATCGCGCCGAGCGGCGGCAGGAAGGAGCCTGTTCGTCCGCCATCGTACTCGGGCGTCGGCGGCATCGCGTGAAGCCGCTCGGTGAGGCGGGCCATGAAGTCCGGCGACGGCTCGATGGCCGGCAGACTCCGCACAATCATCAAGCTGCGGCGAATTGCCGTATCCTGTCGAGCGCACCGGTCGCACACCGTCACATGCGCCAGCATCTCCGCCATGTCTACAGCGGGGAGCAGGTCATCGACGTACGCAACGTGTTTGCTTCGGAACTGGCGACAATCCATCAGAAACGGCTCACTGGCTGGAAACCAAGATCGCCATTCCGTACCCGCTGGTCCAGCGGCGGTTCCCGGCTCGGCGCCCCCTTCCGGAGGCGCGGGAGCATTGGGGCGGGCGCGGACGCCCGCCCCATGGCCTCAGTCGATGCTGGGCTCGATAATCGACGCGAACGCGTTCCGCGCCCGATTCAGCCTCGACTTCACCGTACCAAGGTTGCACTCGGTGATCTCGGCGATCTCCTCGTACGATTTGCCCTCGAGCTCGCGGAGCACGAATACCTGGCGGTGATGCTCAGGCAGCTTCGCGACCGTGTCTTCGACCAGCTCGCGCAGATGACGCTTGCGGTACATGTCGTCGGGCCGCGCGGTGGTATCCTCGAACTGCAGCGGACGATCCTCGTCTTCCCAGTTGCCCTTGATGGTCTGGAAGAGAACCAGCGGGTTGCGCGAACGATTGCGCAGCTCGTTCTTCGCGAGGTTCGACGCGATCGTATATACCCAGGTCGAGAACTTCTTCGTCCGATCGAAGCGATGCAGATGCCGGTGCACGCGAATGAACACTTCCTGCACCAGATCTTCTGCCTTCTCGCGATCGCCGATCGTGCGGTAGATGAAGTTCAGGAGGCGCGATTGGTAGCGCACGACCAGCTCTTCGAAGGCGCGATCCTCGCCGCCGAGGAAGGCACCGACGACAGCTGCATCGTCCAGCGCGCGGAGTTTTTCTCGCGTCGTCGTTCCAGGCAGCACCGCCCGTTTGATCGCGACTTCGGCCATATAGCCTCCTTGACCCTCGAACAGGGTTCGTGACAGGCAGAGATGAATTGACCATCAGCCCGCTTCTGCCCTCAACCGCACCCTAGGGAAAAGGCAGACCGTATGCCCATTGGACGCCGCGTGGAACAAATCGTTAAGACGTTGTCGAGCAACGGCTTAGATTGCTGACGAACCAGACCGGCGGCGGCGGGCCAGCCTCTGGTTGTCCTCGATTTGCGACGCGAACGTGAGACAGACCATCTGGTCTGTCTCACTTTTGACACATGTGTTATCGGGACTGTTGCCTAAAGCCCGGCGCGAAATCCGGCAGCGAACAGAAGCGCGAGCGCGGTCTTCGCGTCCTTGATGTCGCCGCGTTCAATCAGCGACAACGCGCTCGAGAGCGTCATGGTTTCGACGCTGATGAATTCGTCGGCCTCACGGGCCGCCTCCCCGTGCTGGAGACCGACGGCGAGAAAGACGTGGATCTGCTCGTCGGTGAAGCCCGGCGTGGTGAACATCGTGAACAGAAAATCGATGCGTTCCGCCGAACAGCCGGTTTCCTCCCGCAGCTCGCGCACGGCACAATCTCGTGGATCTTCGCCCTTGTCGAGCCGGCCGGCCGGAATTTCGTAGAGGTATTGATCGGCCGCGTAGCGATACTGCTTCAGCAGCAGCACCTGCGGATCTCCTCCGGCCGGGTCGCTCAGGAACGGCACAATGGCACTCGCGCCCGAATGCCGGATGATGTCCATCTCGCCAACGCTTCCGTCCGGAAACCGGACTGTGTCGACGTCGAGCTCGATGACTTTGCCGGTATGAAGGCGCCGGCTGCTGATCTTTCCGGGTTTGATTCCGGCCTCCGAAGACGAATGCCCGTGACTCATGCGACGGGCCGCCCCGTCGTGTCATATATGTTCGCCCGCCCGAAGCCGAGCGCCTCGAGCGACGGCCGGACCGCGGCCGCATCTCCGACGACCACCATTTGCAGCGCTTCCGGACGAAGGTGATGTTGCGCCGCGGCGAGAATCTGCTCCGCCGTAATGGCCCGAATGCGCTCGCGGTACCGATCGTAGTAGTCATCCGGCAATTGGTACAACACGAGGACCGAGAGCGCCGCGGCGATCGACGAAGTCGTCTCGAACCGAATCGGGAACACGCCATCCAGATAGCTGGTCGCCAACGACAATTCCTCGGGCGCCACTGCCGCCGTGCGGATGCGATCGATCTCGGTGAGAATCTCCTGCGCCGCCGCGCCGGTGATATCGGACTTCACTGCCGTGGATACCGCGAACGGGCCCGCTTGCCGTCGCCACGAGAATCCGGAGAACGCCCCGTACGTGTAGCCGTGCACCTCGCGCAAGTTGAGGTTGATGCGCGAGTTGAACAGCCCACCGAGGATGGCGTTCATCACGTTCACGGGAAAGAAATCCGGATGATTGCGCGGCAAGCCCACGTGGCCGATCCGCAATTCGGACTGCGGTGCGGTTGCTTTCTCGATGATGTGCACCGCGCGGCCGTCGCGGCCTGGCCGGTCATCGCTGACGACGCGCTCCGGCGTGCCGCCCACCCAGTCTCCGAGCGTGCGGCGGACGAGCTCCGTCGCGCGATCCGAATCGACGTCGCCGGCGAGCACCACGGTCGTCGCGCCCGGCAGGTAGCGCGTTTCATAGAACGCTAACAGATGCTCGCGCTCGATCCTTTCGACGCTGACCTCATCACCGCCCTCGGGTCGCGCGTAACGAGATGCCGGAGTGTACAGAAACCGCGAGAACAGCTCGTCGGCCAGACCGCGCGGCTCGGCGCGCAACTGCAGCAGCTCCGCCACGCGCTCGGCCTTGATCCGTTCCACTTCGCGCGGACGAAACGCCGGGCTCCGGAGCACCTGGCCGAGCAGCTCGAAGGCCGCGGGCAGATGTTCGGCGAGTACCGTCATCGTGATCGCCGCGGCGTCCCAATCCGCCTGCGCGTCGATCGTCGCGCCGAGCTGCTCGAAGCGGTCGGTCAGCTCGGCGCCATCGAAGGCGCTCGTGCCCTCCAGCATGAGCTTCGCCACGAGCTGGGCGGTGCCTTCGCGGCCCACCGGATCACACACCGCTCCGGCGTCGATCAACAGCGCAACGGTAACGAGCGGCAGCTTGCGCACGGGCGCGACGATCACCTGGACCCCGTTCGCGAGCTGCCGTCGCTCGAATCGGGGAAAGTGGTAATCGCGTCGCGAAGCAGGAGCAGGCCGCGGCAATGCGCCACTGGCGGCGGTGGTCATTCGGCCTCCGCTGCCGCGCCGGCGCCGGCAAGTTCGCTGGGCGCATCGTCTCGCGGCACGTACAGCAGACTCGCGCGGTTGTTCTCGCCGAGCCGCTCCTGCACGAACGCGTTCACCTGATCGGTCGTCACGGCGCGGTATCGATCGACTTCGTCGTTCACCAGTCCCGGGTCGCCGAAGTACGTGGCGAACATCGACAAGCGATCGGCGCGTTCACCGGCTTCCTGCATCGCGGACACGAACGACGTCTGAATCACCGCGATTGCGCGCTCCGCTTCGGCCGGCTCGATGCCGTCGCGTACCACGCGATCGATCTCGTACGCAACTTCCTGCTCGAGCTGTTCGGCCGCGATGCCGGGCCGCGCAGTCACGTCCGTCACGAGCAGGTCGGCGCCCTTTGCCAAGTCGTACGTGAACGCCGACGCATCCGCCGCGACTTGCCGCTCACGCACCAGCTCGCGCCGCAACCGGCTGCCGTTGCGCAAGCCGAGCACAGCCCCGCACACGCTCGCCGCATAGTACGCGGGCGTGCCGAACGCGGGAGAACGAAATGCGAGAAAGAGGCGCGGCAGCATGATCTCGTCGGGCACGACCTCCCGCCGCCACTGGCCGAACGTCGGCGCGAGCGACATGTCGGGCAGCGGCGGCTTGCCGCGCCCGCGCGGAATCGGACCGAAGTGCCGCTCCACGAGACGGCGCGCCTCCGCTGGATCGAAATCGCCGGCGATCGACAGCACCGCGTTGTCCGGCGTGTAGTACGTGGCGAAGAATTGTTTCACATCGTCAAGGCTCGCGGCGGTGAGATCCTCCATCGAGCCCATCAGCGAATGGTGAAACGGGTGCTCGTCGGGAAAGCACAACGCGGGCAGCTTCTCCATCCACGATCCATAGGGCTGGTTGTCCATCGACCAGCGCCGTTCGTTCATGACCACGTCACGCTGTGTGTCGAGCTTCTGCTGCGTCATCGCGGGCAGGAGGTAGCCCATGCGGTTCGCTTCGAGCCAAAGCGCGAGCTCGAGCTGGTTGGATGGAACCGTCTCGAAATAATTCGTGCGCTCGAGCCACGTCGATCCGTTGAGCGTACCGCCGGCTCGCTGCACGAGCTCGAAGTGCTCGTTCGAGCCGACATCCGCGGATCCCTGAAAGAGCATGTGCTCGAACAGGTGCGCGAATCCCGTGCGGCCGGCCGGCTCGTTGGCCGAGCCGACGTGATACCAGAGATTCACCGCCACGAGCGGTGCGGTGTGGTCCTCCGACAACGTGACGAACAGGCCGTTCGCCAATCGAAACGTCTCGATCGGAATTCGCATTGCTCTAAATTGCACCCGTCTGCTGGACGTAGGAACCCTGACGCTCTCGCGGAGGATTGTGTTCGATCTGCTCGCGTACGCAGTCGTTGCCCTCGTGCTGCTCTACTGCGGTGTGCTCGTCGTGCTCTGGCGGTTTCAGGAACGTGTGGTGTTTCAGCCGCCGTCCGGCGTTGCGCCCTCGACGGTTGGCGCGGCGATGGTGCAGTACCGCGCGTCCGACGACACGCCGCTCTTCGCGTATGTCGTCGGCGAGCTGACGTCCAGCGCGCCGGTCATGCTCGCCTTTCACGGCAACGCCGACCTCGCCCGCTGGCTGGTGCCCTGGGCGACGCGCGTTCTGCGCGAGACCGGGTGCAGCGTCATGCTGCCGGAGTACCGAGGCTACGATGCGCTATCCGGTGCGCCGAATTATCAGAATTCGGCCCTCGACGCACGCGCTGCGCTGGACTACCTGCACACCGTGGCACACATCGCGCCGGAGCAATTGGTGTACTTCGGGCACTCGCTCGGCACGGCGATCGCCGCGGAGCTTGCCGCAGCGGCTCCGCCCCGGTCACTGATCTTGCAATCGCCGTTTTCGACCGCGCGAGCGATGGCGGCGCGCATGTTCGTGCCCGGCCTGACGATGTTCTGGCGTTTCGTGTCGCGCGTTCATTTCGACACGCTCGCGCTCGTTCGCAGGCTCGACTGTCCGGTGTGGGTCGCACACGGAGACCGCGACACGGTGGTTCCGGTGCGCATGGGGCGCGAGGTGTTCGCCGCGGCGCGCCATCAGGGCGAGCTGCTGATCGTTCATGGCGCCGCCCACAGCAACGTGCCGGACATCGGGGGCGAGAGCTATTGGCGCTGGCTTTCCGCGGCCATTCGCGGAAGCCGCGATGCGAGCGGCGGCCCGTCTACTCCCGGCTATCGAGCAGAAATACCACCGGCACCTTGATCGACTCGCCGAGCGTGTACTTCCACGACTCACGCCAGCTTTGCGAGATCGGGCTCGTGCGCGTGGGAGACGTATACGGCGTCAGCCCGTAACGGCGCGCGAGAATTACGAGGCGCAGCATGTGAAACGGATCGCTGACGAGAATCACCTCGCGCGTGGGCTCGGCTTCCATGAGTGCCGCGACGTTCTGCAGCGATTCATCCGTCGATCGGCCGACATTCTCGATCAGAATGTCCTTTGGCGGAACGCCGTGCTCGATCGCGTAATGCTGGCCGACGGCGGCTTCACTCGTCGTGTCGTGATCGCCAAAGCCGCCGGTAAAGATCATGTGCGGTGCCAATCCGCGGCGCCAGAGTGCGATGGCGTGATCCAGGCGGGCCCGCAACACCGGCGACGGGTGGCCGACGTATTGCGCCGCGCCGAGTACGACGATCGCGGACGCCGGGCGTGCGGTGTCGCGATGCTCCCACACGAGCACGCCGATGAGCGAAGCCAGCCACGTGCCGGCCACGAGCGTGCCGAGCAGCCATCCCAGCCGCCACCAATTCGTTCTCCGTCGCGGAAGCATGCCGCGTTCAACGCTCGCTATCGCTCGGACGCGAAAACACGATGGTCAGTCGGGTCTCGTCCTGCGTGAGCATCGCCGGCTCCCAGCCGCCGCGACTGCGTTCGTTCAGGAGGTCGGTAAGTGCATCCTCGTCATCTCGCGTGTGCCGGCTGAGGCGCAGGATGACGGCCTGGTATTCTTTCATTGGCGCGAAATTACTAGTTTGCCCGCCATGGACACCACCCCCGTCTTCCCGACTCTGCGGATTGTTTCGCATCCGCTGGTGCAGCACAAGTTGAGCATTCTGCGCGATCGGGAGACGCCGACCAAGATCTTCAAGGAGCTGGTCGACGAGATCGCGATGCTGATGGCGTACGAGGCCACGAACGATCTCCAGTTGGAGGAGGCGGTGGTGGAGACCCCGCTCGAGCGCACGACAGGCCGCCGCGTGAGCGGCAAGAAGCTGACGCTCGTACCGATTCTCCGCGCCGGCCTGGGCATGGTCGAGGGGATCTACCGTCTCGTACCGGGGGCGCGTGTCGGTCACATCGGGCTGTACCGCGACCACGACACACTCGAGCCGGTGGACTACTACTTCAAGGTGCCCGGCGACGCTCCGGAGCGCGATTTCTTTCTGCTCGACCCAATGCTGGCGACCGGTGGAAGCGCCGCCGCCGCCGTGACGTCACTCAAGCGGGCGGGCGCCACCCGGATTCGTTTCATGTGTCTCGTCGCCGCGCCGGAAGGCGTGCAACGATTGGCGAACGCCCACCCCGATGTCGTGGTCTATTGTGCCGCGCTCGATCGCGAGCTCAACGAGCTCGGCTACATTCTGCCCGGACTGGGCGATGCGGGCGATCGGCTGTTTGGAACGCGGTGAAACGGTGGAACGGTGGAACGGACTGACGTCTGAAATCTCACGTCTTGGTAGTTCGCGTTCCACCGTTCAAGCGAAGCGCCCGCTCATCCGTTCCACCGCGTTTCGCATCACCCAAACCACTCCCGCGGGCAGTCGCGCTGCTGGCGCGCCGCGTCGATGACCCACTGCTGCGTTTGCGCGTCCACGATCTCCGAGACCACCAGATTGAACCAGGTGGTTGCAAGCTTCGCGTCCCCCACTCGCCTCCACAGCTCGCCGACCAGGTACGTCAGCACCGCTCGTTCGTCGCGCGCCACCCCGTCAAAGCTCTCCAGCGCTTCCTCGAACTTCCAGGCAGCCTTGCGCCGGAAGAACCGCTCCGCTTCGACATCCCCCTCGTCCACACAGCACCACGCAGCGCGCAGCAGCAGGTCCGCGACGTGCCGAGCTTCCATGCCCTGCCACTCGGCCACCTTTGCCGCGGCTTCGTACTTGTCCGAACCCGTCATCGTGCCGCAGCTGATGCACGGTGCCAGCTCGTTCCACACGCGCTCCTTCAACACCGGCGACACTTCGGCTTCGTCCGTGAAATCGCGATCGGCTCCGGAATACCCACACCGGTTGCACGTGTGAATCAGATATGGGAGCGGCTGCGTGCCCGCGGCGCGCTCATGAAAATCGGTGCGCTTGCCACCGAATGAGTTCGTCGACACCACCGATTGCGAACGGAATCGCGTCTCGCAGATCGGGCATTGCAATTCGACTTGTTGTAGCGTAGTCATCGGTGCCTCACTCTCGTCGTCCACTGCCTTCTGAGAGTGTGCAAAGGGAAAAACTGTGCCATGTACGAATGGGCGTGGCTCTTGTTCGCGTTTCCATGCGACACTATCATTCCGCGTCCGACGAGCCATTCGCGCCGCCTTCCCCGCGCCCCGGTCGATGCTGATCAACCTGCTGCCCGATTTCCTCGCCGTCACCGATAGCACCGATAGCACCGATCGTCTCGCCGCTTACAACCAGTACTTCGCCGCCCACCGCGCGCTGCTCGAGCAGTACTGGCACAACTACGTCATCGATCCCGAAGGTCCGCACTTCACCGACATCGTGCGCGCAACCGTCGATGCCGATCGAAGCGATCTGCGGGCCATGCTCGATCGGGTCGACGTCGTTTCGCTGGCCCGCAACACCGAACGGCAATGTCGCGAGCTGCTCGCGATGGACACCGACGTCGACATCGTGCTCATGGTTGGCGTGGGCGCGGCGAACGCCGGAGAGCTCGTGGTCGGCGGTCAGGGCATCGCATTCGTGTGTCTCGAGCACTTCACCGGTGTCGCCAATCAGCACACCGACGGACTGGGACTCGATCCCGAGCTGCTGCCGCTCTGGCTCGCCCACGAAATCGCGCACGTCGTCCGTTATACGTCGCCGACCAGCCGCAGCGAGCTGCGCGACATCATCGGCGGCGCCGGGGGCAATTACTCGTACTGGGACACGGGACGGCGCGCCACGCTTCGCGAGTTGCTGGTGAACGAAGGCCTCGCCGTGCACGTCTCGCAGGCGATCAGTCCTGGACACGCGGCCTGGGAGTACTTCGGCTATCAGCGCCGACAATACGCGGACGTTCGGCAGCTCGAGTCGGTGATGGCCCGCGCACTCGCCGGTGATCTCGACACCGCCGCGCTCGGCCTGCGGCTCCGGTATCTCTCCGGTGGAATGAGCGACGAAGCGCGGCGCATCGACCGGTTCATACTGCCGGAGCGTGCCGGGTACTATCTCGGAGCCCGGATGTGCGAGCGCGCGATCGACACGCACGGGCTTGCGTGGGCCGTTCGCGCCAGCGCCGCCGAGATCTGCGCGGTCGACGCGTCGAGCGCGGCGCGAAGTGCATAGTATCTAGGGCGCAATTCGCGCCGGCTTACTTGCCGACGCAGAATCGACGGAACACTTCGTCGAGCACGTCGTCCACGTCCACCACTCCGATCAAATCCTCGAGCGCCGTCGCGGCCTCGCGCAGGTGAACGGCGGCAACCGGCGCGGGAACCCCTTCCGTTCCCCAACGCGCCCGAAAGGCGCGCACTTCGTCCAGTGCTCGCGCAACGCCGTGCCGGTGACGCTCCGCGGTCAGCATCGGCGCGTCCGTGTCCAGGCTGCCCGCGCCTCTGGTCACCGTCTCGACGGTCGCTTGCAGAAGCGCATCGATTCCTTCGCCCGTCTCGGCGCTGACGCTCACGACGGGCGCGGCGACGATGGCCGAAGCACGTGCGGTGAATTCGCGATCGAGCGGCGCGAGATCGGACTTGGTGTGCACGACGACAAGCGCGGCCTTCGTGTGCTCCCGGCACGTCGCTGCCACGGCGTCGAGGCTGTCCGGATCGTCGGCGCAGGCCAGCACGACGGCCGCGCGCGACAGATACGACTCGCTCACTTCCACACCAATTCGCTCGACCGGATCGGTTGCATCGCGCAGACCGGCCGTGTCGACCAGCCGAAGCGGGATGGCCGGCGTGTCGATTACCGCTTCGATCGCGTCACGCGTCGTTCCAGGCGATGGGGTGACGATCGCCCGGCGCTGACCGAGCAGCGCGTTGAACAGCGATGATTTGCCGACGTTCGGCGCGCCGGCGAGAACGACGAGTGCCCCTTCGCGAACCAGCTCGCCGGCGCGAGCGGTGGCCAACAGCTGCTCGAGCGCGGCGATCGTCGCGTCTGCGCTCGAACGAATTCGCCCAGGCGCCAC
>JAICKA010000187.1 GCA_025928185.1 Gemmatimonadaceae bacterium
CCGCGCGCGCCGCGCTGCGCGAACGCGACGGTGGGGACGAGGAGCGCGGCAACGAGCCCGCGCGAAATGCGTGAGGATGACACGAAGGAGATTCTCCGAGAGGGCGAGAGACCAGGCTGGAGGCCGCTGATGGGATGGCGGTCCGATCGTCTTACGCTACGCCGCTGAATGGCGTTGGGGAACCCCGGAACGACCGATCCACGCCGCCGCATGCTCCGCGCTACATATGCCGCAGAGCATCAGTCGCGGCAATTCGGACGCACGGCCGCTGATGAACGGTGATGAACGCAGATTTGCGTGGCACGTTCTCGATCACCGGTTCTCGTTCTCACTTCCAAAGATTCCTGGCGGACCACGGACTACTTCGGCGTCCGCTTGATCGTCATCGGCCCGTCGGCCGCACTGCCGTCCTGGGCGACGAAATGGAAGGTCGCGTCCAGGCTGTCGTCCTTGAACTCGATGTTCACGGTGAACTCACCGAAGTCGCCATTCGAGACCACGGTGAGGCGGTTGCCGTCCAGCTTGACGCTGTTCGCCGCCAGCTCGCCATCGGTGTGATCGCTCGTCAGCGTTGCCGCCAGCGCCGAATCCTTGCGCGTGACCGTGAGTGTGCCGGAGACCGGCGTGTTGTCCATCGACGCCATGACGAGCGACCACTCGTAGCTGCCGACCGGGTCGACCGCGACTCGAGAGCCGAGCGGTGAGAGCGCCCGCACCGCCAATGGCACCGGCGCGGCAGCGACGACGTGAGTGGTCGAGAGCGACAGAAGCGTCAGGACTGCGGCCGCGATGCCGACGGTGCAGAGACGGGCTGTGCGAGACACGATGCGGTATTCCATGGAAGGCGCTCCGTGAGAATCGTCTCCGGCACTCTATTGGCCGGGTTGACCAGTCACAGAATCGTACAGGCTCAGCCCCATGGTTCGCCAGCACCAATCTCGGGAGCAAGGTCGACGAGCAGCCCCCGATCGGTCTGACCGACGCACACCGCCGGTCGCGTGGGGAAACTGGCGAGAGGCTAGGTTTCCTGGTCCCGCACGGCGCGAGCACGCCGGCATCACCGATTCCACGTTCGAGAACGAGAATGACGACTCGAGTTTCGAATTCGCATGCCCTTGGCGGCGCCGTAATGATTCTCGGCGCCATCTTCGCAGCGGCCTGCGCCTCGGCGGGTGGTCCGGCGGCTGCGCGGGCCCGGGGCAGCAGGTGCCCGCTCGAAGCGAAGGATTCGGTGTTCCTCGCCGGCGGCCCGGTGTACCGCGACTGCGCGGTCGACCGGAAGGCCGAGTCGATCGCGGATGTCCATCCCGATTTCCGACCGGATCCGATGGAGCGGTGCTACTCGGCCGAAATTGAATTCGTCGTCAACCAGATCGGTCTTCCTGAGGCCGAAACGGCACGACTCGTTCACACCACCGATCGCCGATTCGCCGAAGCGGTGTACCAGACGATCCCGCGCTTGAGGTACCACCCGGCGCTGCGTGACGGCGCGCCGGTGCGGCAAATCGTCGACTTCAAGTCGGCGATGCAGTCGGTGCTCGTCGCGGTACCCGCGGGAAGCGGGCCGCCGACGCGGCCGCCGATGGGCCCACCGCCCTGCTGACGATCTCGTCGCTCACCCGGGCGACGCGTCGCTCCGCCGCTGGACCAGCGTGAGGATGGTGTACACCGCAACCGCGTCGCCGTCCTGGTTCTTGACTTCGACATCCCAGGCTACGACGCCGTGGAGCGGTTGATCGTCCTTTTTCTCCTTCGCCGTCTTCTGCTTGACCGTGAGTGTCGCCTGAATCGTGTCGCCCGGATAGACCGGTTTCACGAATCGTAAAGTCTCCAAGCCATAATTCGCCAGCACGGGTCCCGGCGCCGGGTCGACGAACAGTCCCGCGGCGGCCGACAGCACGAAGTAGCCGTGGGCCACGCGTCGCTCGAACATCGAATCGTGCGCCGCGATGTCGTCCATGTGGGCGTAGAAGAAATCGCCGCTCACGCCAGCAAAGTTGACGATGTCCGCCTCGGTCACGGTGCGGCGCGCCGTCCGAAGTGCATCACCGACCGCCAGCTCGTCGAAATATTTTCGGAACGGGTGCACGCGATCGTACGTCCGTTCGGCCCCAGGAACGTACTCGCTCGTGACGTGCATCAGCGTCGTCGGCGAACCCTGGAGCGCGGTGCGTTGCATGTAGTGCAGCACGCCGCGCACGCCGCCCATCTCTTCGCCGCCGCCGGCGCGACCGGGGCCGCCATGCACGAGGTGTGGGAGCGGCGAGCCGTGGCCGGTCGATTCCTTCGCACTTTCACGATTGATCAACAGCAGTCGGCCGTGGTACGCCGCCGTGCCCATCACGACGTCGCGCGCAACGCGATCGTCCGCGGTGAACAGCGAGCCAACGAGACTTCCCTTCCCCTTCTTTGCCAGCTCGATCGCGTCGTCGACGTTGCGGTACGGCATCACCGTGTTCACCGGACCGAACGCCTCGATGTCGTGCGGCTCGGTCGCGGCAAACGGATCTTTTGAGTAGAAGAGCAGCGGCGGGAAGAACGCACCGCGCTCGCGATCGGCGCCGACGACATTGAAGTCGTCGAGATTGCCGTACACCAGCTGCGCGGCGCGCGCGATGGAATCGACGCTCTTTCGCACTTCGTTGACCTGACCGCGTCCCGCCAACGGTCCCATGCGAACGCCGTCGACCGAAGGATCGCCGACCGTGACTCCCTGCAAGCGCTTCGTGAGAGCGTCCATTACGGCCGTGACGAGCAATTCGGGTACGAGCGTGCGTCGAATGGCCGTGCACTTCTGCCCGGCCTTCGTCGTCATCTCGCGCACGACTTCCTTGACGAACAGATCGAACTCCGGCGTTCCGGGCGCAGCGTCCGGCCCGAGCATGCAGTAGTTGAGCGAGTCCGCCTCCATGTTGAAGCGGACGTTGTTGTCGAGAATCGCGCGCGACGACTTGAGCATCTTCCCGGTGGCCGCCGAGCCGGTGAACGCCACCGCGCTCTGGCAATCCAGATGATCGAGCAGGTCGCCGGTGCGGCCGCACAGCAATTGAATCGCGCCCTCGGGGAACAGCCCGGATTCGATCATCGCGCGGAACACCGCTTCGGTGAGATACGCGGTGACCGTCGCGGGCTTCACGATGGCCGGCATGCCGGCGAGCAGCGTGGGCGCGAGCTTCTCGAGCATGCCCCACACCGGGAAATTGAACGCGTTGATGTGGACGGCGACGCCTTCCAGCGGAACGCAGATGTGCCGCCCGACGAAGCTGCCGCCCTTGGACAGCATCTCCACGGGGCCGTCGATATAGAAACGCTGATCTGGCATCTCGCGGCGGCCGCGTGAGGCGTAGGCGAACAGCGTTCCGATGCCGCCTTCGATATCGACCCACGAGTCCGACTTGGTGGCGCCCGTCGCGGCCGATACGACGTAGAACTCGTCCTTCCGCGCCATGAGCTGCTGCGCCATCGCCTTGAGCATGCGCGCGCGCTCGTGAAAGGTCATGCGGCGAAGCGCCGGACCGCCGGTGCGCTTCGCGTACTCCACCACGCCCTTGAAGTCGATGCCGCCGGTGGATGTTTCGCCGATCCGATCGCCGGTGACCGCGTGAAACAGCTCGGCCGACTTTCCGGATCCGGCAACCCACTGCCCCTGCACATAGCTCTCGAGGCGGCGCGGCTCGGCGCCCGGCGCGCCAAATGGGCGGCGCAGCGATTCCGTGGTCGTCATGATCCCCTCGTCTCGTGCCAGGTGCGATAGCTCGCCTGCTGCGCCGCGCGTTCCGGCGGCACCTCGCGCAACGCCTCGCACGGTTTGAGCGTTTTGTGAAGTTGCCCGGGCAGCGCCTGGTACAGTGCCGTGCCCTTCGTCTTCCACTCGAGCATGTCGTCGCTCACGTCCTTGACGATGCGCGCCGGACTGCCGACGACGACTTTCCGCGCCGGAATCTGCATCTCGGACGGGACGAGCGTCAGCGCACCGACGATGCACTCCGCGCCGACGGTTGCGTTGTCCATGATCACCGAGTTCATCCCGATGAGCGTGTTGCGGCCGATGCGCGCGCCGTGCACGATCGCGCCGTGGCCGATGTGCGCGCCGGCCTCGAGCACCACGGTCACGCCGGGGAACATGTGAATGACGCAGCTCTCCTGCACGTTGCAGCCGTCTTCGATGACGATGCCGCCCCAGTCGCCGCGAATCGCCGCACCCGGCGCGACGTACACGTCGCGCCCGATGATCACGTTTCCCGTCACC
>JAICKA010000184.1 GCA_025928185.1 Gemmatimonadaceae bacterium
CATTCTCCAGATCGATGCCAGTCACGACCGCAGCCACGGCGTCGGCATGGCGACGTTCAAGCGGCTGTCGCCTGACGACGCCAGCGAAATCGAGGAGCGCGCGCCGCACGTGCTCGCCGTCCAACCGCAGCAGGACAAGACGCTGCAAGTGGTGTGGGGGAGTCACAACACCAACATCCGCGTGTACGGCGTGACGCCGAACTACCTGCTCGTCCGCAAGTTCAACATGGCGTACGGCCGATTCTTCACGCCGACGGAGGAGGAGGCTCAGGCCCGCGTCGCCGTGCTCGGCGCGGATGCACTGACCGATCTCGGTGTGACGAATCCGTTCAGCATCATCGGAAAAAAGGTGCGCATCGCCGGCATTCAGTTCACGGTGATCGGAACGCTCGCCGCCAAGGGCGCCGGTTCCGGATTCGGCAGTGTGGATGAGCAGGTGCTCGTGCCGTTCAGCACCGGCCGGTTCCGCCTGTTCGACAAGTCGCGCGTCGACGACATCTTCGCGCTGGCGACGAGCGAAGCCGACGTGCCGCTCGCGATGGGTGAGATCCAGCTCGCGATGCGCCATTCACATCGGATTCCGCGCGGCATGCCGGACGATTTCCGCATCCGCAACCAGTCCGATTTCCTCTCGACCCTCGGCGCCACGACGGCGGTATTCACGAACCTCCTCGCCGGCATTGCCGCCGTGTCGCTGCTCGTCGGCGGCATCGGCATCATGAACATCATGCTGGTCTCGGTCACGGAGCGCACGCGCGAGATCGGCATCCGCAAGGCGCTCGGCGCCACGCGTCGCACGATCCTGCTGCAGTTCCTGATCGAAGCGGTCACGCTCTCGATCGCCGGCGGCATGATCGGCATTGCGATCGGCATTGGCAGCGCAACGGTGCTCAAACAGGGGTTCGGGTGGAGCGCAGTCGTCGGCGCATCGTCGATCCTTCTCGCGTTCGCATTTTCGGCAGCCGTTGGCGTACTGTTCGGCGTCTGGCCCGCCCGCCGCGCGGCGAGCCTCGATCCAATCGTGGCGTTGAGGTACGAGTAGAGCGTCCGTGGTCCGTGGTGCCGTGCGCGTCCGATTCGGCGCAACAGAGCCGACCCGCGCGACGACCATGGGCCATGGACCACGGCCTGCTAGAATTCCCGGCATGCGCATCCTGCTCGTCGAAGATGACCCGGAGCTCGCGGCGGTCCTCGTGTCGGGACTCGCGGAGCAGGGCATGCAGGTCAAGCACGAGCGCTCCTACGGCGACGGGCTCGCACGCGCCACGCACGCCGCATTCGATGTCATCATACTCGATGTGCTGCTTCCGGGCGGCAGCGGTTTCGACCTGTGTCGCGCGCTACGCCGGGACAACATCAGCTCCCCGGTGCTGATGCTCACTGCCCGCGACAGCGTGGACGATCGTGTGTGCGGGCTTGACGTGGGCGCCGACGATTATCTCACCAAGCCGTTCGCGTTTCGCGAGCTCACGGCACGCGTCCGCGCGCTGGCCCGTCGCCAGCCGGTGCTCCAGCCGGCCGTCGTCCAGGTCGCGGATCTCGAGGTCGACCTGCGCGGCCACCGCGCGCGACGGTCCGGTACGACGATCGATCTCACGGCCAAGGAGTTTGCCCTGCTCGAGTTTCTCGCGCTGCACCACGACGAAGTCGTCGACCGCGCGGCAATCACCGCGCACGTGTGGGACGAGAATCACGATCCGTTCACCAATGTGCTCGAGGTTCTCGTGCGCCGGCTGCGTCGAAAGATCGACGATCCCTATGAGCCGAAGCTGATCCACACCATGCGCGGGGCCGGTTACCGCCTCGGCGTGTGACCGTTTCGACGCTCCGTCCGACCACCTCGCAGGCGTCGCTCGCGCGGGTTCGCCTTCGGCTCACCATCTGGTATGCCGCCACATTCGCCGTCATCATCGCCGTGCTCGGCGGCGCGCTCTTCGGCACGATCACGCGAAGGCTCGACCGGGCGGTCGACGAGTCGCTGCGCGATGCGACAAGGCAAGTCATCGGCGCCGCGCGTACGCACGATTTCGACGATATCGTCGACTTGCACACCCCCGATCGCACGGTCTATCTGGTCGACACCGCCGGCCACCCGATCACGCCCGCCACCGCGCCCCGCTGGGTGGACTCGTTGGCGCGCATCGCCGCGCACACCGGCAGCTTGACGCAGCCGCATCGCGACGAGCGCGGTGAGATTCTGCGAACGCGAGCCGAACGATTCACGAGCGATGGCGGACGGCCGATGATCGCGGTGGCGGCAGCGCAGGAGATCGAGCTGGAGGACCGCTATCCGGCGCTGATTGCCGGATTCACGACGGCTGCGGTCCTGGCGATTGTGCTCGTAACGGCCGGCGGCTGGCTCGTCGCCCGCAAATCGACCGAGCCCGTCGAGCGCACCATCGCCTACATGCAGCGATTCATGGCCGACGCGGCGCACGAGCTGCGCACGCCGGTCACCGTGCTGCGAAGTCGCGCCGAGGTGGCGTTGCAACAGGAGCGCGATCCCTCCGCCTACGTCAGTGCTCTGCGCGGGATCGAAAAGGAGTCCGAGCGGATGGGCCGGATTGTCGAGGACCTGTTGACGCTCGCGCGGGCGGATGCCGGTGAGCGGCACATTGAGCGGCAGCGCGTGTTCCTCGACGATGTCGTGCTCGATGCCGCTGGCGCGGCGCGCGCCGTCGGAGCGGCGCGGGGCGTGACCGTCGACGTCGAGCGGTTCGAGGAGGCCGAGGTCGATGGCGACCCGCGGCTGCTCCGACAGCTCGTCATGATCCTGCTCGACAACGCGGTGAAGTTCACGGAGTCTGGAGGATCCGTTCACGTGAACGTCGGCATCACGGACGGACTGGCGACCCTCACAATCGCCGACACCGGGGCGGGAATTTCCCCTGAGCAGTTGCCACACGTGTTCGAGAGGTTCTATCGTGGCGATCTGGCGCGCACGCGTGGGCCGAGTCATGGGGCCTCACAGACCGGTGCCGGGTTGGGCCTGTCGATCGCGCAATGGATCGCCGAGGCGCATCGTGCGCAGATCCGTCTTGACTCCGCCGTCGGACTTGGCACGACCGTGACAGTCCAGTTCCCCGTCGCCGGAACGACGCCTCCGGCGACTCAGGGTTCTGGTTGACGTTCGCTGCGCGTGTCGATCGGCCAGCTGCCGGTGCGAGCTTCGGGCGGCGTGTCGGCTCGATACATGATCACGTGCGCGCGCTCGAGCGTGATGATGCCGCCGCCGAGCATGGCGTCGAGCTCGGGCAGGATCGCGTTGATGTTCTCCTCCGTCTCGATGCACTCCACGACGATCGGCAGATCCGATGACAGATCCAGAAAACGATCGGTGCGCAACTTCGCGGTGGCGCCAAAGCCCATGATGCCACGCAGGACCGTTGCGCCGGCAAAGTGGCGCGAGCGCAACAGCTCGACGATCTGCTGGTACGTCGGCTTGCCCTTGTAGTGATCGGACTCGCCGAGGTGAATCCGCATCAGCACCCGCTCACCCTTGAACCCGTGCATCGCTCCTCCCTTGACCGAGTCGAGTGGCGTCAGCCGCCGTGCCGCAGCGCCAGCAGATGATTCGCGAACGCAAAGCCCACGAACACGCCGGCGAGCGCGATGAACACACTCGAACCCACGTACACGAGCGCGCGGCCGTACTCGCGGTTCTGAATCTGCAGCGCCGTGTCGTAGCTGAACGTCGAAAACGTCGTATAGCCGCCGCAGAAGCCGGTGGTGAGCGTCATGCGCATCGCCTCCGTGATCGCATTGGTCTGCAACGCATAGCGCATGATGAACCCGAGCAGCAGGCTGCCGCTGATGTTGATGAGCAGGGTGCCGAGCGGGAAGTCCGCACCCGCCCACTGCTGAATCAGGTTTCCGAGATAGAAGCGGGACAGCCCGCCGAGCGCGGCTCCCACGGCTACGCCCCAGAAAATTCTCACGCGGCCTCGCTTTGTGCTGGCTGGAACACAGGGGATAATACTCGGCAGCCGGGCCCGGCACGATCTCTGCCCCCGATCGCGGCGATGCGACGATCACGAACCTTCGCGCTGATCTCAGTGGCGACGCTGGCCAGTATTGGCCGCCCGCCAGCTCCCGTTCGCGCGCAAACGACGACCCCGGCACCGGCTGCGCCCGCGCCGAACGTCCCTCTGTTCACGCGCGACGACGCATACCTTGGTGCGTTTTTCATCGTTGGCACCATCGCGATGTTTCCGCTCGACAAGAGCGTCGCCGGTGCGCTCCAGGAGCCGGACCGTCAGGCCAACAAGCTGTTCCAGGGCTTCGCCCGCGACGTTCGCGTCATCGCGGTGCCCGGCTCGGTGATCATCGGCGGA
>JAICKA010000011.1 GCA_025928185.1 Gemmatimonadaceae bacterium
GCAAACGGGTGCTGGCTCGCCGCGATCGCGCAACGTGAGCGCTACTCGCCGCTCGCCTTCCGGATTTCGGCCGCCAGCTCGTCGTACGCGTTCTGCGCGAGTGGGTTGAAGCGCGTGTTCTCCCAGGCAATGCGCCCGTCCTTGCCGATGACGAACACCGTACGCCGGAAATAGGGACGCGCGCCGCCCTGCGAGCCGTACTTCGTCGCCAGCGCACTCTCCTGGTCGGAGATCATCACGAACGGAAAGTGCGCGTCCTTCGCCCAGCTCGCGTGCGACGCCAGACTGTCCACCGAGGCGGGCAGCACCACGGCGTCGCTGCCGAACAGGGTCTTGTAGTCGTCGCGGAACTTGGATAATTCCGCCGTGCATCCCGACGACCGGTCGAGCGGATAGAACGCGAGCACGACGACCTTGCCCTTGTACTGCGCGAGCGACACGGGAATTGGACGTCCCGTCGAATCCGTCGCAGTGGCGGTGAAATCAGGCGCTGTTGCACCGACGGCCGGAAATGCCGCTGCCGCTCCACCCGCCTGGGTCTGAGCGCTGGTCATTCCAGGCGCGCCAACGAGCAGCAGCGCCGCGGCGCCGGCGGCTCCCACTCGAGAGGCGATGTGACGACCGCGAAGGGTGGGGAACGCTCGCGCAGGATTCAACGGCATGTCAGGCTTCTCCAGGGTTCAAATGGTGTTCACAATTGGAGACCGAGCGGCTTGATTCGGGTACATGGCTCGACCGCGCCTGCAGCGAATGGCACGAACGGACTCCCAGCTACCATGAATCCGATCCGCACCCCGTTGGTTCGACCCGCTCGTGACGCCGACATTCCGGCCCTCGCCCGACTTCGCTACGAGTTCCGCGCCGCGCTCAAGCCGGTCGACGAGCCGGAAGCCGAGTTCATTGCCCGGTGCAGTGCGTGGATGCTCGAGCGCATCGCCCCGCGCGGCGACTGGATGGCCTGGGTGCTCGATGCCGAGGGCGAGATCGCCGGCACGCTCTGGATGCACATCATGGACAAGATTCCGAATCCTGTCGTGGAGCTCGAGCGTCTTGCCTACGTGACGAACGTCTACGTCGCGCCGGCGCACCGCGGAGCGGGCGGCGGGTCGATGCTCCTGCGCGCCGCGATCGACGCCTGCGAGACGCTCGCGGTCGACAAGATGTTTCTCTGGCCCACCGCCCGCAGTCGTCCATTGTACGCGCGGCACGGCTTCGGAACACAGGACGACGTGCTGGTGCGACAGATCGACTGACGTTCCATCGGCTCGCCCACGCGCGAGCAGGAGTCGGGGCATGACCGAGCAGTGGGCGCATCTCATGACCGTGTACAGCGGGCTCGATGTGGACGTCGTGCGCGGCGCGCTCGAGCTGGAGAACATCCCCGTGCTCGTACGCGGCGAGCAGGTGGGCATGTTCGGCGCGGGCTTTCAGGGGCCGCTGACACGGGGCGCCGAGCTGCTCGTGCCGGCGGGAGCGCTCGAGCGGGCGCGGGCGATCGTCGCGGGCGAGGGTGGCGACCTGGACGACTCGGACTCGGACTCGGAGTCGGACTCGGACTCGGACGAAACGGACTCGGACGAGTAGATCGTGCGGCTGACAATGCAACGCCTGCGTCTCGCGGCGCGCTCGTTCCTCCGCACGCCCGGGTTCACCGCGATCGCCGTGCTGTCGCTCGGACTCGGCATCGCGCTCAACACGACGATGTACGGCGTCGTGGACGCGATGTTGTATCCTGAGATCGATGCACGGGCGCCTGAGCAGCTGTACGCGGTGAGGGCCCGTGGCGACTTTCGCTACGTCGTCGACCAGCGAACGCGGACCGCACTCCTGCGATCGGGCTTTCACGCATACGACGCCACCGGCGCGACGGCGGTCGGGGGCAGCGGTTACATCGAATCGCACGTCGTTGGGTACGGCCGCCGCATGCAGCAGGCGCGCGCAACGACGGTTGCTCCAAACTATTTCGAGGTGCTCGGCGTGCGCCCGCTAATTGGGCGCGCGCTCACGACGTCAGACTACACGAATGGCGCCAGCCCGCTGATGATCAACGACGGTCTGGCCAACACACTCTTTCGCGACGGCGAATCGCCCCTTGGAAAGGTCATCGATGTCGACGGTACGCCCCACGTCGTAGTTGGCGTTCGTCGCACGCCGCCTGGGAGCGGCAACGCACTGTGGATGCTGCCAGCGGCTGGCCACGCGAATGACGTCGGCATCGATCTCATTCGCCTTCGCGACGGCGCTTCGCTTCGTCAAGCCGAGAGCGAGCTGGCCGTGCTCTCGGCGCGGTTTGCTCAGCTCGCCCATGTAGCTCCGAAGTTCGCATGGTTCGAGCTGCGACCGCTCGCCGGCTCGCAGTTCGGGTTCAACCACTTCGACTTTGCGTTGATCGCCTCGGTGCTGGCGATCCTGCTCATCGCGTGCGCGAATTTGGCCAACCTGCAGCTCGCGCGTGGCATCGGCCGCTCGCGCGAGCTGGCCGTGCGCTGCGCGCTTGGCGCATCGCGCCGGGACATCGTCGTGCAACTCATGCTCGAGAGCGCGTTGCTCGCGTTCGCCGGATTGTCGGTGGGCGTGCTACTCAGCGAATGGGGCGTCCGCCTCGCCCAGTCGCGAATTCCACCCGTCGTTGCCGACTACGTGATCGCGCCGCAGATGAGCTGGCGCGTGCTGACGTTTGCCGGAATCGCCTGCGTGCTCTGCGTGATGATCATTGGGCTCGTCCCGGCACTCCGCGTATCGCGCGTGGATCCCAACGAGCTTCTCAAGTCGGGCGCCGGCACCGGCGCCAATCGAAAGCATCGCCGACAGTACGCGGTCATGGTCGCCGTCGAGATCGCACTCTCACTGGCGCTGCTCAGTGGAACGTCGATCGTCGTTCAGGCGACGATGGCGCTAGAGCAGACGCGAATGGGCTACGATCCCAAACCGATGGCCGTCGCGACGCTCGCGCTGCCGGTCAAGCACGACACGACGGTCTCGTACGTATCGCTCGCGAACGCGTTGCTGGCGCGCGCGCGTTCGATGCCGAATATCGGCGATGCGACCGTCACGATGTCCGGCAACCCCCATGACGCAGTCACCGCGAACGACCCGAGTGGCGGCCCGCGCGAGTTCCCCGCGCCGATGTACCGATATCTGATCGTGACGCCGTCGTTCCTGCGGACGTTCCATCGACGGGTCATCGAAGGCAGGGATTTCCTCGACGGTCTTCCCGTCCAACCCGAAGTCATCATCGATCGGGTCACGGCGCGCTTCCTCTGGCCCAACGCCGATCCGATCGGAGCGCAGATCAAGCTCGGAAGTGCCGCGTCCGGCAAACCATGGGTGCGCGTTGTCGGCGTCGTCGACACCGACACCGCCGGCACGCTGTTCGATCCGGCAAACGCAAGCTTCATCAGGGCGACGTCGCTCGGCGCGATCTACTATCTCCCCACGGCGAGTGACAGCGTGCGAGTGCGCGGGATGCTCATGGTCGACGTCGTTACGCGAACGCAGTCCGCGCCGGGTCGGCTGCCGGTGGCGCTGCTGCGGGCGCTGCACGACGTGCCGCCGCTGCGAGCAGTGGGCGCGGAGTCGATGGAGGATCACCTGTCCATCACGCGCGAGCGCCAGGCCCACGAATTCGTCGCCAGCACGTTCGTGGTCTTTTCCGCGCTCGCGCTCGGTCTTGCCGCCGTCGGCATTTACGGCATCGTCGTGCACTCGATCACGGAGCGCCGGCGTGAGCTGGGCGTTCGCATCGCGCTTGGCGCAAGCACGCGGCAGGTACTCGAAGCCGTGCTCCGCGAGGGCAATGTTGTCGCGCTCGCCGGAATTGCGCTCGGCCTGCTGCTCACGAAGCACACCGCCGATTGGCTGTACGCGTTCACACTGGAGGACGCCAAGTACAACGCGCCGTTGTTCGCCGCCATGGCGGCGTTGCTGTTCGTCGTCGTGGTGGTTGCCGCGCTGCTGCCCGCGCTCCGCGCCACACGCATCGATCCCGTCGAGTCACTTCGCAACGAGTAAGGCTCTAATCGCATGCGCATTTCACGTCAGAGCATCCGACTCGCGATTCGCTCCTTTCTCCGCAATCCGGGCTTCACCGCCATCGCGGTCCTGTCTCTCGGACTCGGCATCGCGCTGAACACGACGATGTACAGCATCATCGACGCGCTGGTGAATCCACGAATCGACATGCGCGCGCCGAACCAGCTGTATCGCCTCGACGTGTACGGCGACCTGCATCATCGCGTAGATGACCGAGCAATCGCCAAGCTCCTGCACTCCGGATTGCACAGCCTCGACGCGGTCACCGGCTCGCGTCGGAAGTCCTTCCTGAGTGGCGATGCCATCGAGTACAAACGCCGGTACGACCAGGGCATGACCGTCGTCGTGGCGCCGAATTATTTCGACGTCCTTGGCGTTCGACCCGTGGCCGGACGGATCTTCACGAATCTCGATTACACCAGCAACGCGAACGATGCGGTGATCAGCGATCGTCTGGCCGGATCGCTCTTTCCCGATGGCAACTCTCCGATCGGCAAGGTCATCGACTTGAATGGCGAACCGCGCACCGTGATTGGTGTGCTCGGGCGCGCGGCGCACTTTCCCGGCGACCTCACCGACGTGTGGATCCTGCCAGGAGCCGGCGAGGCGCACGCGATCCCGCTCACGCTCGTCCGGCTCCGCGATGGGGCCACGATCGATCAGGCGAACAGCGAAATGGCCGTGCTCGCGGCGCGCTTCGCTCAACTCGCAGGTGAGACACCCAAATACGTCCGCTTCCAACTGAAGCCCGCGGTGCAGCATCAGTTCAGCTACAGCCGATTCGATTTTGCGCTCGTCGCATCGGTGATCGCGATCCTGCTCATCGCCTGCGCGAATCTCGCCAACCTGCAGCTCGCGCGCGGCATCGGGCGCTCGCGAGAACTTGCCCTTCGCGCCGCACTCGGTGCATCGCGCGCCGACATCATCGCGCAATTGATGCTCGAGAGCGCGCTGCTTGCGATCGGCGGCCTCGTGGCCGGCCTGATGCTCAGCTTTTGGGGCATGCGCCTGCTGAGATCGCGCATTCCGCCCGTCATCGCCAACTACAGTGTGGATCCGCAGACGAGCTGGCGCGTCCTCGTGTTCGCGATCGTCGCCTGCCTGTCGTGCGTGATTTTCATTGGGCTCGTTCCGGCAATACGCGTGTCGCGGGTCGACCCGAACGAATTGCTCAAGTCAGGCGCGGGCACCGGCGCGAGTCGCGGGCATCGCCGGCAATACGGCATCATGGTGGCGGCGCAGATCGCAGTATCTCTCGCCCTGCTCAGTGGCGCGGCGCTCGTCGTCCGTGCCGCGCTCGCGTTTCAGGCACCGGCCCTCGCATTCGACACCTCGCCGCTGTCGATTGCTTCCGTCGTCATGATCCCGCCGCACGACACGACGGTATCATACGCCACAGTGCTGAATCAACTCGTGTCGCGCACCCGTCGCTTTCCGGATGTCGTGGATGCCGCGGCGTCGACCTCGAGCCGCGTGGTAGGCGACGCGATCACGGCCAGCGACCCGAGTGGCGGCCCCCGCGAGTTCGACGCGCCAATGTATTCGGTACAGGTCGTGTCGTCGTCCTACCTTCGCACGATTCGCCTGCCGCTGGTCAAGGGTCGTTATTTCCTCGACGGGGTGGCGGCGCAGGGCGAGGTGATTATCGACAAGCAGACGGCGCGCGCGCTCTGGCCGGGGGCCGACCCGATCGGCGCACAGATCAAATTGGGCAGTCCGGAGTCGAACCTACCGTGGGTACGCGTGGTCGGCGTCGTGGAGGATGCCGCCGGGCGTTCGCAATCCGACTTGTCGGAGGCCAGCAGCGTTTTGTCGCATCGGATCGGCGCGATCTACTATCTGCCGAGCGGGTCCGACAGCCTTCGAGTGCACCAGTCGGCGGTCTACACCGTCACAGTGCGCGCCAAGTCGGATCCACGTCGCATGCCCGTCACGCTGCTGAGCCATCTCCACGGTATGCCGCTCATGCGTGTCATCCTTGCCGAATCGTTCGATGAGCGGTCGGCGCACGGCGCGACACGTCGGCGACACGATTTCGTCGCGACGATGTTCTCCGTGTTCGCAGGGCTGGCCCTCAGTCTCGCCGCGCTCGGCATCTACGGCATCGTCGTGCACTCGGTCGCCGAGCGCCGTCGCGAGCTGGGCGTGCGCATCGCCCTCGGCGCCAGCGCACGGCATGTGCTGCACGCGGTGCTCCGCGAAGGCAACGTCGTCGCGCTCTCCGGCATCGCACTGGGGCTGCTGATCACCAAATACACCGTGTCGTGGCTACACGCGTTCACGCTCGAGGAAGCCGAGTACGATGCGCCGACGTTCGCCGCGATGGCGATCGTGCTGTTCGCCGTCGTGGTGCTCGCGGCGCTCCTCCCGGCGCTGCGCGCCACCCGCATCGATCCGGTGGAGTCGCTCCGCAACGAGTGAACGTGCGGCGATAGATTTCGCGCATGCGGGATACGCTCGTCGAGCAGCGCCGGAATGCGCTGCTCCTATCCACGGACCGTGCGCGCGTCGATTTCGACGCCGTGCTGGCAATGTTGCACCGCTCGCACTGGGGTGGGTCCGTCACGCGCGACATACTCGAGCGCGCGGTCGAGAACTCGATCACCGTCGGCGTGTACTCGGACCGAACGCAGCTCGGCTTCGCCCGTGTCGTCACCGACCTCACCACGTATGCGTACCTCACCGACGTGATCGTGGCGGAATCGGCGCGCGGCCAGGGCATCGGGTCGTGGATGGTCGAAGCGATCATCGCGCATCCCGATCTGCAGGGACTTCGGCGCATCGCCCTGCTCACGCGCGACGCGCAGGCGCTGTACGCCAAGTTCGGTTTCACGACCGACATGCCCGTGTCGACGTACATGGAACGACGCGGGGCTGGCGTGCAGCCCGCGAGTGCTCGATCATAGGCATGGCCGCGCGCAAGATCATCGGCTTTCACCAGGACGAGGAGCAGCACTGGGTGGCCGACCTCGAGTGCGGGCACACGCAGCATGTGCGGCACGATCCGCCCTGGCAGGTGCGTCCGTGGGTCATTACGCCGGAGGGGCGGCAACGCTTCCTCGGTGCTACCTTGAACTGCGTCATCTGCGATCGTGAACCGGAAGGACCATCCCCCACTGCGCCCAACGGAGGAACGCCATGACCGCCAAGCTCGACAAGTCCATCAAGCGTGAGCTGGAGATCGACGGAAAGCTCTACACCATCGCGATCGCGCCCGACGGCCTGAAGGTGACGGAAAAGGGACGTCGCAACGGCCAGGAGCTCTCCTGGCGTTCGATCATCAACGGCGACGCGTCCCTGAATCAGAACCTGAGCGCGTCCGTCGACGCGTCGTCCGGCGAGTAGCACCGGTTTTCGGCGGAGCACGGCGCGCCGCCTCGCGGCGCGCCTCCGCCACCTGTGACAAGGTGCACTGCGACGGCGCTTTCTCCGGTCGCCAGCGCATGAACTTCGTGCCGTGACGAAACCGGCCGCCGGTGAAGTGATCGTACTCCACCTCGACGACGAGCTTCGGTTCGAGCGGCACCCACTCGCTTGATCGCTTCGTTGACCACCGGCTCGGACCGCCGGGCGCGCGACCGCTGAATCCCTCGCCGCCAGCGAGCTTCTCCACCATCGGCGTGATTCGCTTCCGCTCCTCCGCCGTGAAGCTCGACGTGAAACCGACGTGGTGCAGCAATCCGTCCTCGTCGTACAGTCCGAGCAGAAGCGAGCCGACCAGCTTGCCGCGCGTGGCGTAGCGAAAGCCGCCGACGACGCAGTCGGCGGTGCGCTTCCGCTTGATCTTGACCATCGCGGTCCGCTCGCCGGTCGCATACGGCACGTCGAGCCGCTTGGCCATCACGCCGTCCGTCCCTTCGCGACCCGCGAGCCACTGTCGCGCCTCGGCAATACGCCGCGTGGCGGGGCTGAGCATCACCCCATGCTGTTCTTTCAGCTGCGTGGCGGCGAAGGCCTCGAGCCGCTCGCGCCGGTCGGACAACTGCTTGCCCGTCAGATTGGTGCCGCGCGCGTCGACCAGCAGGTCGAAGACGAGGAACACCGCCGGCGTTTCGTTGGACAACTTGTCGATGCGGCTCTGCGCCGGGTGGATGCGCTGGAGCAACGCGTCGAACGAGAGGCCGTCGGGGGAAGGTACGACAATTTCGCCGTCGAGCACGAACCGCTTCGCGCGCAACGCACGCAGCGCGGCGACGACTTCCGGAAAATAGCGCGTCAGCGACTGGTCGGACTTGGACCGCAGCTCGACGGTGTCCCCATCACGAAACGCTAAACAGCGGAAGCCGTCCCATTTGGGCTCGTACTGCCATTCCGGTCCCGTCGGGAGCGCCGCCACGACACGCGCTTCCATCGGCGCGTAGCCGGGTGTGACGGGAAGCGTCACGCCTCCGCGTCCTCGTCATCGGCCGCACCTTGCGGTCCATCCGCCTCGTCAGGTCCGTCCGCGTCACAGGCGGCCTGGCGCTCGGCCGCGGTGCGCCGTCTTGCCTGGCCGGCGCTGGCCGGCGGTTCGAGGCGGAGCTCGGTCTGCGCGGTGAGCAGCCGCTCGCCGCCGGCCGCGAGCTGCCGCATGCGATGTCGGAACCGCAGCAACTGCACCGGCGCGCGGTAACTCTCGCGCGGCGCGCGCGACAGCATGAGCAATTCCTCACGCACCTCGCGCGGCAGGTGCGACGCCGTGCGCTTGCGCAGCAGCGATGTGAGCCGCAGCGCATCGCGCCCCAGCACGGCGCGCTCGATGTCGTCGAGGTAGCCGAGAAAGCTCGTAAGGCCGCTCGCGCCGCTGCGCGCACGCGCTCCCTCGTGCCTAGCCACGGGCGAGCACTCCGCGCAGCGAATTCGGCTTCGTCATGCCCTTTGCCCACAGATCGCCCCTGGACCGCACGCGCTCGAGCACCGAGTCCATGGTGAAGTCGGCGGGATCGAGCTGTTCGTTCACCTCGGACCACTCGAGCGGCGTGGAGACGGTCGCCCCCGGCTTCGCGCGCACCGAGTACACGCCGGCCACCGTTTTGCCGCGAATGTTCTGGAGAAAGTCGACGTACACAGCGCCCGCCGCACGCGACTTCACCCATCGCTCGATGGTCGCGATTTTCGCGTGCGACTCGGCCACCATGGTCGCCACGAGCTCGGCCACCATGCGCGCGCCGTCGTTCGGCACGTGCGGTTCGAGCGGCACCACGATGTGCAGTCCGCTCGCGCCGGAGGTTTTCGGCACCGCGTGCAGGTCGAGCGAGTCGAGCACCTCCTTCACCGCAAGCGCGACCTCGACCACGCGCGCGAACTTCGCCCGCGGTCCGGGATCGAGGTCGATGATCGCGTAGTCGGCGAACTGCACCGAGCCGACGCGCGAGTGCCACGGATCGATCGAGATCGCGCCGAGCTGGGCGACGTAGAGCAGCGTGGCGAGATCGCCGCCGATCAGGCGGGCCTGCGTCGTGAGTCCTTCGTCGGCGACCGATTCCACGCGTACCGACGCCGGCGGATCGCTCGGCGCGCGCTGCTGATAGAACGCCTTGCCGCGCACGCCATTCGGGTAGCGCTTCATCACCAGCGGGCGATCGGCGATCGCCGGCAGGAGCAACGGCGAGATGCGAGCATAATAGCGCAGCAGGTCGCCCTTGGTCTGGCCGGTCTCCGGAAAGAACACCTTCTCGAGTTTCGAGACTTCTAATGTCCCGGTCGGCAGCGCAAGCTCGCCCTCGCCCCGGCGATCCTCGATGTCCTGCAACTGCGCGACGATTGCGTCGATGTCGGCAGACGAGTTGCTCCTGGAGCGCGACGACTTGCGGGTGCCCGCCTTTTTCGCTTTGGGGCGGCGACCGTCGTGCGCCGCGCCGCCGCGGCCGTTCGCGCTTGCCCGCCGCGGGTCCGCGGCCAGCGATTCCGGCTCGTGCACCACTTCGCGCGGCTTCTTGTCGTCGCGCACGCCGACGAACACCGGCTGTCGCAGCTTTCCGTCGGCCGTCCATTCATTGAACTTGATCTCGACCACGACCGATGGCCGCGTCCAGTGAGGTGCCTCGTTGGTGCGCGGCGTCGTCGTGAACGGCGATGATTTGCGCTCGACGCGGTGAAGCCGCTGGTACATGTCGCTCAACGACTGCCTGCCGAAGCCGGTGCCGGTATGGCCGGCATACACCAGCCCGCCCTCGGCGTTGTAGTAGCCGAGGAGAATCGCGCCAATGTGCTGGCGCGAGTTGCGCGGCTCGGTCCAGCCGCCGACGACGAACTCCTGTCGATGCTCGATCTTGAGCTTGAGCCAGGCGCGCGAGCGGTGTCCCGCTTCATAGGGCGCGTCGGCCTCCTTGGCGATGATGCCTTCCCAATCGTTCGCCCGCGCCGTGCGCAGCAGCGCGGCGCCGTTCTCACTCACGTCACTGAGCCGCAGCGCGTTGGAACGTCCCGGGGGTTGGAGGAGCGCGGCGAGATGTTTTCGCCGCACGCGCCACGGCTCAGCGACGAGTGAGTGCTTTCCATCGACCAGCATGTCGAACAACATCAACGCGGCCGGCGCGCTCTGCTCGTGCGCGGCGATCGCGGTTCGATCCGTCACGTGCATCCGGCCCTGCAATTCCTGAAAGCGCGCCGGCGAGTCGCCGTGCATCGCGACGATCTCGCCGTCGACGACGAACGGGCGCCGCGCGCGCTTCGACAGCGCCTGCAACGCCTCTGCGACTTCCGGAAACTGCCGCGTCTTGTCCAATCCATTCCGGCTCAGCAGCCGCACCGTGCCCGGCGTGGCGAACGCCAGGATGCGGATGCCATCGTACTTCGGTTCGAACACCCAGCCCTCGCCACGCGGCAGCTCCGTGCCGATCGTGGCGAGCATTGGGCGCGGTTCGGTCATGCGCTCTTACGCCGCTTTGCCGTTCGCGTGTGATGCGCGCGCGTCTTTGTCGTCCGCCCGCGCCGCTTGCCCATTTCCAGACTCTCCTGCAGCCGAGCCATGAGGTCGACCACCTGCGTGCTCTCGCGCTCCTCCGGTTCGGCCACCTCGATCTTCTTGCCCTTCATTTTCGCGCGAATGATCTTGCGCAGATTCGCCGCGTAGTCGTCGGTGTACTTGGACGGATCGAACGCCTGCGTCAGGTTGCCGACGAGCTGCTCGGCCATCTGCAGCTCCTGCGGCCGCACGCCGCTGTCGCTCGGGAACGAGAACTCGCTCGTATCCACCAGCTCGTCGGCGAAGCGCATGATGTCGAGCACGATCGCGTCGCCCACCGCCTTGACGCCGGCCAGGTGCAGCGCGTTCGAGCGCATCGTGATCTTGCCAATGCCCACGGTTCCGGTGCGCTTGATCGCTTCGCGCAGCAGCGCATAGGGTTTTTCACCGCCCTTCGCCGGCACCACATAGTAGGGCGTCTCGAAGAAGCGTGGATCGATTTCGTCGGCGCTGGCGAAGTCGAGAATCTCGATCGTCTTCGACGATTCGATCGCTGCCGCCTTGAAGTCCGCGTCCGTCAGGACGACGAACTTGCCTTTCGAGTACTCATATCCCTTGACGATGTCCTTCCACGGCACCGTCTCGCCTTCCTTCTGGCAGACGCGCTCGTACCGGATCGGCGAGAGATCCTGCTTGTGCAGCAAGCGGAAGCTGATGCGCTCCTTCGCCTGGATCGCCGTGTGCAGTCGCACCGGGATGTTCACGAGGCCGAACGTCAGAGCCCCTGTCCAGACTGGCCGCATCGCTACTCCGAATCATCGAGAGAAAGTCTCGTCGCGCCCCTGGTGACGCGTCGTAGGAGGCTCCCGATGCAACTGCGGTGCTATCAACAGCGTGTCCACAATGGCGTGTGGATATCACCCGGTTTTCGACACGCTTTCGCGTTCTCGAACGGATGCGCACTCCGCAAAATGCAATGCACAGTTTTCGATTTGGTACACATCTGTCCACAGTTGTTATCCACAGCATCTCGCATGGGCTTTGTGTCGACGCGGTGCGCACTTAGCGTTTTATCGACATATGTCCACATGCGCTATCCACAGTAATGACAACGACTTATGGAAAACTTTTCTATTGCGCTTTGAATCAGTGTTTTCTAGGTTGCCCTCCCTTCCTGTTGCGACGTCGTCTGCAAGCGCTCTTCGCACGTTCATCGACGGCTTTCCCCCCACTCGCGACCATGCATCTCGTCAGTTGCGCCATGCCCCAGGAGCCTCTCGAAGACGCGCCGCGTTCGGCGCTCCTCGCCGACCGCGCGGACGCGGATCGGTGGGACGGCTTCTGGTCGCAGCAGTCGGACGCGTACTATGTCCGCCGCACTGCGGCCGATGGCGGCGTCGAATGGTACAGTCTTTCGGATGACGACGAGCCCGCGCACGTCGGCGAGACGCGCGTACTCACGCTGCGCACGCCGACGCGACCGCATGCGCGCGTCAGTGTCGTCGTGGCGCAATCACCCGCGGGCCGGCGCATGCTGGTGGGAAGCGCCGGACGGTCGCACCGGTGAGCGACGTGCGCTCAGGCGCTGGGTTCGGGAAGCAGCTCGAGCTGCGCCGTGCGCTGCGCGACGACGCGGCGAGACGCTTCGTACAACCAATCGAAGCTCGCGTCGAGTCGCGGATCACCGCCGGCGGCATCGCGCGCCAGCGTGAAGTGACCATACAGCCGTGCATCGATTCGCTCGGGCTCTCCGTGCAAGCGGAACAGCAGCAGCTCGGTGGCGGCTTCGGTGAGATGGAACAGCGTGAACAGATAGAAGCGCGTGCGCGCCTCGTCCGCCTCCGACACGGTGGCGAGAAACGCCGGCTCGCGGACGGGCCGCTCTTCGCGAATCGATGCGACGAGCTCCATCGCGTGCTGCAGGCCGGACGGTCCGGCGCCGCGCAACAGATGCGTCCACAGCTCGGCGACGCGCCGCAGAATCACAATGTCCCAGCGCGCCTCGTCTTCGCGCGCCGGAAAGAGTACGTCTTCGTGCGCGCGCAACCAGTTGCGGAACTCCGTCTGCTTGTGCCCGAGCTGCGCGAGACCGGCGAGGAGCAGCGTGCGATAAAGCGCGGCGACCCGCTCGTTGCGTTCGATCGGCAGCGCGGCGGTGAGAATGAACGCGCGGTCGGCGCCGGACTCGATGTGTGCGGTGCGTTGCGCTTCCTGTTCGCCGGAGAGTCGTGCGGTGGGCGACGCGGCGCCTTCGAAGTCGAGCCATTCGCTGGCGGCGATCACGTAGGCGCCGGCGAGCGGCACGACGAATTCCGGAACGTCCGCCTCGACCGGCATCGGTGCGCCGGTCGCCATACGCGTCAGCACGCTCATCGCGTACTGCACGGCTGCGGCGCGGTCCTCGGGCGTGACCACCTTGACCGCCCAATGGCGATCGAGCGTGTCGAGTGCGTTCGGGAAGGGCGTGGTCATCAGGTGGACGCGACGAACTGCAGTGAGCGGCGGACCTCAAATTCGCATACGAATCTGACGGGCAGCACGAGTCGGAGTAACACCGCGGACGCGCGACGGAGGGACTCATGAGCATCGAGCCCCACGCCCGGCGGCGGCTGCAGCTGGTCTACGAAACGACTCGCGACGCCCAATTGATCAAAGAACTTCGACAAGTACTAGAGGCAGCGCAGATGTCCTTCGTTCCGAGTGCAGACGTGTTGCGCGACATCGCCATGTGCGCGGCATGCACCCAGGACGCTCCACGCACCGGACGCGCCGGGCTCTGTCCCGACCACCGCGCCCGGTGGAATCTCGAAGCATGCATGGCGGACATGTCCGCCCACGTCGAGCACGAGGTCTCGCTCCAGCGGCTCGTCGATGACGTGTTGTCCACCGGCGACGGCGCGCAGTTGTTGTCCGCCTTCGACCGGCAGCGGCGTGCGTTGCAGTTGGTGATGGAAGCCCACGCGCGGGGAGCCGTGCAGTTGCCGGAGAGCATCGCGGCCACCGTCGAGCGGGCGTGTACGAGCGGTCCCCGCTTCCTCACGGGTGGATCGTCGAATTCGGTCGTGCAGCAGCAGGCGAGCTAACGCCAAATCGCCGGGAGAATACGCTCATGATTCAAGTCAAATGCGTCGGCGGTGAATGCAACGGACTTACGGTGCGGGTCGAGCCGCTTCCGACGTACTACGAAGTCGTCGATCCGCGCGATGCATCGCGCCGCGATTACTATATCCTCGAAGTAGGCCAGTGGGGCGCCCGGCTCGTGCCGGAAGCAACGGCGGAGTGGCGCGCGAGGGTGTGATCGAGAGAGGAGAGAGGAGAGAGGAGCAAAAGACCGAGATTTCAGGCGTCAGCGCTGAGATCTCGGCCGCAGGATTTCAGAGCTCACGAAATCGGGAGATCGTAATCCTCGATCGCCCACTCGAGCACTTCGGTCTCGAACCAGCCGTTGTCGTCGTCGAGCGCACCGGCGTGCACGAGCACATGAAGCATGGATCGTAGCTGCCGCAGCACGTTGAGCAGCGGTTCTCGTCTTCCCCGTGCCGCCTGAACGAACCGGCGAATGTGCGCGCGGAACTCCATCCGCGCCGATCTCGCCTCCTCCACACACGCTCGGGCATTCAGCACCGTTTCTCGGACCTGGGCGTTCCATTCATCCAGCAGGTTGTGGCGCGCCATCAACTCCAGATGCTGCGCTTCGACTCGTCGTAATCGACGGTACAGCGACGCGCACGCGGCAAAATCCGACGGAACGCCGAGTGCGCCCGGACTGTCGCCGGCAACGATCTGTTGGTGGGGGACCATCGTCGACCCTCCGGCCATGGATGGATGATGCACGAAGTGGCAGGACGTCCGACAAATTCGGCAGAGATCCCCGGAGCCGCAAGACTCAATTGTCGCCGATTTCGGACAGTCGAGCTTGCTAAAGTTTTGATTTGCTGCGGCTCACCGCGGCCGCTGGCCTTACCTCGCGCCGTCGCGAGGCTCCTCTGTGCGCTCCTCCGCACGCTCGTCGACGCGCTCGATCGTTCGGTCGTCGGCGCTTGCATCCGTTGCCTCGATACCGCGGTCCTCGCGCAACGACTCCACCACTTGCGCGCGCTCGTCGATCTCCGACGGCCACATCGCGATCGGGACGGGAATCTCGTCGTTCGGGTCGCGGGTGCTGGCGCCCGCCGACGGATCGACCGCGCTCGCGTCGGCGAGCGGCAGATCGTCGTTCGTCTCATCGGCATTTTCCCCGCGGGCGATTCCCGCCAGCGGATTGCGACGGCTGTTCTCGTGTCGGTGGGATTCGGAATTCATCATGCTCTCCTGAGCGACGCGTCGCCCATGTTGTCGTAGCGAATACCGGCGTCTCGCAGCCGCTCGATCGCTTGATTCAGCAGCGGCGCATCGCCGATCAGGGACAGGCGGAAGAAGTGCTCCCCACCTGGGCCGAACGCGTTGCCGGGCGTCACCACCACGCCGGCTCGATCGATCAGCAATCGCGTCCATTCCTGCGCGCCGTATCCTCGAGGGATCGGCAGCCACACGAACATCGTGGCGTGCGGCGGCTCGGCCGTCCAGCCGAGCGAACGGAATCCGGCGAGCAGCGCGTCGCGCCGCTCGCGGTAGCGCGCGACGATCGGGCCCTCGAGCTGCTCGATGTGATCGAGCGCGTACGCTGCGCCGGCCTGGATCGGCGCAGGCGTGCCGTATCCCATGTTCGTGCGCACCCCATGCAGCGCGTCGATCAGATCGCGTCCGCCAACGGCGAACGCGATCCGCGACCCCGCCATGTTGAACGTCTTCGAGAACGAATGGAACTCGAGCACCACGTCCTTCGCTCCGGGCACCTCGAGCGCACTCGGCGCAACCCGGTCGTCGAACGTGAGCTCGCTGTACGCGAGATCCGAGATCAGCAGAATGCCGTGGCGCCGACACAGCGCGACGGCTTCCTCGAACATCTCCAGCGGGGCCACCGCACCCGTGGGATTGTGCGGATAGTTGAGCACCATCACGCGCGCGCGCCGCAGCACGTCGGCCGGAATGGTGTTGAAATCCGGCAGGAAGCCGCGTTCGGGCGCGAGGTGCATCAGATACGTTTCGCCGCCGATTAAACCGGTCGCCCGTCCGTGCACCGGGTAATAGATGTCGGGCACGAGCGTGACGGTGGACTCATCGGCGAACGCCATCGTCGCGTGCGCGATTCCTTCCTTCGCGCCGCTCAAACACACGACCTCGTACTCCGGATCGATCGACACGTCGAAACGCCGCTTCATGAAGGCGGCGGCTGCCTGGCGAAACTGCTTCGTGCCGCGGAATGGCGGGTAGCCGTGCGTTCGCGGATCCGCGTACGCAGCGGCGATCGCGTCGACGATCGGCTTGGGCGTCGGCTGGTCGGGATTCCCCATCCCCAAGTCGATGAGGTCGGCTCCGCCGGCGAGCGCCTCCGCCTTCAGCTCATCGAGCCAGGCAAACACATAGGTCGGCAGGTCGGTGAGCCGGCGCGACGGAACGAGCCGTGCGACGACATGGTCCGACTCCGTCGCGGGAGAGGAGCGCCGAGACGTGGTTGATGACATGAATGGAAGTGGAGGCAGGTATTGGGCCGAATTTGGTCCATGGTCCATAGTCCTGGTCCATGGTGGAGGTCGACGGACTACGGTCTACGGCCCAAGGGCCACGGTCCACGGACCACGGACCAATCCGGCCCTTGCGCTGTACAATTAGACGATTATCTATGCGTCGTACGTCATGAGCGGGGTAGCTGTGGATTCTGAGCAGTTCCAACGGATCGCCAAGGCATTGGCCGATCCCAGACGATTCGAGATTCTCGAACACATCGCGCAGCAGGCGGAGGTCGGATGTCAGCGCCTCTGCGGCTGCTTTCCAGTGCGACAGGCGACGATCTCTCATCATCTGAAGGAGCTGGCGAGTGCCGGGCTCGTGGAATCCCGGCGCGACGGTCAGTTCGTGTACTACCGAACGCGACCGGCGGTGCTCGATCAGTACATGGCTGAGCTCCGGCGTCGAATGACGAGCGACGTGTCGAGCGACTCGACATGTGAATCGAACGAACAAAGTCTGGCGCCTGTGGCGCTGGGGGTGAGCGATGTACATGACAGGGGATGATCGCGACCTGCTGGATCTCTACATCGAGGAGCTGCGCGGCGAGCCGGTGCTCTCGGCGCAGGAACAGAAGGAGCTCGCGCGGGCCATGCGGCGCGCGACGTCGGACGACGTCCGCGAGCAGGCGCGCTCGGAGCTGATTCGCGCCAACCTGCGTTTCGCCTTCTCGGTGGCCAAGCAGTACCAGAACCGCGGCGTGCCGCTCGGCGATCTGGTCAGCGAGGCCAACGCCGGACTCGTGCGCGCGGCCGACAAGTACGATCCGGAAGTTGGCGTGAACTTCATCAGCTACGCTGTGTGGTGGATTCGCCAGGCGCTGCACTCGGCCGTACAGCGGCAGTCGCGCACGGTGCAGGTGCCGCTGAATCGCGCCGCCGATCTCACGCGCGTGTCGCGCGCGCAGGAAGTGCTGCGGCAGAAGCTGTCGCGCGAGCCGCACGACGAGGAGATCGCCACCGTGGCGAACCTCTCGCTCGATGTCACGCGTGGGCTGGTCGCGTTGTTGCAGCCGACGCGCTCGCTCGACGAGCCGGCCAACGCCATCGACGGCGGCCGGACGCTCGGCGAAACGATCGTGATCGATCGCGGCGAGGACGAGGATGTGCTGCCCGGCGGTGTGGAAAGCGATTCGCGTCGCGAGGCGATCGCGCGCGCGCTTGAAGTGCTGACGCCGCGTGACCGTCGGGTGCTCATGCTGTACTTCGGGTTGGAAGGCAGCCGCCCGATGACGCTGCAGGAAATCGCCCGCGAGCTGGGTGTGACGCGGGAGCGCGTCCGTCAGCTTCGCGATCGCGCGCTCAAGCGGTTGCGCGAGAGCGACACCGCCGACGTTCTGCGCGACGGCATGGCCGCGTAGCTGGCGCATGTCAGGAAAGACGGAGACCGCCACGCTGGGCGGTGGCTGCTTCTGGTGTCTCGACGCCGTGTTCCGCGAGTTGCGCGGCGTCGAGACCGTGGTCTCCGGCTACTCGGGCGGACTGCTCGAGAACCCCACATATCGCGACGTCTGCTCCGGAATGACGGGGCACGCCGAAGTGATCCAGATCACATTTGATCCCGACGTGATCTCGTTTCGGGACCTGCTGGGCGTGTTCTTCACCATCCACGATCCGACTACGCTCAATCGCCAGGGCGCCGACGTCGGCACGCAGTACCGCTCTGTCGTCTTCTACCACTCGCCCGAGCAGCGCGAGACGGCGGAGCAGGTCATCGACGACGTGAATCGGCACCACGTCTGGGACGATCCGATCGTGACCCAACTGATGCCATTCACGGCGTTCCATCCCGGCGAGCGCTATCACCAGGATTACTACGCCGAGAACCCCGACCAGGCCTACTGCCAGATCGTGATCGCCCCGAAGGTCGCCAAGTTCCGGAAGCGCTATCTGGATCGACTCGCGAAGCGGTAGAGCGGGGGAGCGGGGGAGCGGCGGAACGCGTCTCCCGGACGAGCAGTTCGGGGGTGGCGCTCAACTTTTCCGAAAGCCCTACCGATAAACGTCCGAGTTGGCGGCGGGCCGGTGCATGTGCCCGAAGGTTGCATATTGCGAAACCGGTGTCATTTTCGTTGTCAATGAGGCCGAGTACATCCTGTTTCGTGGCGCACAGTTACACTGTGTCCCACGGATCAAGGGCGTGACCCGACCGGCAAGGCGGGCGTCCTGTTCGTGAACGACCACGTGCTGTATCAACCCTGGCGAGCCGATTTTCCGGCGAAGTCCGTCGTTCTCCTATGCTGCTACCCCTGCTCGGCATTGCGGTCTCACTGATTCATACAGCTGGCCCGGTACGATTCGTCAGCGACACGTCGATCGCGCTGTCGAAGGTCGTGACCCCGACGATTCTCCACACGCCGGTCATCGGCGTGAAGAGCATCATGGTCGCCGACAGCATCGTCGTGGAAAAGGGCAAGCACACTCTGACGCTGTACGCCGCCGGCATGCCGGTGCGGACCTATCAGATCGCGCTCGGCAAGCAGCCGAAGGGCGACAAGGTTCGCATGGGCGACAACCGCACCCCGGAAGGCCTGTTCCGGATCGATTACAAGAATCCTGATAGTAAATATCACATGTCGCTGCACATCTCCTATCCGGACGAGGCGCACATCGAGCGCGCACGCCGGATGGGCTACAAGGCGGGCGGCGACATCATGATTCACGGTCTGCCGAAGCAGTTCGAGAGCTTCGGCGCGGCCCAGGCGGAGTACGACTGGACCGAGGGCTGCATCGCCGTCACCAATCAGGAGATCGAAGAGATCTGGCGCGCCGTTCCGCAGGGCTCGCCGATCCAGATCAAGCCCTGATCGCGGCGCCGCCGGCGTGCGCGCGTCGATCCTGCTCTGGAGCGCGTTGTCCGGCATCGTCATGGGCATCGTCGCCGACGCCATGCTGGTGGGCGTGGCACTGCTCGCGAGCTTCGTCGCTCCCTCGGCGGTCGATCGCCTGATCCACGCTCGCTGGGCCGTCGCGATTGCCGCGATCGTTCTCGCGCTGGTACTCGTTGCCGGCGCGGTGCTGGGCTATCTCGAGGGCGAGCTCAAGGCGGTCTGAGCGACCGCCGCGCGCGGTCAGGCGCCGGCGAACCATGACCAGATCAGCGCCACGCCGGCGCCGGTCATCATCAGCGCCGCGAGTCCGCCGAGCACGTTCATCGCGCGGCTGTTGCGGTGGGCGCCCATCACCTCGCGGTTGTTGCAGACGACGAGAATGATCGCAATGAGCGGCGGCGCGAGGAGTCCGTTGATCACCGCCGACCAGATGAGCAGCTTGATCGCGTTTACGTGGGCGAAGTTCAGCACCATGCCGACGATCATTGCGAACGCGATGACGGCGTAGAACTGCCGCGCCGTATGAACTTTTTCATCCATTCCCGCGCGCCAGGCGGCGGCTTCGGCCACCGCGTACGCGGCGGATCCGGCGAGCACCGGGACGCCCAGCATGCCCGTGCCGACGAGCCCCGCGGTGAAGAGCAGGGCGGCGGCGGGACCCGCCATCGGCCGCAATGCCGCCGCGGCCTCCTGGGCCGTCGCGACGTTCGTGATGCCGGCGCGGTGCAGCGTCGCCGCGGCGGTGAGCACGATGAAGTACATGATCGCGTTCGAGAAGAACATGCCGGCGTTCACGTCGCGGCCAGCGGCGCGCAGCTCGCGCTCGAGCGCGCGTTGCGGACGTCCGATCAGCCGTTGGCGCCAGTACGCGTCCTGCTCGGCGCTCTGCGCGGCTTGCCAGAAGAAGAGATATGGCGAGATCGTGGTGCCGAGAATCGCCACGAACATCAGCAGGAATTCGCGCGACCACTGGATGTGCGGCACGAGCGTGCCCCTGAGTACCTTCACACCGTCCGGATGCGCGAGAAACCCGGCGAGCACGTAGCTGAACAGCGCGAGCGTGAGCCATTTCAGCACCCGCGTCATTCGCTCGTACGACGCGAGCACCAGCAGTGCGAGAATGAGCGCCGTGAACGCCGGCACGAACCACACGGCGCTCACGCCGGTCAACAGCGCCGCGCCGGCTGCCATGCCGCCGAGGTCCGCCGCGATGTTGACGGTGTTGCCGAACAGGAGCAGCGCGCAGGCGAGCCAGAGCAGCCAGCGCGGATAGTGCTGCCGGAGTACGCTGGCCAACCCGCTGCGCGCGACGATGCCGACGCGAGCGCACATCAACTGCACGGAGGCCATCAGCGGCAGCGTGATGAGCGCGATCCACAGCATGCCGTAGCCGAAGGCGGCGCCGGCTTGCGAGTAGGTCGCGATGCCGGATGGATCGTCGTCGGCGGCGCCGGTAATGAGGCCCGGGCCCAGCTCGCGCGCGCGTGTCTGCATGCGATCGCGGGGCCGCTCGATGCGCACGCGATACGGCCGCGCCACGCCGCGCCGATCGGTCGGCCCCGCGGGATGATTCGGCGTCGCGGACGTCAGCGGCGCGTCAGGCGCTGACGGGTCGGCTGGTGGGGGCGGGTCGTTGATCGGCGGTTGTTCGATCGGCTCCATAGCCGGTGGAGAATGGCACAAGGTGCGCCACCGCTCGCATCCAAGCCGACGTCTGTGCAGATGCGGAGTACTGGGGCGGGAGGACTCGAACCTCCAACTTCCGGATTAACAGTCCGGCGGTCTGCCAATTGACCTACGCCCCATCACGAGTCGATCACAGTTCAACAAAAAGGCCCGCCATGTTCTGGCAGGCCGCGGTCAATCGATCACCACACGCGCGCTAGCCAGAACATCGGGCGGAGCTCCGATTATTCGTACGATTGAGATTGCCGGCGCGATTCATCATGCGCGCCAAGATACGGTCGGTGCACGCGGCCGTCAATGAGAATCGCGCCTAAATAGATTGGGCGCATGAGCATTCCGAACGTGCCGATCTGGCGACCGTCGGATCGGCTGCAACCGCCGCGGCTGGAGCAGGAGCTCACGGCGGACGCGTGCGTCGTGGGACTTGGCGGTTCAGGCCTCACCTGCATCGCGGCGCTGCTCGATGCAGGCAAATCGGTCATCGGCATCGATGCCGGCGTGATCGCCGACGGCGCGGCGGGTCGGAACGGCGGCTTTCTGCTCGGCGGGTTGGCGATGTTTCACCACGATGCGGTGGCGCGGATCGGCCGGCGCGAGGCGGTCGCCATCTATGAGAAAACGCTCGAGCAGATCGGCCGAATGGCCGATGAGACGCCGGCGGCAGTGCGGCGCACGGGATCGCTGCGCATTGCCGTATCGGCGGAGGAACGCGACGACTGCGCGCGACAGCTCGAAGCGATGCGTCGCGACGCGCTGCCGGTGGACCCGTATGAGGGGCCCGAGGGCACCGGGCTCCTCTTTCCGCACGACGCGGCGTTCGATCCGGGCGCGCGCTGCCAGGCGCTGGCGCGCCGCGCCACCGCGCGCGGCGCGCGGCTATTCGAACAATCGCCGGCGGTGACGATCGGCGACGGCGCCGTCGAGACGCCGAGCGGGCGCGTGCAGGCCGAGCACATCGTGGTGGCGGTGGACGGCCGTCTCGATTGTGTGCTGCCGGAGCTCGCGCCACGCGTTCGCACGGCGCGCCTGCAGATGCTGGCGACTGCCCCAACGCGCGAGATCAAGCTGCCGCGTCCGGTGTACGCACGTTGGGGCATGGACTACTGGCAGCAGCGCGCCGACGGCTCCGTCGTACTCGGCGGCTGTCGCGACGTCGGCGGCGACGCCGAGTGGACGACCGACGCGACACCGACGGCGTCGGTGCAGGACGCATTGACCTCGTTGCTCCGCGAACGTCTGGGCGTGCACGCACCCGTGACCCATCGATGGGCGGCGAGCGTCGGTTATACGGGGAATGGAATGCCAGTTCTCGAACAGCCGCGTCCGGGTGTGTGGGCGATCGGCGGCTACTCGGGCACGGGCAACGTCATCGGCGCACTCTGCGCACGTGCAGTCGCCGAGCTGATCACGGGAGAGGCGACCGAGCTGGCAGAGCTGTTGCGCACGCGAGAAGCGAGAGGGGAGAGGATAGAGGATAGAGAAGCGACAAGCGACCTCCGGATGGAAAAAGGTCAGACGCCTGACCACTGACGTCTGACCTCTGATGTCTCGGTAGTTCCTATCCTCTCTCCTCTCTCCCCTCTCCTTCAGATCTCCGTACTGATCCGATCGATCTTCCTGCGTTCGGCGCGCCGGCGCTCGACTGTCGACTGCGGCGGCGAGACGTCGTCCGGCGGCAGCACGTCATCGGGCGTCGCGCTCGCATTGCGGGTGTTCTCGACGGCGACTTCGCGGTCGCTGTTCGGATAGTGGACCACGCCGGTTTCGCCAGGATTGCCCGATGCCGGGCTTGGTGCCACTCGACTCAGGTCGGTCTCCGGCATGTCAGCCGAATCCATGAGCACGATGCGGCGGCCTCGATCGATCTGCGTCGCGCGGATTGGCACGAAGGTGTGGCGGGTGCTCCCGGGAAGGTCGACGTCGAGCAGCACCACTTCTCCCGCATCGGAGTCGATGAGAAGATCCTGAACCGTGCCGAGCTGGCGTCCGCTCACCGTGCGGACCTCCCAGCCCCGAATGTCCGGCTCGCCGTCGGACACCGTCCATTTGTCCAGCGTGCTGAGCGCCACGAGGTGCTCGCGCTCGCGCGCGTATGGGCCGACACCGGCTGCGTCGCGTCCGTCACGATCATCATTCTTCATAATTCTGCTCCCGCGAAAATGCGTGCGCCGCGCGACTCTCAGGCGGCGCGATAATAGCCGAAGTAATAGATCAGCAGCGCGGCGATGATGATCACCAGCAGGATCCAGAGCCACGCCAGACTGCGGCGTCGGGGCTCGACGTGTATCTCGGCCATGGGGTTCCGGGACGATGGAGTATCTGCAAGTGCTGCGGCGGTCACCTCCACGTCTGCAAGCCGGGCGCCACCGTGGCGGAATCCGGAAAATCCGTTCCGGATCGGTGGTCAGCGCGGCCGCGCCGGCTTTCGCGGCTTCGCGCGGCGCGTGGGAGCGGCGGTCAGCGGATTCTCCGGCCACTCGTGCTTGGGATACCGGCCGCGCAACTCCTTGCGTACCTCGAAATAGCTCGTGGCCCAGAACCCCGCCAGATCCCGCGTGACCTGCACCGGCCGATGCGCCGGCGACAAAAGGCACATCGTCACCGGGACGCGGCCATCGGCCACTCGCGGCGATTCCGTCAGGCCGAACACCTCCTGAAGGCGCACGGCGAGCGTCGGCGCGGCCGGGTCGGCGTAGTCGACGGGAATGCGTGAGCCCGTCGGCACGACGAGATGTGTCGGCGCGAGCTCGTCCAGCCGAATGCGCTGTCGCCAATCCAGCAGCGACAACAGGCCGTCCGCCAGATCGATGCGGCCGATGTCGCTCAGTCGGCGCGATCCGGCGAGCCGCGGCGCGAGCCAGCGGTCGAGCGTTGCCGCGAGGCCTTCGTCGGAGACATCCGGCCAACCAGGTTCGTACCGGCCGACGAACGCGATTCGCTCGCGCACGCGCCGCGCCGCATCGGACCACGGAATCGTGGCGACTCCCGCGCGGCGTAGCGCGGCCAGGAGTGCCTCGCTCGTGCGCTCGGCAGGCGGATTCGCGAGGCGCACGTCTCGGAGAACGATCTCACCGAGACGCTCGCGCCGGCGAGCCTCGACGGCGCCGGTGGCCTCATCGAGCTCGACGACATCCTCGATCGTGATCTGCGCGCCGAATTCGCCGCGGAGCTCGTCGAGCGTCAGTGCAGCCGCGAGAAAGATCCTGCCGTCCGCCCCGACATCGTCGAGATTGGCCGCGACGATGTACGGAGCATCGAACAACGATTGTCCGGCCGACAGCTCGGCACCGCGGCCGTTCCGCAGCACGTACCGCGCGCGGGATCCAGCGCGCCGTTGGCCGATGCGATCGGGATACGCGCGCGCCAGCAGGAGCCCGGCCTCGGACGTGTCCAGCATGGCGCGTTCGCCCGGACTGATCCGCAACTGACGCGCGAACCGGTCCGATTCGGCGCGGACGCGCCGTACCGCGTCGCGATCGATCTCCGCAGTCGCGAGGATGTGACCGTCGCGTCTGTCGGCGCGCTCGTCCCGCAGCAGCTGCAGGCGCAGCGCGAGATCGGCGTCGAGCGGCGCACCGGTGGACCGCAGGATGTCTCGTTCCGAGAGCAGCGCGGCGACATCGCACGCGAGCGCGGCGTCCGGCGTGTCACGCGCCGCGAGCACCATCGCGCCGAGGCGTGGATGCATCGGAAGCGCCGCCATGGCGCGTCCGTGGTCCGTGAGCACGTGTGCTTCATTGAGCGCCCCCAGCTCGCGCAGCAGCTCGCGCGCCTGCGTGAACGCGGCGGGCGATGGCGGGTCGATCCAGCGGAGCTCGCGCGGGTCGTCGACACCAGCCGCGGCGAGATCGAGGGCGAGCGGCGCGAGATCGGCCTGCCGGATCTCGGGCGGTGCGTGCGCCAGCAATTGAGCATTCTCATATTCCGGCCACAATCGGTAGCAGACGCCGGGGCCGAGGCGGCCCGCCCGGCCGCGGCGCTGGTCGGCCGCGGCGCGAGACACGCGCACCGTCTCGAGCCGCGCCATACCGCTGGCCGGCGAAAAGCGCGGCTGCCGCGCCAGCCCGCTGTCGATCACGACTCGCACGCCTTCGATCGTGAGACTCGTTTCGGCGATCGAGGTCGAGAGTACGACGCGGCGGCGCCCATGCGGGTCGGGACGAATGGCGCGGTCCTGGGCGTCGTGCGGCAGTGCACCATACAGTGGCGCGACCAGTGCGTCGCCGACGTCACGCTCAGCGAGCAGCGCTTCCGCACGCCGGATCTCGCCGGCGCCCGGGAGGAACACGAGCACGTCACCGTTCTCGCGGCGAAGCGCGTCAGCGGCTGCTGCGACGACGGCCGTTTCGATGCGTGTGCCGGCGCGCGGCGGCATGTACCGGGTTTCGATCGGATACACGCGACCTTCGCTCGTGATCACCGGGGCGCCGCCGAGCACGGCGGCGGCCGCGTCGCCGTCGAGCGTCGCGGACATGATGAGAACTCTCAGATCGTCGCGCAACAGCGCCACCGTGCGCAGCGTGAGCGCGAGGCCGACGTCGGCGTCGAGGCTGCGCTCGTGAAATTCGTCGAACAGCACGGCGCCGACCCCGTGGAGGGTCGGATCGCGTTGCAGGCGGCGGGTGAGCACGCCTTCGGTGACGACCTCGATGCGCGTTGCGGCGCTCACGCGCGAGTCGCCGCGCATTCGATAGCCGACCGTGGTCCCGAGCGCCGTCCCGTGCAATTCAGCGAGGCGCGCCGCCGCGGCGCGGGTCGCGAGCCGGCGCGGCTCGAGCATCACGATCGACTGATCGCCGAGCCATGGGGCGTCGAGCAGCGCGAGCGGCACCAGCGTCGTCTTGCCCGCGCCGGGGGGCGCCTGCACGACGGCGCGTCGCGCGGTGGCGAGCGCGTCGCGAATGTCGGGGAGGATCGACTCGATCGGGAGGTGCGGCACGGCGGATCGCGCGCTCAGCCCGGCGAGCGCCGCGAACCGCTCACTCCGCGTAGTACTGCTGGATGCAGCGGCTGATCAGTTCCTGCAACAACGCGTTTTCCGCGTCGGACGACGTCGCGCTCGCTATCTGCGGCAATCCGTACCAGATGTCCTTGAGAATGAGCAGCAGGCGCTCGGCTTGAATGCCCTTGTCTCGCGCTTCAGCGGCGGCGCTGCAGAGCAGGTCGCGCAGATCGTCGGAGTGATTGCCCTGCCGCGCCGATCGCGTCAACGATTGGCGAAGCGCCTCGACCGTTTCCGGCGCAAGCGTGGGTTGAGAGGGCGTGCGGTCGAATGCCATCATGCGTGAGCGCTCCGCGGCGTGATGCGCAGGATTGATCGATCTCCGACCAGGTCGGTCGGGTCAATGTCTCCCCCCATTCGGCGCGCGTCAAGGCGGCTGGTTCGCGCTTTGCGGCACCACGCGAGAATGTCTCCCTCGACGTCGACGACGGGCGTGCAGGCGGGCCCGCTGGTGCTGATCTTCTCCGCCGATGCCGTGGCCGCGGCGCTCCTCGGCGCACTCATCGAAACGCTCGGATATGCCGTGCGATTTGCGCGTCCACCGGAAACGGCCGATCAGAGCATGCGCCGAGTTCGGCCGACCATCGCGCTCCTCGACTGTCAGGATCCGGCCGCTTGCAACGACGAAGTGCTCGGCCATGCCGCAATGCGCGGCATCTCCGTTGTAATCTTCGGGACGCCGGAGGCGCTCGAAGAGGTGAGAGCGCTGGCGCTCGAGCACAACATCGACATGTTGCTGATGCCGCCGGAACCCGACGAGCTCGACGAAATTCTAAAGCGTGCGCTCGAGGCCGCGAACTGATGCGTGACGCCGGCGCATCAGTTCGCGCGGCTCGCGCTCACGCCTTGAGAATGACCAGGAACGGGGACGTTTCCCAGAAGCGATCCGGCTGCTCGATGCGGAGTCCGCCAGCAAGCTTGCCGTCGTGGGCCGCGAACGGCGAGGCGTACGCGGGATCCTGCCGCGTGAAGATCGTGTAGTCGCCGGACGGAAACGCGATCGTTCGATCGCGCAGCCGGTCGATGCGCGTGAACTTGGACGGATCCAGATTGCGCGCCAGCGAGACCGAGCGGCCGCCGGCGATCAGGAATCGGCGATGGCCTTCCTCGACGAGAATGCCCTGCTTGATCAGCTCGTCCTTCGTGCCGATCACGTAGTAGGCGGTGTTCTTCTCCGTCGTCAGCGCGCCGACGGTGTCCGCGAGGGCGAGCTTTTCGCCGGCGAGGCGCACGTTGTCCGTCGTCACGGTGTCGACGCGGGCATTGAGGGCGGCGATCTGGGTGTTCTGCCTGGCGATCACCGCCTCGAACTCGGCCTTCTGATCCTCGACCGTCTGCCGGAGGTCGGCCACGGTCTTCTCGTACCAGGCGACCTGCGCCATGAGCGTCGAGTCGCGCCGTGCGAGCTTTGCAGCGCGGCTGCGCAGGGATTCGACGCGCGCCTCGCTCGAGTCGAGGCGAGCGACGAGCTCCGAGAGCCGCTTCACGACCGCGGCGCGCTCCTCCTTGACCGCGGCGAGATCCGATTCGCTCGTGAGCCGAGTGGAGAGCGTGGCCGGCGAGTGCGATTTCAGCTTCGTCATCTCGCCGTTCAGGTCGTTGACGAACTGCGTCGACGTCATCAGCTCGCTGAGCAGGTCGTTCTTGATGGCGAGCAGCGAGTCCGTACGCAGCGAATCGGCGTGTGCCAACTGGGCGAGCTGCTGCTTGGCGCCGCGATCGCACGCGGCGGCGAGCACCACGACGGCCGGAACCAACAGACGAAGGAAACGCATGTCGAGCACGTGAAGGAGTGGGCGTTACGCGCTCAGCGGACGCGGCCCGCCGGCAGTGAATACAGAAGCCGAATGGTGTTGCGATCGGCTGGGCTCAACCCGTCGACGCGCACGAGCGGAGCCATGATGTCCGCCGCGTCCGTGCTGTGGCTGAGCCCGAGCGCGTGTCCGACCTCGTGCAGCGCGATGGCGCGCATGCCGCGGCTGTCCAGCGGATGACCGTCGCTGATGTGGGTGGCGAGCGTGATGTCGCCGGACAGCAGCCAGCCGTTGTCATCCGTGCGCCACGTCGTCGAACCGGTCTTGTGCGAGAGGTAGCTCGTCCAGTGGACTTTGACGTCGGCGTCGCGCGACGAGCTCACGAACGTGAACCGCAGCGGGATGCCGGTGCTCACCCACTGGCCGAATGCCGCGCGAACGGCCGCTGGGAAGCTGGCCTGTGCGCCGCCGACCGTCGACGACGAATCGATCCAGACGCGGAGCGGCTGCGCGACGTGATTCGGCCAACGCTCGATCGTCGAATCGCGATCGGCGAGCAGCCGGTCGATGTAGGTGCCGCGCGCGTCGGACATGATCTCGCCAACCGTGGCACTGGCGCGCGACGGCGTGCGCGCCTCGGGCGACGAGAGTGTGCCGCTCAGGATTCCGTCACGAGCGGACTGGAACCCGGCGCAGTCGCTTGCGGCGAACGCAGCAAGCATGGCTGCGACCAGCGCGAACGCGTGCCCCGACGCGGGGAACAACCGACGGTGTGGCATGGGGACTACCAGCGAGGAGGGAGCGTACTGAAGCGGCGTGCGGAAATACCGTTCGGAAGGGGAGAACGGACTTCGATCCAGCAGTGCCATACGCCGGGGAGGCGTACGTGATCGTACCCGAAACCAGAGGCAAGGTTCGGATTCTGAAATCTAGTATTTGGAGTGAATAGAGGCGAGAGGGCGGAGGATAGAGAATAGGGAATGAAGGCGGCCTCTGGTGTGCACGTGAACTCCCTTATTTTGCCGTCGTCGTTCAGCGGCCGCAGGGGCGCCGTTTCGCGGCGCCCCGCGCCCGCCAGTTCGCCGTTTTACCGCCCGCTCGCCGTGGCGACCCGTAGTGCTCCCCAGATCAGCGGGTACGTCGCCATCGACTGGCCACGGTACTGTGGTCGGAAGCCGTAGAGCACCACGTGTCCCTGGCCATGCTTGACGTCGACGAGCGCGGCCTTGCCGTTCAGGTGTGATCCGCCGAGCAGCCAGCCGGAGAGCAGCGGGTCGCCCGAGGCAGGGTACGTTGCCACGGCGGTCGCCTGGCTGGGATCAGAGATCTCGAATGCGGGGCCGTTCTCGAACCAGATCGCCGGCACGGGTGCCGTGAAGCCGCTCGCAATCGGACTGGCGCGGTTGATCTCGACCGACAGAATCGATCCCGGCGCATAGAACTCGGTGTTCCGCACGCCGGCCAGCACGTTCTTCACCGGGAGATGCAGCCCGTCGATCATCGCGGTCGAGGTGCCGTTGAAGGCGAGCACAGTTCCGCCCGCGTTCACGAACGCGTCGATCGGGCCGAACACGTCGACCGCCTTGGGGCCGCGTCCTCCGCGGCCACCCCGTCCGCCGCGACCGCCGCGTCCAATCACGCCGTCGGGGAACACGATCGCGTCGAAGCGCGCGTTCAGGTTGCCGGTGGCGAGATCCTTTTCCGTGATCGTCGTGAACGGAACCCGATACGTATCGAACACATACCGCGTCCAGCCCTCGTCGATCGGCTCATTGGTGCTCGGCCGATAGATCGCGATGCGCTCGGTACGCGCGCCGCTCAACGGCGCACTGTACACCGGGTCCGGCAACCCGGCGATCGGCTTGCTCGTCGTTGCCGGCGGCGTGCCCATGACGTGCGCCACGTTCACCCCGAAGATGAGCGGCAGCGTGTGTGCGGTGACGTCGTACGGCCGCTTCGGCGGACCGCCGGGATACTCGAACAGATTCGGATAGTGCTGGCGCTCGAGCAGCGCCTTGGCGAAGCTGCCGAACGGTTGCCGGGTGAGAATCGCGTAGCTGCGTGCGGGATACGTCGTCCCATCCACCGACACGGGCGTCGTGGTCTCGCGCACTTCCACTTGTCCGTGCTGCAGCGTCCAGATGAGCCGGCGAAGCGCCTGCGTGTCCGGCTGCGTTTTCGGGATCACAATGGCCGACGGCCACGCATCCGTGTGCCAGGCGGGCACCGGTCCGAGCGCGCGGTCAGCCTGCGCGGCGTAGCCCTCCAGCCACTCGCGGCGGTTGGTCGCCGCCTGCACGAAGAGCGCCCAGCTTGCCTCCGTCTGATAGCGCACGATGTCACCGTACGACCAGTGGCCGCCCGGCCAGACGGACGGGAAGTTCCACGTTTCGACCTTGGCGTCGTAGCCGCGGCCCAGCCCAAGGCTGTCGAACGGCAGATCGATCGCCGTGGCGAGGCGCACGCTCGCGGTCTCGGTGAGCAGCCGCGCGCCGCGGTGATAGAGCGAGTACTGGCGCGCCGGCGACCACATGTCGTACGACGCGTTGCTGGCGACGCCGGTGAAGCCGTCGTTGGTCATCCGCCAGACGATCGACTGGCCGAGTCCATTGATCGCGGCCGTGAGGATGGGATCGATGTTCGGCTCGATCGGGTCCATGTACGGCGGAATGAAGATGCGGCCGGCGTTGGATCCCTGTTGATGAATGTCGTTGCTGATCTCGGGATCCCACGGCGTGTAGAGCGAATCGACGGTGTAGCGCGTTTCGGGCTGGGTGAACGCGTACCAGTCGCGATTGTCGTCGTGGCCGACGTACTTGGCGTAGAGCTCCGGCGGATCGCGTCCCTCGAGCGGCGTGCCGAGCGTCTTGCGGTAGTAGTCGCCGACGATGTCCACGCCATCAGGATTCTGTGATGGCACCAGGATGATGATGGTGTTGGCGAGGATCGCGCGCGCCTCGGCGTCGCTGCCTCGCGCGAGCCGGTCGGCCAGCACGAGCGGCGTCGTGAAGCCGCCGCTTTCGTTCGAGTGGATCGCCGATGTCACGAGGATGATGTTCTTGCCCTGATCGATCAGCGACTGCCGCTCGCCCGGGCGCTGGAGCCGCGGGTCCATGAGCTTTCTTTGAATTTGCCGGTAGTGCTCGAGGTTGGCGAGCGTGCTCGAGTCGGAGATGAAGGCGGCGATGAACGGGCGGCCGAACTGCGTCTTGCCGAGCGTGCGCACGCTCACGCGGGGGCTCGCGGCGTCGAGCGCGTGGAAGTAGCGGACGATCTGGTCCCAGCTCGGCAGGTGCCGGTCGGCGCCCGGCGCAAAGCCGAGGATGGATTCCGGCGTGGGAATGGCGCGCTGCGCCGCGGCGGGAAGCGAGCGGCCGGCCAGCGCCAACGGCACGAGACAGGCGGCGGCGCGAAGCATCGAAGTGTGGGTGCGATCCATGGAGAGTCGGTGATGGTGCGGAGACGATACCCATCGCACCGGACTCGCGGAAGACGCGACCGCGGCCCATCATTACACGGTTCGCCCATCCTTGCCCATTTCGACTCCGAGGAATTGCAGAATGCGGGTTTCGTTTCGCGCTGCCGCAGGTCTCCTGTCCGCGATCGCCTTGCCGGGCGCCGCGCTGTCCGCCCAGACGCGCGTCGCGTCGGCTTCGGCACGCGCGCCGATGATGGCCTCCGTCGACACGTCGTTGTTCCATGGACTTCACTTCCGCATGGTCGGGCCGCCGCGCGGCGGACGCGTCACCACGGTGACCGGCGTGCCGTCGCAACCGCGCACGTTCTACATGGGGGTGGCGAGCGGCGGCGTGTTCCGCACCACCGACGCCGGTGCCTCGTGGCACCCGATCACCGACGGCAAGGTGCCGCTCGGCTCGACGGGCTCCATTGCCGTAGCGGAGTCGGACCCGAACATCATCTATCTCGGCACCGGCTCCGACGACATTCGCAGCAACGTGTCCACCGGTCGGGGCGTGTACAAGTCGACCGACGGGGGAGACACGTGGCAGTTCGTCGGCCTGTATGACGCGGGCCAGATCGGCGCGGTGCGCATTCATCCGACCAATCCGAACATCGTGTGGGTCGCGGCGATCGGAAACGCGTTCAAGCCGAACGATCAGCGCGGCGTGTTCAAGACGACGGACGGCGGCAAGACCTGGCGCAAGGTGCTGTATCTCTCGGACAGCACCGGCGCGGCGGATCTCGAGCTGAATCCCGCGAATCCGGACATCGTGTACGCGTGGATGTGGCACGGCGAGCGCAAGCCGTGGACGATCATCAGCGGCGCGCCGGACGCGGTGAACGGCAGCTTCTACAAGAGCACCGACGGCGGCGAGCACTGGACCAAGATCACGAACGGCCTGCCGACGGGTCTCGTGGGCAAGGGCAATCTCGCCGTCACGGCGGCGAATCCGAATCGGGTATACGCGCTCGTCGAAGCCAAGCCCGGTGGCGGCATGTACCGCTCCGACGATGCCGGCCAGTCGTGGAAGCAGGTGAGCAGCTTCGCGCAGCTCATCACGCGTCCGTTCTACTACACGACGATCGGCGCGGATCCGACCAATGCCGACGTGCTGTACGCCGGCGCGGAGAACTTCTACAAGTCGACCGACGGCGGCGTGACGTGGAACGCGCTGCGCACGCCGCACGGCGACAACCACGACATCTGGATCAATCCGCACGACGGCAAGATCATGATCCAGGCGAACGACGGCGGCGCGAACGTGTCGTTCGACGGCGGCCGCACGTGGTCGACGCAAATGAACCAGCCCACGGCCGAGATCTACGGCGTGTGGCTCGACGACCAGTTCCCATATCGCCTCTACGGCGCGCAGCAGGACGCGAGCACGGTGATCGTGCCGAGCGAGCCGCTGCCGGGGCAGTCGGCGCCTTTCGAGGACGGGCCGGGCTGCGAGACGGGGCCGATCATTCCGCACCCGAAGAATCCCAACGTCGTCTACGGTGCGTGCAAAGGGCAGTTCGGGCGCATGTTCATGAACACGCGCCAGGAGCAGAACTACTGGGTCGGCGGGCAGTCGTTGTACGGCAACGACGCCAAGGATCTGATCTATCGCTTCCAGCGCGTTTCGCCGATGGAAGTCGGCGTGTTCGACACGAGCACGGTCTACTACGGTTCACAGTATCTGCATCGCTCGCACGATGGCGGCGTGCACTGGGAAACCATCTCGCCCGATCTCACCGCGCATCCGGCCTGCTGCCAGGGCGCGAGCGGCGAACCGATCACGCGCGACGTGACCGGCGAGGAGTTCTACAGCACGCTCTACGCGATCAGCGAATCGAAGCTCGAGCCGGGCGTAATCTGGACGGGCTCGAACGACGGCCCGTTCTACGTGACGCGCGACAACGGAAAGACGTGGAAGAACGTCACGCCGAAGGATCTGCAGTCGGGCGGCCGCGTGCAGTACATCGAGACGTCGCCGCACCACAAGGGCACCGCCTACTACGCGGTCTACCGCTACCTGCTCGGCGATTTCGCACCTTATATATATAAAACTGATAACTACGGCGCGAGCTGGAAGCGGCTCACGACGGGCAACAACGGGATTCCCGCCGACTGGCCGACGCGCGTCGTGCGCGAGGATCCGGTGCGCGAAGGGCTGCTGTACGCCGGCACGGAATTCGGCCTGTTCATCTCGTTCGACGACGGCGCGCACTGGCAGCCGTTCGAGCTGAATCTGCCGCGCGTGCCGATCACGGACATCAAGATTCACGACAACGATCTGATTCTCGCGACCCAGGGTCGCTCGTTCTGGATTCTCGACGACGTGACGCCTTTGCGGCAGATCGGCCAGCAGACGGCGGCGCAGGACGCGGTGCTGTTTGCACCGGGCGACGCGATCCGCGCGCGCATCGGCGGCGGTCGCGGCTTTGGCGGCGGTCGCGGCGGCGCGACGGCGGCAGGTCAGCCCGAGTTCGGCCAGTACGGCGCGACGATCAACTACTACCTCGGCCACACGCCGGCCGCGCCCCTGAGCCTCGAGATTCGCGACGCGAGTGGACGCGTCGTCCGCACGTACGGCAGCCAGGGCACGGCACGGGGCGGGGAACGTGGGGCCGCCCAACCCGATGAGGACGAAGCACCGGCATTCCGCCGCGGTCCACCGCCGGTCCGGTTGACGACGAACGTCGGGATGAATCGAGTCGTGTGGGATTTCAATGATGGCGAAGGCGTCATGGTGCCGCCGGGCACGTATTCGGTGAAGCTGACGAGCGGCGGATGGAGCTCGACGCATCCGCTGACGCTGCGCATCGATCCACGACTCGCGCCGGACGGAATCACGGCGGCCGATCTGCGCGAGCAGTACGCGCACAACGACCGCATGCGCGCGATGGTGGCCGAAGTCGGACGCGTCGCCAATCGCGTTCGGGACGCACGCACGCGCTTGCGCGCCAGCGGCAATGCGGATTCGCTCGCGAAGGTGAACGCGCTTGCCGAAACGCTGTTCGGGGCCGGTGAAGGAGTGCGATACGGCAGTCCCGGACTCCAGACCCAGATCACCTATCTCGCCGGCATGACGATGCGCGCCGATCAGAAGGTCGGCCACGACGCCGTGACGCGATATCAGGAACTTCGAAAGGAGCTCGACGCACTCGAAGCGCGAGTCAACCAGGTGCTCGGCCCCGAGTCGCGGCGCTAGCGCGACCGTCGACACATCGAAATGCACTTCAGTCAGCTCGGTCGCGCGCGCGACGACCGGGCTGGCGCTCCCGCGCCGGCGAACACTTTTCCTCAGGACGTGACGATGCGACGGAATCCTCTGATGCTGCTGCTCGCGGTGCTCTGGGTATCGGCGTGCTCCAGGCCGAACGACAAAGCGAAGATGCAAACGGCCAGTGGCGACGTTCCGGCTGCCGATTCGGGCGCGACGAACGCGCAGGCGGTCCACTGCGCGCCGGACAACGCCGGACTCAAGCTGCCCACCGGATTCTGCGCGACGCTGTTCGCCGATTCCGTGGCCGGCGCCCGACACATGTGGGTCGCGCCGAACGGCGACGTGTACGTCTCGTCCGAAGCGCGGAACGCCGGCGGTATCTGGCTGCTGCGCGATGCGAATCACGACGGCCGAGCCGACGCGCGCGCCAAGATCGCGAGCGGCTTCCGCTCCTCCGAAGTGCGGATGTACGACGGCTATCTGTACACGGAGGATCTCACCGGCGTGCTGCGTTTTCCGTACAAGCCCGGTTCGATGGAGCCCGCGACCGCGCTCGATACGGTCGTGCAGGGTCTCGCGGGAGGCGGCGACCACTTCAACAAGACGTTCACCATCGCGGGCGACGGGACGATCTACCTGAACATCGGATCTCCGAGCAACGCGTGTCAGGAGAAGAATCGCGCCAAGAGCTCGGCGGGCATCGATCCATGTACCCAGCTCGACACGCGCGCCGGCATCTGGACGTTCGACGCGCACAAGCTGCATCAGAGCTACGCGACAGGCGTTCACTTCGCCACCGGAATTCGCAACGCCGTGGGCGTGGCGATCAATCCGATGGACAACAGGCTGTGGGTGACGCAGCATGGGCGCGATCAGCTCGGCGGCCCGAATGGAAACTGGTCGTTCGACGCGAAGTACAGCGCCGAAAATCCGGCCGAAGAGTTGCTGCAGGTGAACAAGGGCGACGACTTCGGCTGGCCGTACTGCTACTACGCATTCCCCGAGCATCGTCTCGTGCTCGCCCCCGAGTACGGCGGCGACGGCACGAAGGTGGGCCGGTGTGCGGACAAGAAGGAGCCGGTCGCCGTCTTTCCGGCGCACTGGGCGCCGAACGGCCTGCTGTTCTACACGGGCTCGCAATTTCCGGCACGTTACAAGCGTGGTGCATTCATCGCGTTCCACGGATCCTGGAATCGCGCGCCGGAGCCGCAGGCGGGATACAACGTCACGTTCCAGCCGCTGAACGGCGAGAAGGCCGCCGGTGCGTACGAGATCTTTGCCAGCGGTTTTGCGCCGCAGTCCGGCGGCATGAGCGGCAACCATCGGCCGACCGGGCTCGCGCAGGGACCGGACGGTTCGCTCTATGTAGCCGACGATGCCGGCGGTCACATCTGGAAGATTTCCTACAAGGGAAAATGATCGCGACTAACTTACCGATATTCCTCGAGCGTACGGGTTCACGATGAGCGACAACACCCTGCAGCGGCTCCACGAGGCCGGACAATCGATCTGGCTCGACTACATCGATCGCACGATGCTGCACAATGGCGATCTGCAGCGGCGGATTCGCGAGGATGCGCTCACGGGCATGACGTCGAATCCGTCGATCTTCGAGAAGGCTCTTGCCGAAGGCACGGCGTACGACGCGCAGATCAAGGCCGAGGACGGCGAGCTGACCGGCATGCAGCTGTTCGAGAAGATCGCGACGACGGACGTACGCGATGCCTGCGACGCGTTTCGACAGGTTCACGAGCGCATGCACGGCGCGGACGGCTTCGTGTCGATCGAGGTGTCGCCCGGCGCGGCGCACGACGCGCGCGCCACGGTTGCGGAGGGCACGCGGCTGTGGAAAGCCGTCGACCGGCCGAACGTCATGATCAAGGTGCCGGGCACGAACGAAGGCGCCGTCGCGGTGCGGCAGCTCACGGCCGCGGGTGTGAACGTGAACATCACGCTGCTGTTCTCAATCGACGCGTACAAGTCGGTAATGGACGCGTACATGGCCGGTCTCGAGGACCGCGTGTCGGCCGGGCAGGACATCTCCCGCATTCACTCCGTCGCCAGCTTCTTCGTGAGCCGCGTCGACACGGAAGTGGACAAGCGGCTCGACGCCGCGGCCGCCGCGCACCCGGCCAATGAGAAAACGCTCAAGGCGCTGCGCGGCAAGGCGGCGATCGCCAACGCGAAGCTGGCCTACCGCACGTTCCAGGACGGACTCGCCTCCCCGCGCTGGAAGGCGCTCGCCGCGAAGGGCGCCACGGTGCAGCGGCCGCTCTGGGCGAGCACCAGCACCAAGAACCCGGCGTACCGCGACGTCATGTACGTCGAGGAGCTGATCGGGCCGGACACCGTGAACACGATGCCGCCGCAGACGATCGATGCATTCCGCGATCACGGCAAGGTGGAACGCACGGTCGACAAGAACCTGGACGCCGCACGCCAGGAGCTGCAGGCGCTCGAGCAGAACGGCGTGTCGCTGGAGGCGGTCACCGACAAGCTGCTGGTCGACGGGTTGGCGAGCTTTCAGAAGGCGTTCGAAACGCTGCTCGTCGGCCTGCAGAAGAAGACCGCCTCACTGGGACGGCAACTGGTCGCGAGCCGTTAGACGCCGTACGTTGTCCGCATGAGCGGCGCCTGAACGACTTCAACACGAGACACGTTGCGTTACTGCCGAACCAAGATCGTCTGCACGCTGGGGCCCGCGAGCTCGTCGCGCGATGCGCTCCGGAATCTCATGGATGCGGGCCTGAACGTGGCCCGCATCAATTTTTCCCACAGCACGCACGAGCAGCACGCGGCCACGATCGCGCTCGTCCGCGACGTCGCCCGCGAGATGGGCCGCCCCGTCGCCATCCTCGGCGACCTGCAGGGGCCGCGCATCCGCATCGGCGACCTGCCGGCGCCCCGCGAGCTGGCCGACGGCAGCGACGTGGTGCTCGTGCCCGAGCACGAAGCGCGCGGCGACGAGATTCCCGTCACGTACGCGAGGCTGCCGGACGACGTGCACGTCGGCGATCGCATCCTGATCAACGACGGCCTCATCGAGCTCGTGGCGCTCGACGTCCACAAGCCGCGCGTCACCGCGCGCGTCTTGCATGGCGGCATGCTCACCAGCCACAAGGGCATCAACCTGCCGGGCGTGCAGGTGTCCGCGCCGTCGATCACCGACAAGGATCGCGAGGACGTCGCGTTCGCGGTGGCGCAGGAGCTGGAGTACGTCGCGCTCAGCTTCGTGCGCCGCGGCGAGGACATTGCCGAGCTGCGCACCATGATTCCGAGCTCCACGCTCGTCGTCGCCAAGATCGAGAAGGACTCTGCTTTAGAGAACATTGAAGAGATCGTCCGCGCCTCGGACGGCGTGATGGTCGCCCGCGGGGATCTCGGCGTCGAGCTGCCGTTCGAGGAGGTGCCGTACGCGCAGAAGCGCATCATCGCCGTCAGCAACCGCCTCGGCCGGCCGGTGATCACCGCGACGCAGATGCTCGAGTCGATGATCACCCATCCTCGGCCGACGCGCGCCGAGGCGAGCGACGTCGCCAACGCGATCCTCGACGGCACCGACGCCGTGATGCTGTCGGCGGAAACGGCGGCCGGCCAGTATCCGCGCCTCGCGGTCGAAGCGATGAGCCGGATCATCGGCGAGATCGAGAGCAAGGCGCAGACGTGGCGGCGCGACGACCGCCGGCGCGACGACACCGCCGTATCGACGGAGTTCGCCATCGCCGCCGCGAGCAACGCCGCCGTCAACATGCTCGGCGCCCCGGTGCTGATCGTCATCACGAAGAGCGGCTTCAGCGCGCGCGTCGTCGCGGCGCATCGGCCGAGCGTGCCGATCCTGGCGCTCACCGACAGCCCGCGCACGTTCCGGCAGCTCGCGCTCGTCTGGGGTGTCGTTCCGGAGCTGGTGCCGCACTGCAACACCTACGACGAGATGCTGACGTTCGCCCTCGAGACCGTGAAGCGGCGCGAGCTGGCGCGCACGGGCGACCGCGTCGTCGTCACCGCCGGCGTGCCGTTCGACACGCCCGGCACGACGAATCTGCTCAAGGTCGAAACGGTGTGAAGCTCACGTTCCTCGGCACCGGCACGAGCTTCGGCGTGCCGCAGCTCGGCTGCTCGTGCGCGGTGTGCCGATCGACCGACCCGCGCGATCGCCGCACGCGCGTCGGTGCCGTCGTCGAGAGCGACGGCGGCACGCGCGTATTGATCGACACGCCGCCCGAGCTGCGCCTGCAACTGCTCGCCGCGCACATCGACCAGGTGGACGCGGTGCTCTACACGCACGACCACGCCGATCACACCCACGGGATCGACGACCTGCGCGCCATCACCAACCGTCGCGACACGGCGCTTCCGGTGTTCGGCCCGGCCGACACGCTCGAGCATCTCGCGTCGCGCTTCCAGTACATCTTCGACGAGTCGATGCGTCCGCTGCCCGGCACGTCGAAGCCGCGCGCGGTGGCGCACCCCGTCCAGTCGGGCGAGCCGTTCACCGTGGGCGACCTGACGATCACGCCGGTGCGCGTGCCGCATGGCGCTGTCACGGTCTTTGCATATCGGATTGGCCCGCTGGCGTACGTGACCGACGCCAAGTCGCTGCCGCCGGACGCCGTGCAACTGCTGCGTGGAGCGCGCGTGCTGGTGATCAACGCACTCTTCCGCACGGAGCACCCGACTCATCTCAGTCTCGATCAAGCGCTGGCCGCCGCCCGCGAGGTCGGTGCCGCGCAGACGTATCTCACGCACCTGACGCACGACAACTTTCACGCCGCCCTCGAAGCCGAGTTGCCCAGCAACATCACTCCGGCGTTCGACGGCCTCACCGTTCGTATCGACTGAGATCGACCGCCATGGCGCTTCGAATCGATTACACCAACATGATGGGCGACGTCATTGACGGCGGCATCGCCCGTGCCGACTGGGACGCCGCGCCGGCGATGTTCACCAAAGCGCACGGCGGATTCGGAAAGCGCCGCGATGCCGGCGAGCTCGGATTTCTCGCGCTGCCCACGGACGAGGCCCTGCATCGCCAGTCCGCCGATTACGCCAAACGCATGCGCGGAAAGTTCGACGACGTCGTCATCCTCGGCATCGGCGGCTCGGCGCTCGGGCCGATCGCGCTCCGCTCCGCGCTGCTCGCACCCGACTGGAATGCGCTGGATGCGAAGGAGCGCGGCGGCCAGCCGCGCCTGCACGTGCTCGACAACGTCGACCCGCACACCATCGCGGCGCTGCTGGAGCGACTCTCGCTCGAGCGCGCGCTGTTCGTCGTCATCTCCAAGTCGGGCGGCACGGCCGAAACGATGGCGCAGTATCTGGTGGTGCTCGAGCGGCTGAAGCAGGCGAAGCTCGCGCTCGCCGACCACCTCGTGTTCGTGACGGATCCGAAGAAGGGCGCGCTCCGCACGATCGCCAATCGCGAAGGGATTCCCGCGCTCGACATTCCCGAGATGGTGGGCGGACGGTATAGCGTGCTCACGCCGGTAGGCATTCTGCCGGCGGCGCTCGTCGGAATCGACACGGCGCAACTCCTCGCCGGCGCGAGGGACATCGCCGAGCGGTGCGATGGCGACAAGCTGGCGAAAAACCCGGCCGGCGTGTTCGCCACGCTTCAATATCTGGCGGACACGAAGCTCGGGCGACACATCCACGTGCTCATGCCCTACTCGGATCCGCTGCGCAACGTCGCCGACTGGTTCGTGCAACTCTGGTCCGAAAGTCTGGGCAAGCATCGGCAAAAGGGCGACAAGGGCGTCGGCCCGACGCCACTCGCCGCGCTTGGGGCCACCGATCAGCACAGCAAGGTGCAGCTCTTCATGGAAGGTCCAGGTGACAAGACAGTGAGCTTCATCGCCGTGCGGGAGGGTGGCGTGGACGTGCCGATCCCGAAGCTGCACTCGGACGTGAAGGAGCTCGGTTATCTTGGCGGGCACCAACTCGGCGAGCTGCTGTCGATCGAACAGCGGGCGACCGCCGGGGCGCTGGCCCGGCGCGGCCGGCCGAACCTGACGATCCACATCGACAAGGTCGACGCGTGGCACCTGGGCGCGATCTTCATGCTCCTGGAGATCGCCACGATCTACGCCGGCGAGTTGTATGGAGTGAATCCGCTCGATCAACCCGGCGTGGAGCTGGGTAAGCAATTCACCTACGCCATGCTCGGCCGCGCGGACGCCGAGCAGGCGCGGCAGGAATGGAACCTGCTTCCAAAACCGGATGACCGATACGCCGTGTAGCCGGCCTTGCCGCTGCCGGTGTGGGCGCGCAGCTTCCGGTTTCGGTCACGCGAAAGCCACTTCAACGCACTCATGAACTCGATCGACTCTCTGAATTCCCTGTTTGGCAACGACATCACGGTTCGGGATGGCCGGGTCAGCGTCGCGCGCGACGCAGCACTGAAGTCGGCCGCGATGGACCGCCTCGTGCGCGCCGCCGCGTTCGGCGACGGCGGCGAGAAGGAGCATGCCCGCTGGCTGATCTGGGAGATTGGCCAGGCCGTGGGTGTGCAGCCGGCATCGATTCAGGATCTGTACATGGCGCGCGGCCGCGGCGAGATCCACGGCTTCACCGTGCCGGCGATCAACGTGCGCGGCATGGCGTACGATACCGCGCGCGCGATCTTCCGCACGGCGATCGCGCTCGACGCGGGCGCGTTCATTCTCGAGATTGCGCGTTCCGAGATCGCATACACCGATCAACGTCCGGCCGAGTACGTCGCGGTCGTGCTGGCGGCGGCGATGCGCGAGGGATTCCGCGGGCCGGTGTTCATCCAGGGCGATCACTTCCAGGTGAACGCGAAGAAGTATGGGTCCGACCCGTCCGGCGAGGTGGACGCGGTCAAGGCGCTCGTGCGCGAAGCGGTTGCAGCGGGCTTCTACAACATCGACATCGACACGTCCACGCTCGTGGATGTGTCCCGGCCGAGTCTCGCCGAGCAGCAGAAGCTGAACGTGCAGGTCGGCGCCGACATTCTCACGACGGTGCGACAGGTGCAGCCGCGCGGCGTCACCATTTCCGTCGGCGGCGAGATCGGCGAGGTCGGAACGCAGAACAGCACCGTGGAAGAGCTGCGCGCGTACATGGACGGGCTCAACGCGGCCAAGCCGGCGGGCACGATCGGCCTGTCGAAGATCAGCGTGCAGTCGGGTACGTCGCATGGCGGCGTCGTGCTGCCGGACGGTTCGATCGCCGACGTCAAGCTCGACCTCGATACGCTGCAGCGCCTCTCGAAGGTGGCGCGCGACGGCTACGGTCTGGCCGGCGCGGTACAGCACGGCGCGTCGACGCTGCCGGACAGCGCGTTCCACAACTTTCCCGAGCGCGAAACGGCGGAGATCCACCTGGCGACGAATTTCCAGAACATGCTGTTCGACCACATGCCGGCGGAGCTGCGCAACAGCATCTACCGCTGGCTGGACGAGCACGCGACGGGCGAACGCAAGGCCACGGACTCCGACGAACAGTTCTATTACAAGACTCGAAAAAAGGCGATCGGGCCGTTCAAGCGGCAGGTGTGGGATCTGCCGGAGGACGCGAAGCGTACGCTCGCACGAGCGTACGACGACAAGTTCACGTTCCTGTTCAATCAGCTCGCGATCGGCGGCACGGCGCCGGTGGTTGCGAAGTACGTCAAGGCACCCGCCATTCATCGGGCCGATCCCAGCGAAGCGGTGGCGGTGGCCGCGGCGCCGGACGATGCGGAGCTGAGTGACTAGTCCCGAGGCATTGTGGCTCGACACGCTGCAGCGGATCTGTGGGCGTGCCGCGCACGAGGTGAAGGGTGCGCTGAACGGAGTGTCGGTGAATCTCGAGGTGGTGCGGTCGCGGTCGGAGAAGCCCAACGCGTCCGCAGCCGCCGTGAATCGATATGCCGAAACGGCGTCGGAGCAGCTCGGTGCCGTGATCACCATGACGGATGCGCTGCTGGCGCTGGCGCGGCCGCTGCGTGAACCGGTCGAGCTGACTCCGCTGGTGCGGCGCATTTGCGCGTTGATCGCTCCGGCGGCACGAGCCGACAATCGCCGGTTCGATTTGCAGGAGTCGGAAGATCTGGGCGTGAGCTCGGCGAATGGCGACGCGATACGCATCGCGATCGGCGGCTCGATCGTGGATGCGATCGATGGCTCGGCGCACGTGATCTGCCGGACGGACGGCGCCGCTGACGCGCCAACCATTCGGCTCGAGAGTTGTGACGGGGGCGTGCTCGCGATCCGGGACGAGATCGTGGCCGCGTCGGCAGACGCCGGCATCCGCATCGAGGCGGGAACGGCCGGCATTTCCATCACCTTCCCCCGTTGAGCGGGGGCGCGGGACGGCAACTGATGAAGCAACCTAATGCGAAAGTGCTCATCGCCGACGATGAGCAGGCGATCACCTCCGGGCTGAGCGCGATCCTGTCCGACGAGGGCTACGACGTCGAGATCGCGGGCGACGGCCAAAAAGCACTCGAGCGTCTCTCCGACGACCGCTTCGGCGTCGTGCTCGCCGACCTCAAGATGCCCAAGATCGACGGCCTGAGTCTCCTGCGCGAGCTGCAGCAGAAGGAGATTCCGACCGAATGCATCATCATTACGGGCCAGGCCACGGTCGACTCGGCCGTGCAGGCGATGCAGCAGGGCGCGTATGATTACATCGAAAAGCCGCTGAACGCGGACAAGCTGAACCGGCTCAAGGCGCTGATCCCCAAGGCGATCGAGAAATTCACGGTGCAGCAGAAGAATCGCGAGCTGACGTCGCGCCTCGAGGGGCTCACGCACTATGGCGAGCTCACGGGCCAGTCCGACGTCATGCGCGAGGTCTATCAAGTCATCGACGCAGTGGCGCCATCTACCGCGAGCGTGCTCATACTCGGCGAGTCCGGCACCGGCAAGGAACTGGTCGCGCGCGCGGTTCACTCGAAGAGCGAGCGCGCCAAGGGGCCGTTCTTCGCTCTGAATTGCGCCGCTCTGCCCAAGGAGATCCTCGAGAACGAGCTGTTCGGCCACGAGAAGGGCGCGTTCACCGGTTCGACCAACGAAAAGCCAGGCGCGTTCGAGATGGCGAGCGGCGGCACCATCTTCCTCGACGAAGTCGCGGAGATGTCGCCGGACATCCAGGTCAAGCTGCTGCGCGCGCTCGAGACCCGCATGGTGCGCCGGCTCGGCGGCAAGAAGGAGATCCAGGTCGACATCCGGATCGTCGCCGCGACGAACCGGGATTTGCAGAAGGCGTTGGCCGAAGGCGAGCTGCGCGAAGATCTGTACTATCGTCTCGCGGTCGTGCAGATCGATCTCCCACCGCTGCGCGAGCGCTCCCAGGATGCCCAGCTGCTCGCCACCGAATTCCTGGCGCGCTACGCAAATCAGAACGGAAAGCAGATCACTGATTTCGACACGGCGGCGTGGGACTGGATCCTCTCGTATGCCTGGCCGGGCAACGTGCGCGAGCTGAAGAACGCGGTCGAGCGCGCGGTCATCATGGCGCGCGGCGACACGATCGGATTGAACGACATCATGCCGCGGCACCTGCGCAACGCGCCCGAGGCCGCGACGTCGGTCACGATTCCGGTCGGAGCAACGGTGTCGGCCGCACGGCAGCAACTGGTGCTCAGCACCTTCACGTCGACTGGCGCGGACTTCGCCCGCACCGCCAAGTTGCTCGGCGTGAGCGAGGACGAGGTGCGCCACGATCTGATGGCATTGTTCGACAACGGCGGCCAAGCCGAGTCGGCCGCGGTACCGACGCAGACGGCGACCGCTGGCGCCGGCGTTGGCAATGGCAGGACGGTGCGAAGCGCCGACGTGCCGCCAGCCGCCGCGCGGGCGGCGGCACCCGCATCGCCGTCGAAGAAGGCCCCCACCCGCAAGCGCTGACGCTCACGAGGAGCCGAGCATGTCTCAATATGAGTATGATGATGAAGATCCCCTGATCGTGATCGAGAAGCACGAGCCGGGAATCGGGTCGTTTCTTCTCGGACTGGCGATCGGCGCCGGCGTCGCGCTGCTGGTCGCGCCGCGCTCCGGCGCGGCGACGCGGCGGCGCATCACACGCCGGGCTCGTCGCGTGCAACGAGCCGCCGAGCAGATGGCGAACGACGTCACCGACGGCGTGGCCGGCACGTTCCAGGACGCGCGCCGGCGCGTGGAGGAGCAGATCGATTCCGCGCGCCAGGCGATCGATCTCAAGCGACAGCAGATGCACCGCGCGATGGACGCGGGCCGCATGGCGGCGCAGGACGCACGCGACGAGCTCGAGCAGCGCATCGCCGAGCGCAAGATGGCGTACCAGGCCGGCGGGACGGGCGCGGGGAACGGCCGCGCCGCCGACGACGGAATAGAGGATGACGTCGACGGCGGCTGACGAGTCGGTCACGCAACCCTCGCGCGCCCGGACGAAGGCGCGGCCGTTCTATGTCAGCATCGGCTGGACGCTGCGCGATTACGCCAAGCGCGTCTGGGACAACGCGGGCGAGGACAATGTCCTCTTCATGGCGGGCGGCATCGCGTTCAACATCATGCTCGCCGCGCTGCCGTTCATCCTGCTGCTCGTCGCCGGCATCACGTACATCCTGCCGCTGTTCGTGCACTCGGCGATCGACTCGACGCAGACGATCAACGACATCATGGATCGGCTGCTGCCCGCCCATCCGGAGACGCCGGATTCACCCTACCACAAGCTGATCGACGACCTGCTGAGCAAGCGCGGATCGATCACCATCTACAGCGCGATCGGCTTCGTCTGGTTCTCGACGCGGCTGTTCGGCTCGTTGCGGACCGTGCTGGCGAGCGTATTCGACATCGAAAGCGAGCGGGGCATTGTCGCCGGCAAGATCTTCGATATCGAGATCACCGTCGTGTCGACGCTGTTGTTCATCGCCAGCGTGACGATCACCACGTACGTGATGCTCGGCGCCTCTCGCGGCGCGCGCGCGCTGACCACGCTCGGGCTGCGCAACGACGTGATGGGCGGCTTGGAGTACTGGGTGGGGCGCGCGCTCGGCGCGACGTTCCTCGCGCTGATGTTCTTTGCGCTCTACAAGTACCTGCCGGTCCGCCGCGTGCGGGCGAGCTCGGCCTGGGTGGCGGCGCTGTTCACGAGCATCTGCTTCGAGTTGGCGCGCTCGGCCTTCTTCTACTACACGTCGCACTTCAACCCGGCCTCGTTGTACACGGGCACGCTCACCGTGCTGATCGTGATCGTCGTCTGGTTCTATTACGCGGCGCTGATCTTCATCCTCGGCGGGGAAGTGGGGCAGGTGTACGAGTTGAGGCGGGTGCGCAAGCTCCAGCGCGAGGTGTTTACGGGATAGCGCTGGAATGGTGGAACGCTGGAACGCTGGAACGCTGGAACGCTGGAACGCTGGAACGGTGGAACGCTGGAACGGTGGAACGGTGGAACGGTGGAACGCTGGAAGGGGACTACGAACCGGCACGGTTCTTTCCTGCCCGTCGTTCGGTCGTTCATCCGTTCATCAGCTCATCCGTTCCTCCGCTCATCCGTTCATCCGTTCATCCGTTCATCCGCTCATCCGCAAATGCGCCCACTCCTCGCCGTCGCTCTCATTCTCTGCTTCGCCTGCTCCCGGACCGACGACGGGAGCCTCGTGGTGAAGCGTCCGGCTTCCGTCAGCGTCAAGACGACGGAGGACACGCTGCACATGCCAACGATCGGGTCGCACACCGACACCGTGAACACGCCCGTTGTCGGCACGCAGAAGGAAACCCTGATCGTCAACAAGCCGGTGATCGGCACGAAGAAGAAAGCCGTGCAAGTGCCCGACGTTCGCAAGCCGTAGCCGGGCCGCTCGCAGCTCGGTTGCCCTCTCTACCCTCTCCACTCTCCTCGCTCCCCTCTGACGCAAGGAATGTGGCGTTCGCCATATTCCCCTGATGATCGATCTTCGTAGCGATACCGTCACGAAGCCCACGCCAGCCATGCGCGCCGCCATGGCGGCGGCGGACGTCGGCGACGACGAGCGCGACGGCGATCCGACGACGCGCCGTCTCGAGCAGCGCGTCGCGGCGCTCCTCGGCAAGGAGGACGCGCTGTTCTTTCCGAGCGGCGTCATGGCGAACCAGGCCGCCGTCTGGGTGCATACGCCGCGGGGCACCGAAGTCCTGCTCGACGTCGACGCGCACATGGTGCACAGCGAGATCGCCGGCATCGCGGCCCTGAGTGGCGCGCAGGTGCTGCCCGTTGTGCCGACGGGTTTGGTCATGTCGGCGGACGATCTCTGTCGTGCGCTGCGGCCGGCGTCGCGCTACCTGCCCGCGGCGAGTCTCGTGTGCGTGGAGAACACGCACAACGGCGCCGGCGGCAAGATCACCGAGCTGCCCGAGCTTCGCGCCATTCGGCGCGTCGCCGCCGAACACGGACTGCCCGTGCACATGGACGGCGCGCGGCTCTGGAACGCGAGCATCGCGAGCGGCATCGCGCTATCAGAATATGCTGATTGCGCCGACACGGTGATGGTCGCGCTGTCCAAGGGACTCGGCGCGCCGATCGGCGCCATGCTCGCCGGCACGCACGCGCAGATGGAGCGCGCGTGGACGGCGCGCAAGCTGTTCGGCGGCGCGATGCGCCAGACGGGGATCCTGGCCGCCGCCGCGCCCCATGCGCTGGATCATCACATCGACCGGCTCGCCGACGATCACGCCAACGCGCGGCTGCTCGCCGATGCCGTCGACGGGGCCGGCGGCGCGACCGTCGTTCCGCCCGATACGAACATCGTGATGATCGATCTGCCGCCGGGCATCTCGTCGGCGACGATCGTCGAAGCCGCGAACGAGGCTGGTGTGCTCGCGGCCGACTGGTCGCCGACGCGCATTCGCCTCGTCACCCACCTCGACGTGAGCACCGCCGACGCAAAGCGCGCCGGCGCCGTGCTCCGCCACATCCTTTCACACGCCTGACCCATGCTCACGCTCACCCGACGCGATTTCGAGGAAGCGCGCGCCCGCATCGCGCCGCACATCAAGCACACGCCGCTGCTCACGTCGCGGCAATTGAGCGAGCTGACGGGCTTCGACGTGCGGTTGAAGGCCGAGTGCTTTCAGCGCGTCGGCTCGTACAAGATTCGCGGGCCGCTGAACAAGTTCGCGCTCATGCCGGAGGAGCAGAAACGGCGCGGCGTCGTGTGCTCGTCGGCGGGCAATCACGCGCAGGGCGTTGCCCTGGCGGCGAAGATTCACGGCATTCGCGCCGTAGTCTGCATGGCGGAGAACGCCACGCCGGCCAAGATCGCCGCCACCAAAGGCTACGGCGCCGAGGTGGTGCTGCACGGCACGATTTGGGATGAAGCGAACGAAAAGGCGAAGGAGCTCGTGCGCACGCAGGGGCTCACGTACGTGCATCCGTTCGACGACGAGCAGCTGATCGCGGGGCAGGGAACGCTCGGTCTGGAGATCGTGCAGGACTGGCCCGAAGTGGACGCGGTGATCGTGCCGATCGGTGGCGGCGGGCTGATCTCGGGCGTGTCGATGGCCGTGAAGAGCCACAACCCGAACGCCAAGGTGATCGGCGTCGAGTCGTCGGATGGTCCGGCGATGCAGCGCAGCCTGCAGTCGGGCAAGCTCGAGACGATCGACTGTCGCACGATCATCGACGGATTGCGCGTGCGGCGCGCCGGCGAGATCAACTTCTCGGTCGTGCAGCGCTTCGTCGACGAGATCGTGGCGCTCCCGGATCGCGAAATTTTCGAGGCGATGATCTGGGTGATGGAGCGCTGCAAGCTGATGATCGAAGGGGCCGCCGCGGCACCAGTCGCCGCGCTGATGCATGGACTCGTCAAGCTTCCCGCGGGCTCGCGGGTCGCCGTCGTGCTCTCGGGTGGCAACCTGAATCTGGATCAGCTTCGCGGGCTCACCTGGAACTGATCGTAGAAGTCACCGAATACTCGCAGCATCGCAGCGAAGCCGCTGATTCACCAGATCGACGCTGATTGAAACGAACGATCGGCGTTCATCTGCGGAATCGGCGGCTCATGCTTACTTGCCCTTTCGTCGCCGCTCGTACGCGTCCTCGATCAGCACCGCGAGCTCGGTCCACGGCGGATTCTTGTCGATCCACGCGCCGATCCAGCCGCTCGGACCGACGTACGGCGGCTTGAAGTAACGGTCCGGCCGCGCGCGGATCACCAGATCCTGCTCGACGTGCACCGAGTAGATCCACACCGCCGGCCGTCCGCCACCGTGATGCGAGCCGGAGCTGGCGTGCATCGCGAAACTCTTGTTGTTCACGCGAAACGTCGGCTCGCCCCACGACTCGACCTCGTGCGCGCCGGCAAACGACAGACAAATCTTGCGCAGGCGGCCGAGCGACGATCGCGGCCCGGCGAGTCGATTGCGCCGCGAACGCTCGGCGATCTCCGCAGCCCAGCGCTCGGCGCGTTCCGCTCGAAGGGCGGCTCGCGACTTCGTAGCCGCTCCACGCTTCGCGGGCTTCGCTGTCGTCCGCTTCTTCGCGGCTTTCGTGGTCCTCGCGCCCTTCGCGGCCTTCTTGCGAGACGCCATGCGGTGCTTCCCTCTGATCAGGTCGTTCGGTCGACGGAACCCGCCACGCGCCGTTGCTCGCCGCCGTTCACCGGCTAAATTTATCCGTGCCCCAGGTCCCGGAGGGCGTCAGCCTTCTAACTCCGTCAGGACCCCGAAGGTAGCAGCGGCATGAGGTGTCTGATGTCGCTTCGTCAGACCTGGGGTATTACGCGGGAGACGCGCTCACGAGCGACGTCCCCGCGTTTTTCATTCGGCGACCACGTCCGCTTTGTGCCGCTGCCCGCCGCGGCGTAATTTGGTCCATGGTCCATGGACAATGGACCATGGACGTTCGTCCACGGACTACCGACCAAATGCCCCTCGCCCTCGCCCGCAAATACCGCCCGAAGCGCTTCGACGACGTCGCCGTGCAGTCGCACGTGTCGACGACGTTGAAGGGCGCCATCGAGCGCGGCCGGGTCGCGCACGGCTATCTGCTGTGCGGCCCGCGCGGCGTCGGCAAGACGACGCTCGCCCGCGTGCTCGCGATGGCGCTCAATTGCGAGCGGCGTGGCGATCCGGCGCTCGGCGGCGAACCGTGCGGGGAATGCGCGTCGTGCACGCGGATCTGGAGCGGGTCGGCGAGTCTCGACGTCGTCGAGATCGACGCCGCGTCCAACCGCGGCGTCGACGACGCCCGCGAGCTGCGCGAGCGCGCGATGTACGCGCCCTCGGGCGAGGATCATTATAAAGTTTATATCGTCGACGAAGCGCACATGCTCACGCGCGAGGCGTGGAATGCGCTGCTCAAGATTCTCGAGGAGCCGCCGCCGCGCGTCGTGTTCGTCTTTGCCACGACCGAGCCGCAGCGCATCGCCCAGTCGGCGGCGCCGGTGCTCAGCCGTCTTCAGCGGTTCGACTTCAAACGCATCGGCTCGGGTGACATTCGGCAGCGCCTGGTGCACGTGCTCGCGGGCGAAGGCATCAGCGCGGAGCCCGAAGCGCTGGCCGCGATCGCGCGTGCGGCCGACGGTTCGATGCGCGATGCCCTGAGCCTCACCGATCAGGTGCTGTCGATGGGCGACGGCGCCGTCACGGCCGAGCGGGTGCGCGAAGCACTCGGCATCGTGCCGGAAGATGAGCTGATTGCGCTGCTCGATCTCATCGCCGATCGTCGGGCGGCCGACGTGTTCCCGACGGTGGCGCGCCTCGCCGAGGGTGGCGTCGACTTCGGCGGATTCCTGACCGGCTTTGCCGACATGCTGCGGGCGCAGCTCGCGGTGGTGCTGGGCGGGTCGGCGCCGGACGTGTCCGAGCGCGCGCGCGACGCGCTCGATGCGAGACGCGACCGCTTCGCCGCCGCCGATCTGTTGCGCATGCTGCAGGCGATCGCCGAGCTGGAGCCGCGATTCAGAAAGAGCGGTCAGCAGCAGCTGTTGCTGGAAACGCTCCTCGTGCGGTTCGCGCTGCTCGATCGCTCGGTGGATCTCGAGGAAGTGTTGCGAACGCTCGGCGGGCAGTCTGCGTCGGGCAGCTCGAGCAGCGGCGGAGGAAGCGGCGGTGGGGGCACCGGAAGCGGAGGCGGCGGTTCCCTCCCTTTCGTTCGTCCGGAGCCGCGTCCCGCCCGCGCTGACGGCTCCGGAAATCGCGCGGAGCCGACGCCAGCGGCGGCGTCGGCGCCATCGGCGCCCGTCGCACGGAAACCATCGCCGGCCGCGGCGCCAGTGGAATCCGCACGACCCGCTCCGTCGCCAACCGCAGGCGAACCACTCGAGGTCAATCGTCTCGCGGGACGGTGGGACGCGCTCGTCGAGCATCTTCGCGCGGCGGGCAAGCCATTGCTGGCTACGGCGCTCGAGCACTCGTCACCGCGCGCGGTCACCGCGAAAGGCGACGTAACGATCGAGCTCGACGAAGCGATCGACTTCTATGCGCGCGCCGTCACCGACGGTGCGTCCGACGTTCTCGCCGCGTTGCGCGAATGGTTTCCCGCCGTTCAGCGCATCCAGCTTGCGCCGCTCTCCGACGCAGCCGCCACACCGCCCAAGCGCATGACGACGGAGATGGTGCGCGCCGAGCGCATTGCCTCGCTTCGCAAGCGCGATCCGATCCTGAGCGCCGCGATCGACGCGCTGGATCTCGACGTGGCAGATTGAGTGCAGGTGTGGGGCGGGGTAGGTTTTGGGTGGAACGCAGGCGTCCCATTTCGCTTAACAGCCCCCAGTACCCGCCGATGCCCGATTTCATGAAGATCCTGCAGCAGGCGCAGGAGATGCAGGGCCGATTTCAGAAAGTGCAGGAAGAGTTGCAGGGCGTCACCGTTGCCGGTTCGGCGGGCGGCGGCATGGTCAGCGTCGAGGTCACCGGGACCGGGCAGATCAAGAAGGTCAAGCTCGATCCCAGCGTCGTGAACCCTGCCGATGTCGAGATGCTGGAGGATCTCGTCGTCGTCGCGATGGCTGACGCGCAGAAGAAGGCCCAGGCACAGGCGCAGGAGCAGATGGGCAAGATCACCGGCGGCCTTCCTCTGCCGTTCAAGTTGCCGTTCTGAGCTCGATGCCGTGGAACGCGCGGTCGCCGGCTCGCATCACCCTGATTCACCCACGTTCGCTACCGGATGTCCGCGATCGATGATCTCGCGACGGAGCTGTCGCGCCTGCCGGGAATTGGACGCAAGACCGCACTCCGGCTGACTTACCACCTGCTTCGCCAGCCCGCCGATCAGACGCGCCGTCTGGCCGCGGCGCTCGTCACGCTCGGCGAACGCGTGCGGCCGTGCGCGCGCTGCTTCAATCTCACCGAGGAAGAGCTCTGCGCCATTTGCCGCGATCCGCGGCGCGACGCGACCATGATCTGCGTGGTCGAGCAGGCGTCGGACATCGGGGCGATCGAGCGGGCGGGCGAATTTCGCGGGCTCTATCACGTCCTCGGCGGCCGGCTGTCGCCGCTGGATGGCGTCGGGCCGGAGGATCTGACGATCGATGCGCTGCTCGCGCGGCTGGACGCACGAGACGCGGAGAGCAGGCCGTCGCCCGAGGTGGGCGACCCAACGACGAATCCGGGGGAAGCCGTGCGTGAGGTCATCATCGCCACCAATCCGAGCCTGGAAGGGGAGGCCACCGCGCTCTACGTCCAGGGGCAGCTTGCCGGACGAGCGGTGACCGTGTCTCGCATCGCCCGCGGGCTGCCGGTCGGCGGGGATCTCGAGTACGCCGACGGAGTCACCATCGCCCAGGCGCTGGCCGCCAGGAGGGCCATGTGAGCGGCCGGCGCGCCTCGAATGGCGCCGCCGCAGTGACCGTAGGCTTTCTTGGCGGTCTACTGTTAGGCGCCTTCGCGTGGAGCGGTCAGATTCGACGCTCGCGCCGGGATCTGTTCAGTAAGAGTCCGGTGCGACGGTTTGCCGCGCTCGGTTATCTTAGCGGACAGCCCGGGCTCGACAGCGCTCGACTTCTCACCGACTACGTCGGCTGGGAGCGTCACCCGGTGTTACGACGCCGCGGCGAACGCCTCCTTCGCCGCATGCAGACCCACCTCGAGTAATACCGTCCCACCCCGATCAGGACAGGAGCGCGATGCCGGTTGGCGCAGCCAGTTGGTCCTTTACCGAAGACGATTTTGCGGCGATCACGCGCGCGCTCGAGCGATTCCTCACCGACTGCAATGCCCGGTGCGCGCTGCTCGTCGATCGCACGGGACAGCTCGTCGCCACCGTCGGCGAGCGGCCGAGCTTCGATCCGACCGCGTTCGCCACGCTGACCGCGGCCGATTTCAGCGCCAACGACCAGCTGGCGAAGCTGATCGGCGAGAGCGATTTCAACTCGCTCTTCCATCAGGGCGAAAAGGAGTCGATGTACCTGGCCGACATCGCGCGGCGCGTCATTCTGGTCGTCCTGTTCGACAACCGGACCACCCTTGGACTCGTCCGGCTCAAGATGCGCCAGACCGTAAATGAGCTTGCCCAGTTGTTCGAGACCGTTTTCTCGCGCGCGGCAGGAGCCGCGGGTCCCAGTATTCTCGCCGGCGCCGACGACGAGATCGACAAGCTGTTTCAGTAAGGGAGAACAGCCATGTCGATGATCAACTACGCCTCGCGCGAGATCAACTGCAAGATCGTCTATTACGGCCCAGGTCTGGGCGGCAAGACGACGAACCTCGAGCACGTGTACGGCAAGGTCACGCCGGACACGCGCGGCAAGCTCATCTCGCTCGCCACCGAGACCGAACGCACGCTCTTCTTCGATTTTCTGCCCGTGGACCTCGGCACCATCCGCGGCTTCAAGACGCGTTTCCATCTCTACACCGTGCCGGGCCAGGTGTACTACAACGCCAGCCGCAAGCTCATTCTCAAGGGCGTCGACGGCATCGTGTTCGTTGGCGACTCGCAGATCGAGCGCATGGAAGCGAACCAGGAAGCGATGCAGAACCTGTACGACAACATGGCGGAGTACGGCTACGATCTCACGAAGATGCCGTTCATCATCCAGTACAACAAACGGGATCTGCCGAACGCGTCGACGATCAGAGATCTCCAATCGGGGCTCAACCCCGGCTGGGAAGTCACCGATCCGGCACGCATGCGCGTGGCGCCCGATCCGTATCACGCTGGCGAGAACCTCGTCGAGCAGCTGCCGACGGGCGAATGGATCGAGCGCGCGCCATATTTCGAGGCGGTGGCCGTCACGGGGGAAGGGGTGTTCGATACGCTCAAGGCCGTGAGCAAACTGGTGCTGAAGTCGCTGGCCTGAGGCCGGCCGATGAACCTTCCAAACGCGCTGACCGTCGGTCGCATTGTGATCACGCCGCTGATCGCGGTGCTGCCCTTCTCGGATTCCTGGGGACTCCGGCTGGCGGCGTTCGTGCTGTTCGTCATCGCCGCGGTCAGCGACTATATCGACGGCAAGCTCGCACGCTCGCGCAAACAGGAAACGGATTTCGGACGGCTGCTCGATCCGCTCGCTGACAAGCTGCTGCTCGTCGGCACGTTCGTGCCGATGTACCTGCTCTCCGATCGATTTCCATTCGCCACGCCGTTTGGCGACGTCGGCCTCGCGTGGTGGGTGATCGCCATCGTCCTCGGGCGCGAGCTGTTCATGACGATCTTCCGCCAAGCCGCCGCGCGGCGCGGCGTCGTCATCGCGGCGATCGGACCCGCCAAGTGGAAGACCGGCTTACAGCTCGTCTGGCAGGGCAGCGCGTACTTCTGGTTCTTCGCGGCGACACTCGCGCACGATCGCGGCTGGCGGAACCCGGCCTGGAACGGCTTCGCGCTGTTCAACGGCACGGTCGGCACGACCGTCATGACGGCGGCCGTGATTCTCACGATCTACTCGTTCGTGATCTACCTCCGCAGCTTCGGCCGCGTTTTCACCACGCCGGCCAAGTAGCTTCCCTCGCATGACGCAAGTCGAAGTCGTGACGATCGGCGACGAGCTGTTGCTCGGCTTCACGGTCGATACGAACGCCGCGCACCTGGCGCGCGCGCTGGCGGGGATTGGCATGCACATCGAGCGGCGGACCACCGTCGGCGACGACCCGGCCGAGATCGAGCACGTCGTGCGCGAAGCGCTCGAGCGCAGCGGTGCCGTCATCACCACCGGTGGTCTCGGCCCAACCTCCGACGATCTGACCCGGCAGTCCATCGCTGGCGTATTCGGACGCGGCATGCATCTGGACGAGGCGCATCTCGCGTGGATGGAGGAGCGGTGGCGGCGTCGCTTCGACCGTCCGCTGCCGGCGGCCAATCGCCAGCAGGCCATGATTCCCGATGGCGCCGAGAAACTGGAGAATCGGCACGGATCGGCGCCTGGGATCTGGCTGGAAGACGAGCGCGGACGCTGGGTGGCGATGCTGCCGGGCGTTCCGCGCGAGATGCGCGGCATGCTTGCGGACACGCTGCTCCCGCGGCTCGTGCAACGCACCACCGCGGGGATCGTCGTCCGATCCACGACGCTGCGGACCACCGGCATCGGCGAGTCGGCGCTCGCCGATCAGATCGACTCGATGGGTGGCGGACCGCTCGGCGTCTCGCTCGCCTATCTGCCCTCCATCGCCGGCGTCGACCTGCGGCTCACGGTCAAGGACGTTCCACCCGCGGAAGCCGACGCGTTGCTCGCCAGGGCGGCGGCGCGATTGCGCGCGCGGGTCGGCCAGGCCATGTATGGAGAAGACGACGCTGATCTCGCCGCCGTGGTGCTCGAGGCCTGTCGCACTCGCAAGCTCACCATCGCCGTGGCCGAGAGCTGTACGGGCGGACTGCTCGGCGCCCGGCTCACGGCCATTCCCGGCTCGAGCGACGTGGTGCTCGGCGGCGTGATCGCCTATGCGAATTCTGTAAAGCGCGATCTGCTCGGCGTGCGCGAGGAGTCGCTGCGCGAGCATGGCGCGGTGAGCGAGCCGGTCGTGCGCGAGATGGCCGCGGGCGCGCGGCGTGTCACCGGCGCGTCTGTCGGCCTCGCGATCACCGGCGTGGCCGGCCCGTCGGGCGGCACGCCGGACAAGCCGGTGGGCACGGTGTGGATTGCCGCCGACGTCGAGGGCGCCGTCGAGGCGCGGCTGCACAAGCTGTGGGGCGATCGCGACGAGATCCGACAGCGCGCCGCGCAATGGACGATGGAGCTGCTGCGGCAGCGGCTGCGCGCCTGACGCTGGTTCGTCCGGCTAGCTTTCGGGCAGCGACATGGGGCACGGCCGTTGCACCCCGTTGCCCGTGACGCGAACATTCACGGATCGCCGCACCGTTCGGCACGCGTCGGCGACTCTCTCGTACGTCCAGAGCGACATGAACCACGACAGAAGCGACTTCGATTCCGAAGGCGAGCCGGATTCCGACGACGCCTTCGCTCGCGCCGCCGGCGCCGCTCCGCAGGACGAGGGCGCGGTGGACGATGCGCCCGCCACCGGCGCCTCCTCTGAGCTCCAGCGGCAGCTCGCCGACCAGCAGGATCGCTACCTGCGGCTCGCCGCCGAGTACGACAACTTCCGCAAGCGCACGACTCGCGAGCGGGCCGAGTTGCAGGCGCGCGCGCAAGGCGATCTGGTGCGGCAGTTTCTCGACGCGCTCGACGACCTCGCGCGCTTTGCCCACGTGGATCCCGCCACGGTGGACGCCGGCACCCTCGC
>JAICKA010000103.1 GCA_025928185.1 Gemmatimonadaceae bacterium
CACGTCGACGCGCATGCCCGGGTTCACATCGTACCGTGCTTCGCCGAGGAACCAGCCGATCGCCTCCTGCTCGGCGTCGCCGGCCAGCCACATCGTGAATGACGCCGAGTCGGGGCCGACGAGCTTCATGGCGACGGAACGGTCGTTCGGGTTCGTCGCGTGTGGATCGGGGCGCATGATGTGCAGCAGCGCACCGCCCTTCATCGTGATCGTGCAGATCGGCCGGCCGTTGGCGCACGGGTCGTCGGTGTCACGGTAGACGAGCTGGCCGCGCTCGACGCGTGCGTTGATCGAGTCGCGCAGGTGCCGGAGATTGGCCGCGGTGTACGGATCCTTGTTCTCGAAGAAGAAGCGCAGCGTGATGCGGCGGGACGTGTCGAACAAGTCGCGCAGGCCGACGAGATGGTCCGCGTGCTGATGGGTGAGAATCACGACGTCGATCGTCGTGCCGTTCAGGTGCAGCGAGTCGAGCAGGTGACCGAAGCGCGTCGTGTCGGGCCCACCGTCGATGAGCACCGTGCTCGAGCCGTTCTGGATCAGCGTCGCATCTCCCTGCCCGACGTCGAGGACGCGGACGACGAGCGGTGCGACGTGCGGCGCCGACGGTGTCTGGCCAGCGAGCGTTGCGGCGAGCAGGGGCAGCGCCGCAACGCGGCAGGCAATCTTGAGCATGAGTCTTTGGTGAAGGCGACGCGACCGATCGGCGCGAGCGCGCCGGCAGGTGATGATCGCCTGCCGGCGCGTTTGCGGCATCATCGATTCACTGCCGGCCGGATGCGAATCCCGCACCGGCGGCGCGCGTCATTGGGCCAGGGTCGAGTCCCGCTTCGCCTTGAACTCGCTGCCCGGCTTCCACTGCGGCATCTCGTCTCGCTGCGCCACGACGTAGCCGACACGGAACAGCACCTGCGCGTCGTCGACCGCGCCCGAGAGGTCCCAGTCGGGCTTCACTTCGTCCGAGACCTGGTGGTAGTCGTGCTCGGTGTACTCGTTGCGCTTCTGCATGCCGTAGCCGGCCGGCTTGCCGATGTACTCGATGCCCGAATCGATGTCGAGCGCCGGCACGCCCTGTTTCGCAAACTCGAAATGGTCTGACCGGTAATAGAAGCCCTTCTCCGGCTCGGGATCCGGGCGCACCGTGCGATGCTCGGCCGCGAGCTGGTCGGTGAGCACGTCGTCGAGCGTCGACTTGCCGAGTCCGATCACCGTGTAGTCCGACGTTCGGCCCCACTGGTTGATGCCGTCCATGTTGATGTCCGCTGCCGTCTTGGCGAGCGGATACAGCGGATGCGTCGCATAGTAGCGGGCGCCGACGAGGCCTTTCTCTTCCGCCGTCACCGAGAGGAACAGGATCGACCGGCTCGGCGGCGTCTTCAGCGCCTTGTACGCTTTCGCGATCTCCAATAACTCGCTGCTGCCGCTCGCGTTGTCGGCGGCGCCATTGTAGGTCTGGTCGCCTTTGAGCGTAGTGTCGCGGCCCAGGTGGTCCCAGTGCGCCGTGTAGATCACGTACTCGTCCTTCTTCCCCGAGCCCTCGAGCTTGGCGACGACGTTATGCGACTGGATCGTGCGCGAGTCGACCTTCACGTGAAACGTCGCCTTCGCGTCGAGTGTGACGGGCTTGAAATCCTTGCGCACTGCGCGGGCCTTGAGCGAGTCGAAGTTCTGCCCTGCGTCCGCGAGCAGCTCCTTCGCTTTCGGCAGCGTGATCCACCCCTCGACCGGCACGCGCTTGTCCGCGTCGGGCGAGACGATGTCGAACTGCTCGGCCGAGTTGCTCGTGCGAACTACGTCGTAGGGGTAGCCCGCCGGTCCGGTTTCGTGAATGATGATTGCCGCCGCCGCGCCCTTGGCTGACGCAATCTCGTACTTGTAGGTCCAGCGGCCGTAGTACGTCATCGCATTGCCCTTGAACATCGCCGTGTCGAGCGCCGTATCGTTCGGCAGGCGCACCGGCGGATCGTTGACGAGCATGAGAATCGTCTTCCCTTTCACGTCAACGCCCTTGTAGTCGTCCCAGCCGTACTCCGGCGCGACGACGCCGTAGCCGACGAACACGATATCGCTGTTGTCGACGTCGACCTCGGGCTTTTGATGCCGCGAGTTCGCGATGTAGTCGTCGGGATATTTCAGCGCGATACGCTTGCCGCCGGCGGTGATTGTCGCCGTCGGGTGCGAGAGGTACCCGACGAGCTGCACGTTCTGGAGGTAGGTGCCGTCCGGATTGCCCGGCGCGAGCCCGAGGGACTTGAACTGCGACTCCATGTAGGACACGGCCTTCTGCTCGCCCGGCGTGCCGGGCGCGCGGCCTTCCATCGAGTCAGCCGAGAGATCCTCGATGTGCTGGAGGAAGTCTGTGGCGTTGATGACCTTCTGCGCGCTGTCGGCGTCGGCCATCGAGATCGTACCGCCGTGAGAGTCCTCTGAAGAGGCGAGGCCGCACGAGGCGAGCGGGACGGCGATCAGGAGCAGCGCGGGGAGAGAAAGGCGCATTGGAGAGGGGAGAGGGGAGAGAGGAGAGAGGAGAGAGGACAGTAACTACTGAGACTCGAGTCGTGAGGCGTCAGATTTCAGGGCGCTCCAGCGCTCCAGCGCTCCAGCGTTCTAGCGCGTCTGCCACGATCCGTACATCGGATTCGGCAGGATGAAAAACCGTCGCCCGAATTGCGATAGCACGTTTGGATCGTTGCGGCTCTCCTGTGAGAGTCCTGGAAAGTCCAGAATGTTGTCACCGACCCAGGCGACGACCGTGAGCGGCGGCAGACCGGGCGCCGCGGTGCCGTGCTGCACGCTCTGGAAGCGCGGATTCTTGTCCGATTGCGATCCCGGTTCGCAGAGCACGAGATCCGCCGTCACGCCGATGCCGCGCAGATTCTCCCGGGTGGCGCCGCACAGCGGCGCCGCGCGATTCGTCACGATCACCACCCGTCCGCCGAGTTCGTGCACGCGGCGCATGAAGTCGACGGCGCCGGGAATCGGCGTAGCTGCGCGCTCGTTCACCCACTGATTCCAGCTCGCGTCCGTGTAGCCGCTATCGACGGTGGAGCGGCGCACTTCGTACTCGGAATTGTCGAGTATCGTCTCGTCCGCGTCGAGGATCACGGCCCACGATTGCGGCGCGAGTCCGCGCGACAGCTCCGGCAACCGATCGCTGGCCAGCAAATACGTCTGCCGTGCGATCGCGCGATACTCGGCCGAGGTCCGGAACCAGCGCACGTCGTTCGGAAGCTGGCGCGCGGCCACGGGCGCCGAGCCGGTTGCACGCATCGTTGGCGTGCCGCTGGATGCGCACGCGGAGGCGGCGACGAGGAGGAGTGCGATTGAGGAGCGCATGACCCGGGATAGTACGCTGATGATCGACGGGAGTCCATGGAGCGTAGTCCGCGGGACGTGCGACGTGGTCCATGGTCCATGGTCCATGGTCCATGGTCCATGGTCCATGGTCCATGGTCCATGGTCCATCGTGCGTACCTCGATCCGCTATTGCTCTTTCGTGCAGATCACGATCGCACCACAGGAAGGATTGCCACCCCCGAATCGAGGCGGACGCACCTGTCCCGATGGATAGACCTCGATTCCCTTCACGTTCAGCGGATTGAACGGGCTCGGCTCGGTATCGGTCGGGCCAGCCAGCGGATTCGGCAACGGCGGCGACTGCCAGACCATGCCGTCGACGTAGAACGTTGGCAGGCAAAGTCCCGGTCCTGCCGCCCACATGCGTCCCGCCTTGTCGTGGACGGTTGGAGTGAAACGGATAAACTCGCCCAGCCCACGAGACGGATACTGCGAGATCGAGTCGCCGCGAAAGCACGTCGGTTGACCGCTCGCACACCGCGTCTCGAACCCGGCGCGGGAGCCCGCGTCCTTCGACATCTGAAAATTGGCCCGTGTGACGACTGTTGGGAGTTGAGCCACCGCGGCCGACATCGCGACAGCGAACGGCGTCGGCACGAGCGGATCGACGAGTAGCGGCCCGGCCGGCGCGTAGCCGACCTTCCGAATCTCCAACATCGCGCCCGACGCGCGCACGAACTCCGGCACCAGGCCGGCGTTCCCGGTGCGCGATGTCTTCACGGTATTGCCCGTTACGAGATCTCTGATCTCCGCACCTTCGATCGGCTGCTGCGTCAGCGAGTCGTACACGTACACGACGCGAAGAAAATGCACCGGCGCCGCGGCACTCGAGTCCTGGGCGCTCACCGAGGCGCCAATCAGCCCGAGGCACATCGCGCACACGACCGATCGCCGCATGCCGATGAACTAGGCCCCGCGCTCACGGCTCGTCAAGCTGGCGCGAACGCAGCTCGCCACTCGCCACTCACGCTGACCAGCAAAGAGGGTCGGGCCTCTCACGAGACCCGACTCTCCACTCACCATGGACCATGGACCATGGACCACGGACCACGGACTAGTTCACTCTCACCCGCTCGATCCGATGCTGCTTCGCCGGCACGTTGTACACGCGCAGCGACACGATATCGCCCGCATGCATGCCCGCGATCGCCGACCGAAGGTCGTCCGGCGAATTCACCGACTTGCCTTCGACCGACTCGATGATGTCCGGTCCACCGGTGTTCGGCGTCGCGAGATGCGTTCCGGCCGAGCTGCCGTCCTCGACGCCAGTGACGAGCACGCCGTGCACGTCGCTCGGCAGCCGGAGCTGCTTCGCCGTGGTTGCGTCGAGACCTTCGACGCTCACGCCGAGCTTGTGCATCGCCGAGCCGGCCGCGTTGTCGCTGTCATCGTTGTCGTTCGCGCTGGACGCGACCTTGGCGCCATCGACGCGCTGGAGCGGCACGCGCAGCGTGACACGCTGACCACCCTTGCGCGCGACCTGCACGTTCACGACGTCGCCCGGCTTGCGGAACGCGATCGCTTCCTGCAACTGCGCCACGTACTCGATCGGCTTGCCGTCGACCGCGACGATGACGTCACCGGCCTTCATGCCAGCCTTCGCCGCCGGCGCCGACGCGTCGGCGAAATCCTCGACGAGCACGCCGCGGATGTCCTTGAGGCCGACGTACGCCGCGTCCTCCGGGCTCGCGTCGCGCACCTGGATCCCCAGCGCTGCGCGCTCCACGTGGCCGGTCTTGATGATCTGGCTCATCACGTCGCGCGCGACGTTGATCGGCACCGCGAAACCGTAGCCGGCGTTGTACCCCGTCGGGCTCTCGATCGCGCTGTTGATGCCGATGACTTCACCGTCGACGTTCACGAGCGGGCCGCCGGAGTTGCCGGGGTTGATCGCCGCGTCCGTCTGTATGAAATCCTGAATGGACTCCTGCGACTGTCCGGGCAGTTGCAGTGCGCGGCCCTTCGCGCTGATGATGCCCTGCGTCACCGTGAAGGTGAGATTCTCGCCGAGCGGATTGCCGACCGCGAGCACCCACTCACCGACGCGCGCGGCATCGCTGTTGCCGAGCGGCGCGGGCGTGAGGCCGGTCGCATTGATCTTGATGACGGCGACGTCCGTGTTCGGATCGCGGCCAACGACTTTCGCCTTGTACTCGCGGCGGTCGAGCAGCCTGACGGTCAGCTCGGTCGCGCCGTCGACGACGTGATTGTTGGTGAGGATGTAGCCGTCGGGTGAGACGATGAAGCCGGAACCGGAAGCCATGCCGCCGCCGCGCGGGGCACGAGGCGCGTTCGGCTGGTCGCCCATGCCGGGCATCTGCTGGAAGAACTGGCGAAGCTCGGGCGGCAGCTGACCGAGGTCCATGCTTGGACCTTGTGAGCGTTCGCTAACAGGCTGTGCCGCTTCCTTGGCCGTGATGTAGACTACGCTCGGCTTCACCCGCGCGGCAATCGTGGCAAACGCGTCGCTGAGATCCTGGAGGCGAGCGACGGCGGGTGTGGGGGCAGGCGCGTGGGCTGCACGGCCGAGGAAGGTGGTGTCGGACGAGGTCGGAGCGGCGTGGAGCACGGACGGCCGCTCGGCGATCGCGGCCGTGGTACCGACGACGGCGACGGTCGCGACGGCGGCAACCACCGAGCGCGCGCCCCGACGATTACGCCAACGTGAATTCATGTTTCCTACTCCTTCAGGTGTGAACTGGATGGATTGGATTGTGAGGCCGGTTCCAGGCACTGCGGCTGAGCGCGGTGGCGCGTGGCAGCGTGGAACGAACCCGCGTCGGTCGAAGGACCGATGGCTCGACGGAGGCGAACGTCGCCGGCGGAGCAGATGGTGATACACGGCACTGGCGCAGAGGTGCCGTGGACGGAGCAGCGGCGAAGCGGAGGAGCGGAGGAACGGAGACGCGGTGGAGCGGTTAGTCGGCGCGGGCCAGCTTTTCCAGCACCGGCAGCGCGCGGAGGATCAGCGCGCGGTCGCGCGCGCTCAATCGGCGGAGCGACGCGTTGAGCGACGCAACGCGGCGGCGCCGACCCTCGTGAAGGAGGCGAGCGCCGCGCGCGGTGGCCTCGATCCGGCTGATGCGCCGGTCGTCGGGGTCGATCTCGCGTTCGACGAGCCCTGCCGCCTCGAGCGCCCTGATCAGGCGCGTGATCGTCGGCGGCCGAACCTGTTCGGCCGCGGCGAGCGCGCCGAGGGTCTGCGGGCCGGCAAAGACGAGCACGGACAGGGCGGACAGTTGCGGCGCCGGGAGGCCGGACGCGTCGTCCTCGCGGCGCAGGCGGCGGAGCAGATGGATGGCGACCGAATGCAGGCGATCGGCGACGTCGGGCGCGGTGCGGCTTGACATTTAGCTTGGCTAAGTAAGTATTGGGCTCGCTTAGGATGGCTAACTAACGGGACGCCCGGACGGCTGGCAAGAGCCGCCGCCCGCCGCCTCGCCCCTTCACCGGGAGGTCCGCCGTGCCTGCCCTCGATGGCGCCACGATCCGCCAAATCAGCGTCGTCTGCCAGGACGTCGCCCGCGCGACTGCCTTCTACCGCGACCAGCTCGGCGTGCGCTTTCTCTTCGCCGCCGGACCGCAGCTCACCTTCTTCGACGCAGGGGGCACTCGTCTCATGCTCAGCCCCGCCGAAGGCGACGCCGCCGGCACGTCCGTCCTCTACTTTCTCGTCACCGACATCCATGCCGTCGCGCGCAGGTTGGGCGAGCGCGGCGTCACTCTCGTCGGCGAGCCGCACATGATCGCCCGCATGCCCGACCACGAGCTCTGGCTCGCCGAGTTCCGCGACTCCGAAGGCAACGTCATGGCACTGATGGAGGAGAAGCGCCCGGTTTGAGGCTGGGGCGTCACGCCCGGCGTAGCGAGCACGGCTGGCATGTCGGACGCGGCACTCGCCACATCAGGTGGTGTGCTCATTCTCTAATGACCGGCATTTCGGCGCTCGCCGGCTCTTCGTGCACGACGGTTGCTCTATCTGAGTGGGACGCCGGCCCTGCCGGCAGACTCAGACGTAACCGATTCCCACGAGGCAGACCCATGAAGCTCACGATTTTCACCGCCGCCGCGCTCGCCCTTGCGGGCACGACTGGCCTGCAGGCGCAGGTCACGAGCACGACTCGCATTCCGATCCAAAAAGAAGCACCGAGCACGACGGGCACCGCCAGCGGTACGCTCTACACGCCCGACAGCTCGTACATGACGATGCCCGATACCATCGCCGAGTGGTACACGCCGATGAGCACGACGTGCAGCAGCGTCGATCCCGCCGCGGCCGCCGCGGTCAACATCAAGACGGATCTCTATGATCCGAACACGATGATCTCGCCGGATTCGGCGAAGATCGTCGCGCTGTGCGCCGTGCCGGGCCAGATCGGCTCTGGCGAGATGAACATGACGAACGGCCGCGCCAACTACGCCGTCGACATCATTCCGAACGGCAAGAAGACGCACACGAAAGTGATCGTCGACGCGCAGACCGGCGCCGTGCTGTCGTCCAAGCAGTTCGGCGGACTCCGCGGGCTGACGGGCTGGGTGCGCGAGAGCTGGGAGCACAAGAAGAACACGCCGCCGCAGCTCTGATCAGGCGATCAGGGCGAATCCCACGGCGGTGTTGACCGCCGTCTCCACGGCGCCGAGCGCGGCATTCATCGCCGCCTCGGCGCCGAGCAGCGCCAGGCCCTCGAGCGTGAGGAGCACGTTCTTCGAGGCGTGCGTCTGCATGTCGAGCAGCAGCTTCGCCTGCTGCTCGGTGAGCCGCCCCGACGCGACCTGCTCGCCGATCGAGCGGATCGTTAGCGCGATCTTGGTGAATTCCACCTCGGCGAACGCCCGCGCGTCCGTCGCGCTCTTCGACAAGATCGGCAGCGCCGCGGCGAGCATCTGACCGGCCAGGCCCTCGACATCGATGGGCGTCATCGTCAATGCTCCGGCGGCGGTGTGGACGCTGGCGGCTTGCTTCCGCGCTTGAGCGCCAGCTCGCGCTTGAGAATACTCTCAACAGATACCGCGATCGACGACTCGACGCTGCCGATCGCCGCTGGCGGAAACGGTCGCGCCATGCTGCTGTCGAGCTGCCGGAAGTCGGAATACTGTGTCTGCAGGTTCCCGAGCTGCTGTGTCACGATTCCATACTTCGGCAGCGCTGCGGCGCGCGTTTTCAGCACGACCAGGCTGGCGGCGACGCTGTCGTGGAACGCGCGGTCGAACGGCGCGCCGGGAGCAGAGCGCAGGTGCATGAGATAGAGCTCGGTTTGCTGCTGCACGGCGGTGACGCCGCGATCGAGCGTGTCATCGTAGTCGCCGATGAGGCGCACCGCGCAACCGACGGAAATGACCAGCGCGGCAAGGAGGAGCGCGCGCGGTATCAGCCAGCGTGGAACGCGAGCGCGATACATCGTCCACTCGGCGCCGTGCGTGCGCGCGAGGAACGGCTCCTCGTTGAGGACGACCCGCAAGTGGAACGCAATCGCCACGCAGGC
>JAICKA010000035.1 GCA_025928185.1 Gemmatimonadaceae bacterium
GTAGCTCGCCGCGTACAGCGTGTTGCTGTTCGACGGATCGATCGCCACGTCCGTGAAGCCCGTGTTCTCGTCGATGTACTTGATCTTCGTCCACGTCTTCCCGCCGTCGGTCGTCTTGTACAGCCCCCGATCGGCGCTCGGCCCAAACAGGTGGCCCGGTACGGCGACGTAGACCACTTCCGGATTGGTCTTGTCGATCACGATCCGCGCGATGGTCTGCGTGTTCTCGAGGCCGATGCGCGTGAACGTCTTGCCGCCGTCGGTCGACTTGTACAAGCCGTCGCCGAATGACGACGTCTGGCGATTGTTCGGCTCACCCGTGCCGACATAGACGATGTTCGGGTTCGTCGGATGAATGGCAATGTCGCCGATCGACGCGGTGGTATACGTCTGGAAGACTGGCTTGAACGTGACGCCGTTGTCCTCCGACTTGAACACGCCGCCGACGGCGTAGCCGATGTAGATGACGTTGGGATTGCTGAGCGAGACTTCGATGTCGTCGAGTCGGCCGCCCATGCTCGCGGGACCGATCGAGCGGAATCGGAAGCTCGACAGCAGCGGATTCGCCGAGACGTTGAACGTCTCCGGCGGGGGCGCGCCCCGTCCCTGCGCGGCGAGCGGGGCCGCGACGAGTGGAACGGCGATGAGCGACGCGTAACGACGAACGACGCTGTGCATGACTCCTCCATAAGGCTCTCGACCGCGCCGGGCGGCGCGACGCGCCAATAATGGCATAGGGATCGGGGCGCCGCGAGAGGGGTTGGGGCGGCAATCGTTCGATGCGCCGCGGATCGGGGCGGGGCCGCAGATTGGATGCTCCTACCGCCGGAGTGATCGGGGGCCGCAGATGACGCAGAATGACGATGATCTACATACCGCATCAGACGGGATTCGGCCGCAGATGGCGCGGATTGACGATGATCTACATACCGCCGCGGCCGAAAGCCGGCCGCCGATTGCGCAGATGAACGATGATTTTGATGGCGCTCGTGATGCTGGAGAGCTCACGGGACGGGTCATTGGCGTCTATTACGACGTATACAATGAACTTGGGTTCGGACACCTGGAAGCGGTGTATCGACGGGCGATGTTCGTTGCGTTGGCGCAGGCTGAAATTCAGGCAGCAGCGGAAATCCCGATCGAGGTGCTGTTCCGGGGCGAGGTCGTTGGCCGATTCCGCGCCGATCTGATCGTCGAGAATAGCCTCGTCATCGAGGTCAAGTCAGCCCGCGTGCTCGAACCAATCCACGAAGCGCAGTTGCTCAATTACCTGCGCAGCACTCGGCTCGAGCTCGGGCTGCTTCTGAATTTCGGCCACACACCCAAGGTCCGCCGCCTGGCGTATTCAAATACTCGAAAATCAGCGTTCATCAGCGTTCATCAGCGGCCGCACCACAGTCAGCGGCCGGCAGGCGGCGGCGGAGCAAGGGAATGATCGCTCTCGTCAGAGGTGCCCGGCATTGTAGACGGCGCCCGCGTAGAGCGCATGCGGCTGTGGCCCGGTGAGCGGGACGATCAGACCGGCGTCGAACGCCAACCAGGGACGCAGCAGCAACGTGGGTCCGGCCAGGAGCGCAACAATCGATGCCTGGCCGCTCGATCCGCGCGTCGCGGGATACCCGTAACACTCGGCAACCCAACCGAATCGGCCAACCGCCGCGCCGCCGAACGACGCGGTCCACAGCGTTGCGTCACGCGGGGCCACCGATCCATCACCGCTCCGGCGCGTGTAGCCGGCGTTGAGGTCCATCGCGACTCCGCCGAATTCATGACTCGAGATCACGAGCAGCGAGAGATCGGTCGTGCCGGTACCTCGGCCGGCGGTCGCGGAGCCAGTCGGCAGCTTGATCGACGGCAGCACGGCGAAATCGCCGAAGACCGGCGCAGCGTCCGCGAGTCGCCATTTGATGCCGGCGCCGACGTCGCCCACGCCAACGGTGCTTCCGGCGGGACGGGTGACGGCTCCGAAGAGGTTCAGTTGTGCATGGGTTCCGACCCCGATCTTCACCACCGTCGGCGTAAACACGGAGGTTGCGCCCGGGCCGAGCCGATCACGCTCCGCGCCGGTCTCGATCTCGATGTAGCCAGGTGCAACGGTGCCGGCGTGGGTCGCCACCGTGGGACGTTCCGGCTGCACCGCGCGCGGGTTCACGATTGGCGTCGCAGCCGCCGCACCGCGTCCAGACGTGTCGGGCTGCTGGGCGACCAGTGTTGGAACGATCGCCACTGCCGCCAGCAGCGCCAGCAGCCGTGAGAGTTCTCTCATGCGTTCGGTGGCGGGCTGCCCCACGGATTTCCCGCGCTCGCCTCGAATGCCCCCACGTCGGCGAAATACCGCCGCGCCATCTCGGCCGATGCCGGATTGGTGTAGATCTCGGCCACGGGCTGATCGAGCACGCCGCGGATGATCCTGGCGACTTCCTCCACGCTCTGCACCTGCGGGCCAGTGTAGGCGCGTGTGCCCGGTGGCGCGGCAACGGCGTTCAGCGCGAAGTCGGTCGCGACCATGCCGGGCATCACGAGGGTGACGTGGATGTCCGGATGCTTTGCACGCAGCTCGACGCGGAGATTCGCCGTCAGCGAGTTGAGCGCGGCCTTCGCGGCGTTATAAGCGGAGCGCGGCAGCGCCATCGGCACGCGGCCGAGGAAGGACGAGACGTTGATGATGTGGCCGCGGCCCCGCTCGACGAAATGCCGCGCGGCGATCTGCATGCCGTACAGTGCCGACCGCACGTTCACGTCCATCATCTCGTCGAAATCGGCGTCGGTCAAATCGAGCACCGATCGGTTGATGCCACGGCCGGCGTTGTTGATCCAGACGTCGAAGCCGCCGAACGCGTCGATCGCGCGGTCGCGGAGGATCTCGACGTCGGCGCGGCTGGTGACGTCGGCGGTAACGCCGATCGCGCGCGGCGATCCTCGGTCGACTGCGTCGGCGGCGACGCGCTCCAGCTCCTGACCGCGGCGCGCGGCGAGCACGAGGGAGTGGCCGTCGGCGCCGAGCTGTCGCGCGAGCTCCGCGCCGATGCCGCTGCTCGCGCCGGTGATGACGATGATCTTCGGTGACATGATGCTCCAATTGGCTCAGGCGTCCGACAACGATAGAATGCATAACGACCATGAGCCACGACTGACGAATGTTTTCCGGCGATCAGATCACGACCGCGCTCGACCAGCTCGGCATCACGCATGTGGCGACGGTGCCGGACAGCACCATCGGCCAGTGGCACGATGCCATCGAGCACAGCGGCCACACGCAACTCGTACGCGTGTGTCGCGAGGGCGAGGCCTGGGAGGTCGCGGCCGGCCTGCACCTCGGCGGCGCGCGACCGCTCGTCATGATCCAGTGCACGGGACTGTTCGAGTCCGGTGACGCGATTCGCAACGTGCTGCACGACTGGAAGCTGCCGATTCCGAGCATCATCGGCTATCGCAGCTACCTCAATCAGGACACGATTCCGGGCGACACGTGCCTCGTCTTCACCGAGCCGGTGCTCGACACCTGGCGCATCGATTACAGATTGCTCACGTCCTCGGACCAGCTGCCGACGATCGCCGAACACCTTGGCGCCTGTCGCGATGCGGGACGGTCCGGCGCGATCGTCGTCGCCGAGGGCAAGGCGTGAGCGCGACGACGGGGGCTGAAGCGGTGCCGAGCGCCGGCACGAGCCGGATGTCGCAGCTCGACGTGCTCACGACGTTGCACGACCGGCGCGGCGCACGCGACGTCGTCATCACGACGATGACGCCGGCGCGCGACTGGATGACGCTCGCGCCGCATCCACTCGATCTGGTGTTCGTTCCGTCCGCCATGGGCCACGCGACCTCGATCGGGCTCGGCCTGGCGCTGGCGCAGCCGGAGCGCCGCGTGATCGTCTGCAACGGCGACGGATCGATGGTGATGAATCTCGGCTCGCTGGCGTCGATCGCCGAGTCGGGTGCGACGAACCTCGTCGTGCTGGTGTTCGTGAACGGCGTCTACGAAGTCACGGGCTCGCAGCGCGTGCCAGCGGTCGCGTCGCACGGCGTCGACTTTGCGGCGATCGCGCGCGGCTGCGGCATCCGGTCGACGTTCACGTTCTCTAATCTCGCTGAATGGAGGCGGGACGTGGACGCCGTGCTGCACGCGGTTGGCCCAACTGTGGTGCATCTCGACGTCGCCGGCGTTCCGGGCAAGCCGGGGCCGCGCTCACCCGGCCCGGCCGGCGAGCGCGCCCGCCGGTTCATGGAAGCGCTCGCGCGCTGAACGGGCGCCCCTCCCCAAGCGTCGACTGGCGCAGTCTATTTCCCCGCTCGTCCGGCCACGCGTCGGACAGCCACCCACCCGTCAATCGCGTGTTTTCAGGAGGCCGGATGTTCGTCACGTCGGGATCGCTCCGCCGATTCGCCGTCGCCACAGCGTTCGCGTCCGCGATCGCCACGCCGATGGCGCTGTCCGCGCAGCAGGCGCAGGATCAGGAGTACACCGCGAAGATCAAGCAGTACCTCACCGACCCGCGCATCAGCACGGAGCTCGTCGATCACCTCCCGGCGTCAGCCACCGTGCCGACGCCTCTCAAGTTCAACGGCCACATCGTCGGTACGCCGGGTGAGCTGACGAAAGCCGCGCAGATCGAGGCGTACTACCAGGCGCTCGCCAAGGCGGCTCCGACGCGCGCGCGCTTCTGGAAGATCGGCACGAGCGAAGAAGGCCGCGACATCGTGCTGCTGGCGATCGGCAACGAGCAGACGATCGCGAATCTCGACAAGTACAAGGGCTACCTCAATGCGCTGTCGGATCCGCGCAAAACGAGCGAAGCGGAAGCGCAGCGGATCATTCACACCGTCGGCAAGCCGATCTACTACATCAACAGCGGCATGCACTCGCCGGAGACCGGCGGCCCCGAGATGCTGCAGGAGCTGGCCTACCGCCTGATCGTCGAGGAAACGCCGTTCATTCGCGACATTCGCAACAACGTGCTGACGCTGATCACGCCGGTCGTCGAGGTGGACGGCCGCGAGAAGATCGTCGACTCGTACTACTACGCGAAGGCGCACCCGGGCGTGAACGCGAATCAGCTGCGGATGTACTGGGGCAAGTACGTGCAGCACGACGACAATCGCGACGGCATGGGCCAGTTCCTCGAGCTCACCAAGGCCGTGACGCGCGCGGTGCTCGACTGGACTCCGACCGTGCTGCACGACCTGCATGAAGCGCAGACGTATCTCTACGCGTCGACGGGCACCGGGCCGTACAACCAGGCGCTCGACCCGATCGTCGTCAACGAGTGGTGGATGCTCGCTGAAAACGACGTGATGGAGATGACGAAGCGCGGTGTGCCCGGCGTGTGGACATATGGATTCTATGATGGCTGGGTGCCGAACTACATGTTCTTCATCGCCCACACGCACAACGAGATCGGGCGGTTCTACGAGGTGCAGAGCTACGGGCCGGACAACTACACCGTGACACCGGGCGCCACGACGACGAGCCGCGAGTGGTTCCGGCCGAATCCTCCGCTCGAGACGATCAACTGGGGTCCGCGCGCCAACACGAACATCCAGGAGTCGGCGATCCTGTTCGCGCTGCATCGCGTCGGCCAGGATCGGGTGACGTTCCTCGACAACCAGTGGCGCAAGGCAAAACGCGCCGTGGCGCGTGGCAAGACCGGACCGGTGTACGCGTGGGTGATCCCGGCTGGCCAGCATGCGAAGGAGAATGCCGCGGAAGCGGTGAACGAGCTGCTCGCGCAGGGGCTCGAGTTTCACCGGGCGACGTCGTCGTTCGACGCCGGCAAGGTCCATGTGAACGCGGGCGACTTCATCATCCGCGGCGATCAGCCGTATCGCACGATCGCCGACATGTACTTCTCGCTGCAGAACTTTCCGCCGCAGAACCCGGCGCCGTACGACGACACCGGCTGGACCTTCCCGATGATGCGGAACATCATCGTCAGCGAAGTGACCGACGCCGGCGTGTTGAAGCAGCCGATGACGCAGATCACGCACGACGTCACCGCGCCGGGTGGCATTGCCGGCAGCGGCAGCGTGATCGCCGTGGCAAACACATCGGACAACACGCTCGTCGAGTTCCGATTCAAGTTCCCGAATGTGAAGATGCAGGCGGCCGAGGCGGCGTTTGACGCCGACGGTCATCACTTCGATGCCGGCTCGCTGATCATTCCGTCGGCAAGCCGCGCGCAGTTCGACCCGGCGCTCAAGCAGCTCGGCCTGTCCGGCTACGCGCTCGCCGCCGCGCCGTCGGTCGCGACACACGAGCTGACGACGCCGCGCATCGGCTACGTACACAGCTGGTCGCGTACGCAGGACGAGGGCTGGGTGCGTGCGGCGCTGGACTACTATCACGTGCCATACACGTACTTTGGCGAGAATATCCTCAAGGACGGGAATCTCCGCTCGAAGTACGACGTGATCATCTATCCGTACGGCGGGTCGGCGCTACCGCGCGAGGGCGCGCCGGCGCCGAGCGGTCCGCCGATCCCGTACAAGCGGACGGCGCAATATCCTTCGCTCGGCTATCCGGATTCGACCGACGACATCCGGGGCGGTGTGGGCGTCGACGGCTTCAAGGCGCTGTACGAGTTCGTGCAGCAGGGCGGCACGTTGATCACCGAGGGCAACACCGCCTCGAACCTCGTCGGCCTCGACTTCACGCCGGGCGTGACGGTGGAGCAGACGCCCGGTCTGTTCGCACGCGGCACCATTCTGCGCGGCGTGATCACCGACAAGACCAGTCCACTCGTGTACGGATACGATCAGACGGACGTGCCGGTGTACTTCAGTCAGGCGCCGGTATTCAAGGTCGGTAACGCAAGTGTCGCCGTGGCCGGCGCGGAAGCCGATGCGGCGGAAGCGGGCGGTCGCGGTGGCCGTGGCGGAGCCGGGCGCGCCGGTAGCGAGGCGCAGAACGTCACGCCCATGGCGACGCCGACGAAGCTCTCACCCTGGGATCCGACCGGATCGGGCACGCCGTACGGCGTCGCGACGAGCGAGGACATTCCGAATCCCGGCTCGCCGATCGACAATGCGAGTGGTGACAGCCGCGCGGGTCAGGGCCGCGGCGGCCGCGGTGGACGAGGGGGCGGGTTCGGCGGAGCAGCCGGCAAGATCCCCGGCTTCACGCCGGATCCGAACTCGTCGACGCGCGTCGTCATGAGCTTCCCGGCGAGCGCCAGCGACATGCTGCTCTCCGGGGCGCTGGAGCATGGCGATCTGCTCTCCAACCGCGCGCAGCTCGTGGACGAAACGGTGGGCAAAGGCCACATCGTGATGTTCGCCTTCCGTCCCTACTGGCGCTGGCAGACGCAGGGCACGTTCGCGATGGGGTTCAATGCGATCATGAATTGGGATCATCTGGGGGCGAAGTAGAGGGGAGAGGGGAGAGGGGAGAGGGGAGAGAACGTCCCAGTCGCCATTTCACAGAACGCTGACGCCAGATGCTCTTCGAAGCATCTGGCGTCTGTCGTCTCACGTCTGACTTCTGGGTAGGTCCCTCCCCTCTCCCGTCTCCCCTCTCTCCTCTACTTCATTTTCCGACCCGCCTTCCCAGTATCATCTTCACGATCTTCTTATCCCCCGCGGCCGTCAACGCCGTGCCATATCCGAAGTTGAATTCCCACGCGGGGCTCACGTTGAGATTGATCGCGCCGAAGATCTGGTGCTCCTGCTCGGCGATCGGATCGAGCTCGTTGATCGGACCCGTCGCGCCGTAATACTCGACGGCGAGGTTGACCTCGTGCGTGATGTCGTAGCCCACGTCGACGTTCGGCGAGAAGATGAACGGCGTCGACGCCGTCGGGCCGCGCAGCGATTTCTCGAGCGTCGGGTTCAGCGACACGTACCAGCGGCCCATCTGCTTGTCGATGATCGGGCGCAGCTCGTAGGTCCAGGTGTCGCCCGCGAACTGCGCGCGAGCGTAGCCGATCTCCTGTGAGATGCTCACGCCGACGGGCCAGCCCCAGCTTTCCGGCGCACGGACGCGCGGGCGCAGGTGCGTGCCCACCCACTGCCAACCCTGGCCGGCGGGAATGGCGGTGAACCAGTAGAAGCCGAGCTCCGCCCAGCTCGTGAAGCCGTGCGTGATCTCGACCGTCTCGTGCACCGCGTGATTGGTCGGCAGCTCCCCGTCCTCGCCAATCTTGCTGCCGTTGATCGTGTAATTGCTGTGCAGCTCGAACATGGTCACATGCGGCGCCACGGTCTCGGAACCGTACACCTGAATTTCATAATTCTCCTGCGCGGCCGCCGGTATGCCAACGACAATCAAGGCGACGGCGAGGGAGAGCGAACGGAGAGCTGGCATGGGGAGTGTGAAGGTCGATGGAACGTTTGATCCAGCCGTGGTCCCGACATGAGTGATACGCACGCCCGCGCCGATTGCTGTGACGCCTGCGTGCCGCCATGCTCTTCCGCCAAGGAATCGAGTGCAGTACCATGTTCCGTCGTCCCACCGGCGGCCGTCGGCCGCCTTTGCTCCCGCGGCCCGGAGCCGCTCGCCGGCCCATGTCTTCACTCTCCCCATCAACGCGCCTGGTAACCTCGGCGTTCCGCATCGCTCGCGCGCTCGCCGCGGTGGGCGTGCTGCTGTCGAGCGGACGGCTCGCGGCGGCGCAGGCGCCCGTCGATTCGGCGCTCGCCAGCTACATCAATTCGATCCGCGCGATCGACGATCACGCGCACCCGATGCTGCCAGTTGCCGCTGGTGCGCGACCGGACACCGACTACGACGCCCTGCCGCTCGACGGCATTCCGCCGTTCGATCTTCCGAGCCGCCTGCGGCCGACCGATCCGGTGTGGCGGGCGGCGCAGCGCGCGCTCTATCAGATCTCGCCGGAGCTCTCGGGTCCGGGATATCACACGTCGCTCCGGACCGCCGTCGCCAACGCAAAGCGCATGTACGGCGCACGCTTCCCGCGCTGGGCGCTCGATCAGGCCAGGATCGACGTGATGATGGCCAATCGGATCACGATGGGTCCCGGACTCGCGCCGCCGCGCTTCCGCTGGATTGCGTTCGACGACGCGCTGATGCTTCCGCTCGACGTGCGCGGCGAAGCGGCGCTGACGCCGGACGATCGATCGCTGTATCCGCGCGAAGCCACCCTGCTCCGTCGCTACCTGCAGGCGCTCAACGTCCGAACACTGCCCGCTTCGCTCGACGAATACATCCGCACCGTCGTGAATCCGACGCTCGCACGCCAGCGCGCGGGCGGTGCGGTGGGGATCAAGTTCGAGGCGGCCTATCTCCGGCCCCTCGACTTCGACGATCCGGATGCGTTCGCGGCGCGGCGCGTGTATGCGAAGTACGTGCGCGGCGGCGTACCGTCGCACGCCGAGTACAAGGCGCTCGAGGATTATCTGTTTCGTGCAATCACTCGCGAGGCGGGACGACAGCACCTGGTCGTGCAGATCCACACCCTCGAGACGTTCGGCGGCTTCTACCGGTCGGCCGGGAGCGCGCCGCACCTGCTCGAACCGGCGTTCAACGACTCGACGCTGCGCGGCACGAAGTTCATCGTCGTGCACGGCGGCTGGCCGCTCTTTGGCGAAACGCAGGGATTGCTGACGAAGCCGAACGTCTACACGGACATCTCGATGATGGACGTGATGCTCTCGCCCACCGTACTCGCCGGCGTGCTGCGCCAATGGCTCGGCGAGTGGCCGGAGAAGGTGCTGTTCGGCACCGACGCGTTCGACGGCGGCGTCGAGCAGGGCTGGGAGCAGGTGGCGTGGGTCGGGTCGTCGACGGCGCGCCGCGCGCTGGCGATCGCGCTGACGGGGATGATGCGCGACGGGGAGATATCCCGCTCGCGGGCCGAAGCACTGGCGCGTATGGTGCTGCGCGACAACGCGGCGGCGCTGTACGGTCTGCGTTAGCGATCGCCAATCACGCGGACGATCTCGGCGATCGTCGCCCCGTCCGCGCCGCAGCGCGCATGGACCTCGCGCGCGCCGGTGGCGCGGAGGATCTCCGCCACGTTCGACGCGCGGACCCCGCCGCCGGGCATGACGACGATTCGTTCATTTGCCTGACCAATCAGCTCGGCGAGCCGCGCGCTGCCGGCGAGCGCCGTCGGGGCGCCGCCGGACGTGAGCACTCTCTGAACGCCGGCCTCGATCAGGCGCTCGAGCGCCGCCGATTGATCATCGATGACGTCGAACGCCTTGTGAAAGGTGACGGGCAGCGACCCACTCGCCTGCACCAGCGCGCGCACCGCGCGGCTGTTCACGGCTGCCGCCGCTGTGAGCGCACCGATGACCACACCGTGCGCCCCGGCGTCGCGGACCCGAGCGACGTGCGCGAGCATCGTTGCAATCTCCGCATCGTCGAACACGAAGCTGCCGGCGCGCGGCCGCACCATCGCGAACACGGGGATCGACACGGCCGCGCACACGTTTCGCACGAGCTCCGCCGACGGCGTCGTGCCGCCGACAGCCAGGTTCGCGCACAGCTCGAGTCGCGCCGCCCCGGCTCGCTCGGCGGCGCACGCCGCGTCGAGCGCGTCGACGCACGCTTCGACGACCACGGTCACCGCACGGGACCTTTCTCGTGCACCGGATTGGCGTTGTACTGCCGCGATTGATTCTTTGGAATGGTGATCCACTTCCAGTCGTCGCTTGCCAGCATACGGGCAAGCAGGACGATCTGTCCGACGTGATAGGAGGCATGCGTCACGGAGCGGCTCAGCGCTTCGTGCACCGTATGCGGGACGCCGCGAATCGTCACGTTGCGGCCAAGATCGTCGTCGGTGAGCGCACCAACTTCGCGTTCGACGACTTGCCAGCCTTTCGACCACGCTTGATCGATGGCGGCGCGCGTAAATGGACCTTCCATGAACTCGCCGTCGCGATTGCGCCACGGCTTCTCGCCGTCGGCCGTCAGAAAATCCGTGAAACGCGACACGAGATTGCCGCCGAGGTGGCGCACGATCATCGCGATCGAGTTGCCATCCGGCGCGACGACGCGGTTCAGCGCGTCATCCGATACCTGTGCCATGGCCTTGTCACCGATCGCGCGGTAGCGCGCATATTCGTCGAGAAAATCCCTCACGAGCATGGTGTGTGTCTCCGTGATGCAGTCGGACGTGGCGCGTACTCGGGGCAGGTCTCTATGTTCACCGCTCCAGACGTGTCGCGCAACACCAGCTAGCAGCCCATGCTCTTTCACGACCGGCCCGTTCTTCCGAACGGCTTCCGATGCGCCAGCCGCAACTGTGGACTCAAGCCCCAGGCCCGGGATCTCGCCCTGTTCGTCAGCGACGTTGACGCGGCGGCCGCAGCGCTGTTCACTCGCAACCACTTTCCGGGCGCGCCGATCGTGCTCGGCCGCGAAACGATTCGCGCCGGGCGCCTCCGCGCCATCGTTGCCAACAGCAAGTGCAGCAACGTCGCTACCGGTGCGGCCGGCGTGGAGAACGCGGGGCGCATGGCGGCGGCCGCCGCGGCCGAGATCGGCACGACAGCCGACCGCGTGCTCGTCAGCTCGACCGGAGTGATCGGCGTGCAGCTGCCGATCGAGCTGATCGAACGCGGTCTTCGCGGCATGTCCGGAGACTTGCAGGCTGACCCGCTCGTGGGCGCGGAAGGCATCATGACCACGGACACGTACGCGAAAGCGCTCTCGGCAAACGTTGGAAGCGCGACAGTCACGTGGGTCGCGAAGGGCTCGGGAATGATCGCGCCGAACATGGCGACGATGCTCGCGTACATCTTCACCGACGCCGCGCTCGAGGCGCCGGCACTCGATGGGATGCTGCGGCGTGTCGCGCATGAGACTTTCAATATGCTGTCGGTCGACAGCGACACGAGCACATCCGACACGTGCGCATTGCTGGCGAACGGGCTGGCGGGCTCTGTCGACGCGGTCGCATTCGAGCGGGTGCTGCTCGCCGGCTGTCTGCGAATGACCGAGATGCTCGCGCGCGATGGCGAAGGCGCGGAGCACCTGATTCGAGTGTCCGTGCGCGGCGCGGCCAGCGAGCTCGAGGCGCGCCGCATTGCCCGGAGTGTCGTCGACTCGCCCCTCGTGAAGACGATGGTGCACGGCGCCGATCCGAACGTCGGCCGCCTGCTCATGGCGATCGGCAAATGCGTCGACTGTACAGTGCGGCCAGACGCGACGGACGCGTGGATCAACGGACAGCAGGTCGTGACGCGCGGCCAGCGTGTCGACTTCGACGAGGCGAGCGTTCGGCGCACGCTGGCCGCCGACACCGTCGACCTCGAGATCGCGCTCGGCGTCGGCACTGCCGCGGCCACGGCATATGGGTGCGATCTGAGCCGCGGCTACATCGACGAGAACGCGGCGTACTACTCGAGCTGAGCGCGGTTGTCTGCGAGGGCGGACGGCGGTGTGTCTCGCGGCCTGGACATGTTGCGGCCGCCAGCCCCGTGCGTCACATCACAAGCCGACGCGCGCTCGAGCGCGCTACCGGCGGCAACTCGCGGTTCATCAAGCAGTTGGCGGCGCCAGCGGCCGGACTTCGTGATCCGGCGGCGCGGCGGCACAACCGCTGCCCTCTTCAGCCAGTGCAGACGATCGCGTACGTGCGATCAAAGAACTCACAGGAGCCCACCAATGAACACGTCACGTTGGATGCAGCGCTCGCTACCGCTTGCGGCAGTCATGCTCGTGGGTGCGGCGCCGATGCTGTTCGCGCAACGCGAACAGGTCTTTGATTGGAGCGGCCGGGTCGATCGCGAAGTCCAGCTCACGATGCGCGGCAACGATCTCTCGGCTCGTTCCATTGGCAGCGTCAGCCAGACCCGGTCGCGCGTGATGCGCCCGCTTCCGCGCATGGACGGCCAGCTCGTGCTGCAGGTGATGAACGGCCGCGGCACTGTGGAAGTCGTGGAGCAGCCGAGTGCGCGGAACGGCTTCACGGCCGTGGTGCGCGTGCAGGACCCGAGGAGTGGCGCGGACTACTACCACATCACCGGCTACTGGCAATCGATGGGACGGCCGAGCATGGATCGCGGCGCTGATCGCGGCGCCGATCGCGGTGTCGATCGCGGCGCAGACCGTGGCGGCTATCGTGAGGGAGATCGCGGCCGCGGCATGGGCCGCGAGAACGGCCGCATGGGCATGAACGATCAGAGTTTGCTGCATTGGAGCGGCAACGTCGACGGCGAGCTGGAAATCCAGATCCGGAACGGCCGCGTCACGTATCGCCGACTCAGCGGCGCGCAACCGACGGGCGTTCGCGTCAACGAAGGCCGCGGCGCCAATCGAAACGTGGGCATCGTGAACGTCGCGCAGAGTCAGGGGCGCGGCACGGTGCGCGTGGTCCAGCAGCCGAGCAATCGCAACGGGTGGACGACGATCGTGCGCGTCAACGATCCGCAGGGCGGGTATGGGTATTACGACTTCGACCTGTTCTGGCGGTAGAGCGCTGAAGCGTTGGGACTGAGCAGGGGCTGCGGTCTTCCGCAGCCCCTCTTCCGCATTCAGACGTCAGAGATCCTCAATGCTCAGAGGTTGTACAGCGCCCGCGCGTTCTCGCCGAGGATCTTCTTGCGCTCGGCCTCGGTAACCTTGAGCGCGGCGAGGCTCGACTTCATCTTCGAGATGCTGCCGATCTGGTGCGGGTAGTCGCTGGCGGCGAGCACGTGATCGGCGCCGGCAAAGTCGACGGCCAACCGCACGGCGGCGGGATCGAAGTTCACCGTATCGAAATAGAAATTGCGCAAATACTCGGTCGGCCGGCGCGAAATCTCCGTGCGACAGTCGGCGAACGCCTCCCAGCCGCGGTCCAGCCGCTCGGCCAAATACGGAATCGCTCCGCCGAGGTGGCTCAATATCCACGTGATGTTGGGATAGCGCTCCGGCACTCCGGCAAACACCAGCTTCGCGGCAGCCAGCGTCGTGTCGCCGAGAAAACCGACGAGCGGCATCAGCCAGTAGTCGGTCATCGCTTCGACACCGACCGGGTTCGTGGGATGAATGTGGATCACGGCGTGCAGTCTGTCCGCTTCGGCCCACAGCGCGTCGAACCGCGGGTCCGCCAGGGCGATGCCGTTCACGTTGCTGAACACCATGGCGCCGCGCATGCCGAGCGACGTCACGGCGCGCGTGAGCTCGGCCACCGACGCGGCAGGGTCGGAGAGCGGAAGTGTGGCCAATGCGGCAAAACGTGGCGCGCGCTCGCGAACGATCGTGGCGTACGCGTCATTCACCAGTCGCGCGAACCGAACGGCGCGCTCCGCGGGCTCGACATGGGTGCCCGGCGTGGTGAACGTGATGATCTGCGTGTCGACGCCCTCGCGCTCGAGCTCTGCGTGTCGAAAGTCGATGTCACGATGGCCTCGCACGGCAACGTTGTAGTCGCCCGGGTAGTGGAGACACGGGTTGTCGTCGGCGTCGATGGTCAATTCGACCGTGCTGTCGCCGGCCTGGAGCGCCTCGAGATACGCCGGCGGATAGAAGTGGTTGTGAACGTCGATGAGCATCGGGCGTTGGGGATGTGGTCCGAGTGACGAGCGGGCCGGGAGAAAGTACAGCAGCGCCGCGCCGAACACGAATGGCCATTTCGCGGCGCCGCGCACGTCTGCATCTTCAAGCACTCCCCGTCCAGGATGGAGCATGCTCTTCGACCGACCGATGGGAATCGCGCCCGCTCGCCGCCGGCGAATGCTCGTGGTGTGCTCGGCGCTCGTGGCGCTCGCCGCGGTTCAGCTGCCGGCGCAGACCGACGGTTCCGCTGCGGCGGCATCGACGATTCCGGCGCGACTCGACGACCAGACGTTCTGGTCGCTGGTCAGCAGCATCTCCGAGCCGGGCGGCTCGTTCCGGTCCGACAACTTCGTGTCGAACGAGCTGGGATATCAGTGGGTGATCCCGCAGCTGCTGCGGACGACGCGGCCGGGCGGCGTGTACCTCGGCGTCGGCCCCGATCAGAACTTCACCTACATCGTCGCGCTCCAGCCGCGGATCTCGTTCATCTTCGATATCCGCCGGCAGAACATGCTCACGCACCTGATGTACAAGGCGCTCATCGAAGCGTCGCCGAGCCGCGCCGCATTCCTGTCGCAATTGTTCGCACGGCCGCGGCCGGCGGGACTCGACAGCACGTCGACGCCGGAGGCACTGCTCGACGCGTACGAACAGGTGCCGTCCGACAGCATGCTGTATCGCACGACGCTCGCCGCGATCGACGACCGGCTCACGACCCAGCACGGTTTCCAGTTGTCGAATGACGATCTGGCCACGATCGCGTACGTCTACGGGGCGTTCGTGGCGGCTGGGCCGGATATCACGTACAACTTCGCGCAGCGCGGCGGTTACGGCGGCTACGGCGGATACGGACGCGGCCGCATGCCGAGCTACGCACAGCTGATGGTCGCAACGGACAGCGAGCGCGTCCACCGAAGCTATCTGGCGACGGAAGCGAACTATGGCGCGCTGCGCACGGACGAGCTGGAGAATCGGATCGTGCCGGTCGTTGGCGACTTCGCCGGCCCAAAGGCAATTCGCGCAGTCGCCGACTACCTCACGGCGCACCACGCAACCGTGACGGCGTTCTATCTCTCCAACGTCGAGCAATATCTGTTTCAGCAGGACGACGACTGGCGGCGCTTCTATACGAACGCGTCGGCGCTGCCGATCGATTCGTCGAGCACGTTCATCCGGTCGGTCTTCAACGGGCTTGGCTACTACCGGCGGCAGAGCCCCGGCCTGCGCGGCCAGCAACTGCTCGGGTCGATGATGCAGCAGCTCGCCGCATTCAAGGCGGGGACGTTGGCGAACTACTATGACGTGATCGAGTCGTCCGCGCCGTGAAAGGTTCGCAGCAGGTAGCGCAGTGATGGAATGAGAATCGCCGCGCCGCCGGCGAGGCCGCAGAGCAGCAGCGTCAACGTCACCGCGGGCGCGGATGCCTGACGGATGGTGAGCGTCATCGGAATGATGAACGGATACTGCGCGAACGCCCAGCCCCAGAGAATGCAGCTCACCTGCACGATCGCGGCGAGCCGCGCGGCACGGTAGCGGCGGCGCCAGAGGGCAACGATCGCCGTGATCGCGGCAATCGCGGTACAGACGTGCAGCGCGATCGACCACGGCGCGCCGGCGACGCGCGCCGACACCCGCGGGGCCGCGGCACGCGACAGCGCCAGTGCGACCGCCGCGGTGACGAAGACGAGAGCGGCCATGATCAGCGCGCGGCGGCGGAAATCGTCCGCGAGCTCGGCACGTGTGTGCGGCGAGTCGTCGCGCGCCGTCTCCTCATTTGCCGTATTTGGCGCCTCCGCGGCGTCAACGGTCAGATACACCGCGGCAAGAAAGGCGAACAACGCCAGCGCGAAGCAGCCGACGGCGATTGGAAACGGGGCGAGCCAGGGCCACACGAACACGCGCGCGAATGATTCGGCTCCGACTTCGCCCGCTGCGCTCCCGACATCGCCCGTCGCGATCGTCCCGATGATGATCCCGAGCGTGAGCGGCGTCAGAATGCTCGCGCCGGCGAAAGCGAGGCTCCATCTCCGGCGTGCCGGTCCGACGCCGGAGCCGTAGCTCCGGAACACGAATGCCGACCCGCGCAGCACGATCCCGATGAGCATGATCGAAATCGGAATGTGCAGCACGATGCCGAGCGTGCTGAACGCGACCGGAAATGCGGTGAACAGCATCACGACGGAGACGATGAGCCACACGTGATTCGCTTCCCACACCGGCGCGATCGAGCTGGCGATGAGCGCGCGCTGCGCCTCGCGGCGCGGGCCGCGCGCGAGCAGGTCCCACACGCCGCCGCCGAAATCGGCGCCGCCCATCAGCACGTACGCATTGAGCGCGAGCACCATGATGCCGGCGACGATCTCGGGCATGCCGATTGACGCGATCAGCCCCATGAGTGAGCGCTCCTCACCGTGTTTCCCGCACCAGGCCGGCGATGGTCGCGACGACGATCGCCGACAGACCGACGTACAGCAGCGCGAACACGATCATCGGAACGACGAGCCCGGGCATCGGGGTCACCGCGTCGGACGTGCGGAGGATGCCCTGCACCACCCATGGCTGTCGCCCGACTTCCGTCACCGTCCACCCGGCTTCGGTGGCGACGAAGCCGAACGGCGTCACGATCGCCAGCGCGCGCAGCAATGCCGTGTGCTCGGCGAATCGTCGTCCGCGCAGCGCCACCCAAGCCGCCCACAGGCTCACGAGCGCCATCAGCGTTCCCAGCGCGACCATGATCTGGAATCCCACGTGAACCGGCGCGACCGGCGGCCAGTCGCTGGGATCGAAGGCGGTGAGGCCCCGCACTTCGGCGTTCCAGTCGTGGAAGGCAAGCAGCGACAGGCCATGAGGAATCTCCAATGCGTACTTCGTCTGCCTGGCAGCGACGTCCGGCCATCCGCCAATGCGCAGTGGCGCGCCTTGCTCGGTATCGAACTGGCCCTCGAGAGCGGCGAGCTTGACCGGCTGCCACATGGCGACCGTGCGCGCGCTCAGATCGCCGGACAGCGGCTGGAGCACGGCCGCCGGAGCGCCGACGAGCAGCGCGAGCCCCAGAGCATGCCGATGAAACACCGCGTCGCGCCGTCGCAGCAGCATGGCGGCGTGAATGCCGGCGACGGCGAGTCCCGTCGCGGCATACGACGCGAGCAGCATGTGCAGCGCCTGCTGGAGCGTCGACGGGTTCAGCATGCCGGCGATCGGATCGATGTGCGTAATGCGGCCGCCCGACATGAGCAGACCGGTGGGCGAGTTCATCCACGCATTGACCATCACGACGAACACCGCCGACGCCGCACCGCTCACGGCGACGATGACGCCCGCCGCGAGATGCGCCCTGGCCGAGATGCGGCCCCACGCGTACAGGTAGACACCGAGGAAGATCGCTTCGGTGAAGAACGCGAAACCCTCGAGCGAGAATGGCATGCCGACGATGGGACCGGCGAATTGCATGAATCCCGGCCACAGCAAACCGAGCTCGAACGACAGCACGGTGCCGGACACCGCGCCGACCGCGAACAGAATCGCGCTGCCCTTGGCCCATCGCTTCGCGAGCTGCAGATACTCGTCGTCCAACCCGCCGCTTCGCCGCCACCGCCATTCGGCGAGCAGCATCAGCACCGGCATGGCGATGCCGATCTCGGCGAAGATGATGTGAAAGCCGAGCGAGAGCGCCATCTGCGTCCGCGCGGCGAGGAGGTTGGTCATGGGAGATAAGATCTAGGCGCTGGGGACTAGCTGCTAGGGACTAGTGGGTTGCTGGGGTTCGGCGTGGGTCTTCACGCGTGTATTAGCCTTCTGATGTCCGTACCGTCTCGTACTGTCGTACAGGCGGCGAACGGACCTCGTCTTACCGTCTCGCTGCAGCCCACTGGATCGGCCACATGTCCGACATCTCCGGCATCCATCACATCACCGCGATCTGCGGCGACGCGCAGGAAAATCTCGACTTCTACGTCGGCGTGCTCGGCATGCGCCTCGTGAAGAAGAGCGTCAATCAGGACGATCCTGCGACGTATCACCTGTTCTACGCCGATGCGGACGGACATCCCGGCACCGATCTCACGTTCTTCCCCTTCCGGAATTCGCCGGCGGGTCGGATCGGCATCGGGTTGGGTGTCGAGATCGCGCTGGCGATCCCGGCCGGCAGTCTCGAGTACTGGCAGGCACGGCTCGCCGAGCACGGCGCGCGACTTCAGCAAACTGAAACGCGGCGCGGCGATCGCGTGCTGCCGCTCGTCGATCCCCACGGCCAGGCGTTGGCGCTCGTGGAAACGCGGGATCCGCGCGAGTTTCGCGCCTGGGATCGCAGTCCGGTGCCGAGCGAGCATCAAATCCGCGGACTGCACGGCGTGCGGCTGTGGGAACGCGAGCTCGCGCTCACCGCGACGTTCGTCACGACCGTCCTCGGCTTCAGCGATTACGGCGAGGAGAACGGCTGGCACCGATACGGTGTCGACGGCGGCGGATCGGGCAAGCACGTCGAGATTCGCGAAATGCCGAACGTCGCACGCGGTGCGTGGGGTGTCGGCACGATGCATCACGTCGCCTGGCGCGTCGCCGACGAGCCCATCGAGCGCGCGGTGCGCGAGCGCATTCTGCATGCGCATCGCCGGCCGACGGACGTGATCGATCGCTTCTGGTTCCGCTCCGTGTACTTTCTGGAGCCGGGCGGCGTGCTGTTCGAGCTCGCGACGGAAGGTCCCGGATTCACGGCGGACGAGCCGCTCGAGCACCTCGGCGAACAGCTCGTGCTCCCGCCCTGGCTCGAGTCGCAGCGGCACGAGATCGAGTCGGCGCTGCCGCCGCTGTCGCCGGCGCCCGCCATCCGCGCGTGACCGAGCCCGGCGCCCGCGGAGTCAGCGCAGACTACGCGGCACGGCGCGAGGAACACCTGCGCGCCGCCCATAGTCTCGGGCGCGTCGACCGTGGGATTGGGGCGGCACGCGTCGTCTGCTTCATCGCCATCGTGATTGCGGCCGCGGCGATCATTTCGCGCGATGCACCGCGCACCGGCGGCATCGTCGCCGCCGTCGCGGTCATCGCGCTCGTCGCGCTGATCGCCTGGCATTCCGGTATTCGCGACCGGCTGCGCCTCGAGCGAACGCGCGCGCGCAACTGCGAGCTCGGCGCCCATCGCGCGGCTCGCGAGTGGGATGCGCTACCGCCGGCCGCATCACTGACGCACCCCCACGACCACGCGTTCGCCGATGACCTGAACGTCACCGGCGATTACTCGCTGATCCGCCTGATTCCGAGCGTCACGGCAGCGGCGCGCGCCGTGCTCGGCGAATGGCTGCTCGCCGAAACGCCGCCGCCGATCGCGACGATCGCGGCGCGTCAGCGCGCAATCCAGCAGCTCGCGCCGGCCCACGAATGGCGCGAACAGCTCGCCGCGCACGCGAATGACGTGCGCGCGGATGCCGCATCGATCGACGAGCTGCTGGCCTGGGCGGAAGGAGACGGCTGGCTCAGTCAGCGGCCGGCGCTCCGCTGGACGGCGCGCATTCTGACGGTCGCCACGCTCCTCTCGATCGCCGGCGCGATCGCCAACCTGATCCCCGTCCTGGTGGTGGTGCTGCTGATCGCTGCCAACATCGTGCTGTCGGCGGCCCTTCGCCGCAGGCTCGAAGAGGCGCTGACTGCGAGCATCGGTCAGAGCGGACGGCTCACCGGATATGCGCGGCTGTTCCGTCACGCCCAGCAGGCGCCGCGGGAGAACGAGGAGTTGCGCACGCTGCTCGATCGCACCGGCGGTATCGGATCAGCGGATGCACTCGCCGCGCTCGATCGCCTGGCGCGGTTTGGCGAAGTGCGCTACTCGCCGATGGCGCACGTCGCCTTGCAGGTGCTGGTGCTGTGGGATTTTCACGTGATCGCGGGGCTCGAAGGCTGGCGGCGGCGCCACGGCGGCTCGTTGCGGAGATGGCTCGTTGCGCTCGCTGCCCTGGAGGCGCTCGCCGCGCTCGCGACGCTCGCATATGAGAATCCTGATTGGACGTATCCCGCGCTCACCGGCGACACACCGGCGCGACTCGATGGGTCCGGACTCGGCCACCCGCTGCTGGCGCCCGACGTACGCGTGGCGAACGATCTCGCGATCGGCGAGCCACAGCCGATCCTGCTCGTCACCGGGTCCAACATGGCCGGCAAGACGACGCTGCTGCGCGCGATCGGCCTGAACGTCGTGCTCGCGAACGCCGGCGCTCCGGTGTGCGCGGCGGAGCTCAGGCTCACTCGCATGCGCGTGCGGACGAGCATCAACGCGAACGATGCGCCGGAGCGCGGGCTGTCACTGTACATGGCCGAGCTGCTTCGGGTGCGCTCGATCGTCGAGGCGGCGCACGACGCTGCCGACTGCCCCCTGCTCTACCTGGGCGACGAGCTGCTGCGCGGCACGAACGCGGTTGATCGACGTGCCGCGCTCGTGCTGATCCTGCGGCATCTCGTGCACACGACGGCGATCGGTGTCATCGCGACCCATGATCCCGAGATGGCGCGCGACGCGGAGCTCGCCCCGCACGTGCGTCCGGTGCATCTCGTCGAGCAGTTTCGCGACGAGGCGGAGGGTTCGACGATGTGGTTCGACTACAAGCTGCGGCCGGGACTGGCGTCATCGAGCAACGCGATCAAGCTCCTCGAGCTGGTTGGGCTCAACGAGACGACGCTGGCGGCGTTGGAAGCCGGCGACCAAACGCACTGACGGAGGAGGATCATGCCAGGGCCAAGCGATCACGTCGCCGAACGTCGTCGTTGCAAGTGGGCCGGTGACGATCCGCTCATGCGCGCCTACCACGACGAGGAGTGGGGCGTTCCGCAGCACGATCCGCGCATGCTGTGGGAAATGCTGATGCTCGAGGGTTTTCAGGCGGGATTGTCGTGGAGCATCGTGCTGCGAAAGCGCGAGGCATTTCGCAAGGCCTTTGCCGATTTCGATCCATTCAAGGTTGCGCGGTTCGGCAGCCGCGAGGTCGAGCGTCTGTTGGCGAACCCCGGTATCGTGCGCGCGCGCGCCAAGATCGAGGCGACCGTTCAGGGCGCGCGCATCCACTGCGAGATGGCCGAACGCGGCGAGGATTTCGACGACTTCTGCTGGAGCTTCAGCAATGGCCGCGTGCTGCGGGGCGACGGGCGCACGCGCGTGGTCACCTCGCCGCTCTCCGAGCAGATCTCCCGGGAGCTCAAGCGGCGCGGATTCAAGTTCGTCGGTCCAACCATCGTGTATGCCTGGATGCAGGCGGTGGGAATCGTCGACGACCACGAACTCGGATGTTGGCGGCGGCCTCCGCGCAGGCGGCCGACGGCATAGCTCCGCCGGCCATTGCGCATTTCGCCCGACTGTCGTCAGTTCAGGGCGCTCAGACTGGCTTCACGTCTCACATCGACGTCCCCCCTCCGCCGGAGAGCACCCATGACATCATTGGCCGCGTTGTGGCTTCCGATCATCCTGTCCGCGGTGATCGTGTTCGTCGCGAGCTCGATCATCCACATGCTGCTGCCCTGGCACAAGAATGAATTCCCACGCGTGCCCGATGAGAATGCGCTCATGGACGCGGTCAGGCCGTTGGCAATTCCACCCGGCGAGTACATGGTGCCACGGGCCGGAGACATGGAGGCGCTGAAGTCGCCGGAGTTCGTCGAGCGGGCGAATCGTGGCCCGGTGTTCATTCTGCGCATGCTGCCGAATGGCATCCGACCGATGGGCCCACTGCTGGGGCAATGGTTCGTTTATCTGCTCGTCGTCGACATTCTGACGGCACTCGTCGCGCAGCAGGCGCTTCCGACTGGTGCGGCAGGCCACCGCGTCTTCCACGTCATCGCGCTCACCTCGCTCCTCGGCTACGCCATGGCGCTCTGGCAGGTGTCGATCTGGTACGGCCGGCCGTGGCGAACGACGATCATGGCGACGATCGACGGGATCATCTACGCGATCATCACGGGGCTGTTATTCGTCTGGTTCTGGCCACGGTAGCGGATCGACGCTCGCGTCAGTGCACGACGCCGATCGCCACGAGTAGCGGAATCACTACGGCGACGATGGCTTCACCGGCGATGAGTCCTGACGCGAGCGGCACCATGAACTGCTCGTTCGAGCCCGGGCGCAGGCGGCGCCACACGGAGTCGACCACACCGCCGAAGAACATCACCAGCACCACGGCGAATGGCACGAGCATGCCGATGCCCATACCGGTGGGCGACGGAATCCAGCGTGCGCCGCGAGTCTCCATGATCGCGAGAATGATCCCGAGAATCGACGCGATCACGAGCGCGGTCACTGCACCGTGCGGCAGCGCGCTCGTGCCGCGCGACAGGATTTCGGCGAACCCCGCCCAGCGGCGCGACGTGGGCGAGGACAGTCCGGCGTTGTTGCCAACGATGCCATACGTGCTGCGGAGGAGTGGATACATCCACGCGACCGCCGCGGCGCCTACCGGCGTGGCGATGAGCTGCATGATCGCCATGTTCTTCGGCGTCGAGCCGATCATGAAGCCGGCGCGATAGTCCTGCATCAACGCTTCCGAATCGGTGGCGATGATGCCCGTGGTGCCGCTCGCCACCATGTTCACGCTGATCGAGCCCGGCACGAGAATGCCGAACACGCCTTGCATGAGATTGGCGAGCGCGCTGATCGGTCCCCAGTTCGTTTCGCCGAGCACGCGCAGACCGACGAGCATCAGCGGCAATGAGAGAATGATCGCGATTGCGGTCACCCAGATCGCCACGCCGAAGATGATCTTCGTCACGGCGATCACCGCGATGGACATGATCAGCACGCCGA
>JAICKA010000158.1 GCA_025928185.1 Gemmatimonadaceae bacterium
ATAATCCACTAGTTTTCACCCCTGTGACCAAACGCCAAGACGCTCTCGACTACCACGCGCACGGCCGCGCGGGCAAGATCGCGGTCGTACCCACGAAGCCGCTGGCCAATCAGCGCGATCTTTCGCTCGCCTATTCACCGGGCGTCGCCGAGCCTTGCCTCGAGATCAAGCGCGATCCGGACCTCGCCTACACCTACACCGCCAAGGGCAACCTCGTCGCCGTCGTCACGAACGGGACCGCGGTGCTCGGACTCGGCAACATCGGCGCGATCGCCGGCAAGCCGGTGATGGAAGGCAAAGGGAACCTCTTCAAGCAGTTCGCCGATCTCGACGTCTTCGACCTGGAGGTCGGCTCCGAGAATCCGGACGACGTCGTCAAGTTCTGCCAGCTGCTCGAGCCAACGGTGGGCGGCATCAATCTCGAGGATATCCGCGCCCCCGATTGCTTCTACATCGAGGAGACGCTTCGGAAGACGCTCAAGATTCCAGTCTTCCACGACGACCAGCACGGCACCGCGATCATCTCCGGCGCCGCGCTGCTCAACGCGCTCGAGTGCGTAGGCAAGGACATCGGGAGCGTGCGCATCGTCTTCTCCGGCGCCGGTGCGGCGGCAATCTCGACGGCGGAGCATTACGTGCGGCTCGGCGTCGCCCGTGAGCATATCATCATGTGCGATCGCGAAGGCGTCATCTATCGCGGCCGCGGCACGGGCATGGATCCGTACAAGGCGCGCTTCCAGGTCGAGACCACGGCGCGCACGGTCGCCGACGCGCTCGTCGGCGCAGACGTCTTCGTCGGGTTGTCCGTGGCAGGCGCGATCACCGGCGAGATGGTCGCCCGCATGGCGCCCAGACCGATCATCTTCGCGCTCGCCAATCCGGTGCCGGAGATTCTTCCAGAGGAAGTGCGCGCCGTTCGCGACGACGCGATCATCGCCACCGGCCGCAGCGACTATCCGAATCAGGTCAACAACGTCCTCGGATTTCCGTTCATCTTTCGCGGCGCGCTCGACGTTCGCGCCACGGAGATCAACGAGGAGATGAAGATGGCGGCGACCCGCGCGCTCGCGCTGCTCGCCAAGGAAGACGTGCCGGAAAGCGTCGCCGCGTTGTACGGGCTCCGCGAGGTGCAGTTCGGGCCGGAATATCTCATTCCCTTCCCGTTCGATCCGCGCGTGCTGCTGTGGGTCGCACCCGCCGTGGCGTGGGCCGCCGTCGTCAGCGGCGCGGCCAACGACTTCATCGATCTCGACGAATATCGCGAAAAGCTCGAGAGCCGGCTCGGGCGTGCGCGCGGATTGATGCGCGGGCTGATCAATCGCGCGATGAGCAACCCCAAGCGCGTCGTCTTTCCCGAAGGTGAGGAGCCGAAGATCATCCGCGCCGCGCGCATCTGCGTCGAGGATGGTATCGCCGAGCCGATTCTGCTCGGCAATCGCGAGACGATCGAGCAGAAGGCGCACGCCGCGAACATTCCGCTCGACGAGATCGTCATCGAGGACCCGGCGACGTCGCTGCTGCGCGAAGAATACGCGGAGCACATCTGGGCGCGCCGCCAGCGCAAAGGCATGAGCCTCGAGGAAGCGCGCCGCCGGCTGTACAACAGCAACTACTTCGGATCGTGCATGGTGAGCCGCGGCCACGCGGATGCGCTCGTCTCCGGCGTGAACATGCACTACCCCGAAACGATCCGCCCCGCGCTCGAGGTCATCGGCGCGCATCCCCGCGCGGGACTCGTCAGCGGCATGTACATGTTAGTATTCGAGAAGCAGGTGATCTTCTGCGCCGACACGACGGTCAACATCGACCCCACGGCCGAGCAGCTGGCGCAGATCGGGTACGCGGCGAGCCGCATCGCGCGCACCATGGGCGTGGAACCGCGCATCGCCATGCTGTCGTTCTCGAACTTCGGATCGGTGCGGCATCCCGAAACGGAGAAGATGGCGCGTGCCGTCCAGCTCTTGCGGCAGCGCGATCCCTCGCTGGTCGTGGACGGCGAGATGCAGGCGGATACCGCGCTCGATCCGGAAATCATCCAGCGCGATTATCCTTTCAGTACGCTCAAGACGCAGGCGAACGTGCTCATTTTCCCGAACTTGAGCGCGGGCAACATCGCCTACAAGTTGTTGAATCACCTGGGCGGCGCCACGCCGATCGGACCGATTCTCGTTGGCATGAACCGGCCGGTGCACGTGCTCGAGCGCGGTGCCGACGTCCAGGACATCGTCTACATGGCCGCGGTGGCCGTGGTGGACGCACAGGAGCGGTCAAATCCCGCGGGGTTCGTCAACCGATCGACGCCCACTCCCGCGCCAACGACGATCTACTCGAGGTTATGATGGCGACACAGACGACGCCGCAGGACGACGCCGGTTTACAACGCAATGCAGGTCTCGAAGCACAGGGACTGAACCCCAAGGGCGAAGTCCACTGGAATCTCACGCCGCCCGTCCTCATTCAGGACGCGATCCGGCGCGGGGAAGGGCAAGTGGCCGACATGGGTCCGTTCGCCAGCGTCACCGCACCGCACACCGGCCGCTCACCCAACGACAAGTTTCTCGTCAAGGAACCGTCGAGCGAGCACGACGTCGACTGGGGCCGCGTCAATCGCCCGATGTCGCCCGAGCACTTCGAAACGCTGCTCGCCGACGTCCAGAGCTACCTCGACGAGCGCGACGAGCTGTTCGTCCAGGACCTCTACTGCGGCGCCGATCCAAAGTATCGTCTGTCAGTGCGCTACGTGTCGCCCAACGCGTGGCAGATGGCGTTCGTGCGCAACATGTTCATCCGGCCCGAGGCCACCGAGCTGCCGACGTTCGATCCGAACTTCACCGTGCTGCACGCGCCGGAGATGCAGGCCGACCCCGGCCGTCACGGCACGCGGACCGGCACGTTCGTCGTGCTCAACCTCGCCAAGCGCATGATTCTCATCGGCGGCACGCGGTACGCCGGCGAGCTGAAGAAGGCGATGTTCACGGTGATGAACTACTACATGCCGAAGGAAGGCGTGCTGTCGATGCACTGCTCGGCCAACATCGGCCCCGCCGGCGACACGGCGCTCTTCTTCGGCCTGTCCGGCACGGGCAAGACGACGCTCTCCGCCGATCCCAATCGCTCGCTGATCGGCGACGACGAGCACGGCTGGTCTCCCGAAGGCGTGTTCAACTTCGAGGGCGGCTGCTATGCGAAGGCGATCAACCTCTCGCCCGAGGGCGAACCGGACATCTATCGCACCACGCAGATGTTCGGCACGATCCTCGAGAACGTCGTGCTCGATCCGCTCACGCGCACGGTGAAGTTCGAGGATCAGTCGATCACCGAGAACACGCGAGTCTCGTATCCGCTGCATTACATCAGGAATCACGTGCCGTCGGGGCGCGGCGGACATCCGCGCAACATCGTGCTGCTCACAGCGGATGCCTTCGGCGTGCTGCCGCCCGTCTCGAAGCTCACGCACGATCAGGCGCTCTACTACTTCCTGTCCGGCTACACGGCGAAGGTCGCCGGCACCGAGCGCGGCGTGAAGGAGCCGCAGGCGACGTTCTCCGCCTGTTTCGGCGACGTCTTCCTCGTCTGGCATCCGTCGAAGTACGCGGAGATGCTCGGCCGACTGATCGACCAGCATCAATCCGATGTGTGGCTCGTCAACACCGGCTGGACCGGCGGCCCGTATGGCGTCGGCACGCGGATGAAGCTGTCGCACACGCGCACCATGGTGCACGCGCTGCTTCGCGGCGATCTGTCGCACGTCGACTTGGTGAAGGACCCGATGTTCGGCCTGATGGTGCCAAAGGCCGTGCAGGGCGTGCCGAACAGCGTGCTCTCGCCGCGCGAAACCTGGGCCGACGGCGCAGCCTACGACGCGCAGGCGAAGAAGCTCGCCGGCATGTTCAAGGAGAACTTCCAGAAGTTCGAGAAGTTCGTTCCGGAATCCGTGAAGAACGCCGGCCCGCAGCCCTGAGGGATCGGCACATCAGCACGCAAGCAAATGGCCGGGCAGCTCGCTGCCCGGCCATTTGCATATTCTGAAGTCGTCGGTTCGGGACGACGACTCAAACGTGGGCGGAGATCGCCGGCGTCTCGCCGCGCTCGGCCAGCACCTTGGCAATGAACCGCTGGCTTTCGGAGATCCGCTCGACCTCGATCGCGATGGCGTCGATCGCCTGCTCCATGCGATCGAGCCGCGGCGAGAGGTTGTCGGGCATCGGCGGCGAGGCGGGTGCGCCCTTGCGCCCGATCCGGCGCCCGATGCCGATGACGATCGGCAGCAGGATGACGAACGCCATCGCGAAGAGCACCATGACCTCGATGTCGTGCGCGTCGGGTCCGTTGCGAAAGAAGACCGGCGGCGGGGGCGCAACGATCACCTCGCCCGGTTGAGCCGCCATCGCCGTGCTCACCTGCTGCAACTCCGCTTTCGTTTGCGCGATCTGCGACTCGAGCACACGCATGCGTCCTTGAGCAGCACTGCGCACGGCTGCATCGCTCGACCGCAGGTCCCCGATCATGCCCACGCGCTGAAGCTCGAGCTGCGCCATTCGGCTGGCGAGCGCTTCGATTTGGACATTCATGTCCGCAACGGCGGGTGCCTGTGGAGCCGCAGGCGCTGCCGGTACGATCCGGACATCCTGCCTGAGTGTCGCAGTGGGAGGCATCGTCAGTATGCTCGGGTGATTGGCGATCGACATGATTCAATTTACGCGCGCGGTGATTCCGGGGTTTCGCATTGCCCGCTACCGCTCAGTGCGGCGTGTTGGAGCTGCGGACTGTTTGACGCTGCGGCGTCCGGATCTCCTGCATCGGGCCCGCTCCCAGCGCACGCGCCTGTCCTTCGGCAGCCGGCTCCGCATGCTGAACCCCCGCCGCCTGCGCCGGCCGTTCGGCCAGGAGCCGCGTCACGAATCGCTGTCCCTCCGAGATCCGCTCGACTTCGATCGCGATCGCGTCCACCGCCTGTTCGATGCGGTCGAGTCGCGGGGCCGTCAGATCGAGACGCGCATCGTGCGCCGCAGACCCGCGTCGTGCCAGCCGCCGCGCGAATGCGATCGCGAATGGCAATGTCACCGCGAGCAGGAGCACGAACGAGAGTCCGACGATCATGTCCGGATCGGGACCCCGGTTGTAGTCCGGCGGTCGGACGACGACCGACGCCCGGCCTCCGCGAACCGCGATCTGCTCCTGAATCTCTGCCAGCTGCCCCTGGACTTGTGCGATCTGAACCCCAACGTCCGCCGCCTGTTGCTGGACAGGAGGACGCGCCGGATTATCGAGCCGCATCGACTGAAGCTGATCCTGCAGCCCCTGCCACTGCGCTCTGAGCCCCGCCAATTGCACGCGGAGCTGCGCCGCCTGCTGACGTAGCGCCAGGAGACTCGCGCCCTGCGGAATCGCAATGTCCACCGACGGCGTCTGCGCACCGGCTCCCGCCGGCTGTTGAGCGGACCGTGCGGCGGAGATGAGTCCTGGCATGCTCGGATCCTGAAAGAGGTCGGCGGCGGCGAACGAGCCGAACTGACATGCAGGGTGCCGCCCGGAATTGGCCCCTGCTTCCTACGAACGAGTGCGGACCCAGGTTTCCACGTGCACCCGTTTGATGC